>JALEHY010000033.1 GCA_022770425.1 Parvimonas sp. | reverse complement strand
AAATACTAATAGCTCCAATTAAAATTCTTACTTTTCTTAAATATACTTTCAAACAGCAAACACCCTATACCAAACCAAATAAGACTTATCAAAACCAAAACAAAATAGTCTTTAACACCGACAACAGATATGTTTTTTATTTCTAACATTTACTATCTCCCTTATAATATTAAATTCATTTTGTATAAAAAATTCTCTGTCATACCTATATTCATATACTCACAGCCTACATATTTACTGTAATTAAAAGTATCAAAACCTAAAAATCAAAGAAATCTCAACGAAACATACAACAATTATAACAAAAAACGGAAACATTTAACAGTAGAGTTAATGAAATTAACAAAGAAACAGTCAATGAAAGAAACAAGCAAAAAATAAATGTAAATATTACTTGGAAAAAACATAAAACAAAAATACTACTCACAAAAGAGTAGCATTTATCAAAAATGTATAAATAATTATCCTAAAAAATTATTTTACTATATGAAATGACTTAGAAATTTTTCTCACAGGCGATTTATTACCGCAATTTGTAATTTCTAAATAAACAACAATAACAAAATAGATATAATTAAATTTATTAAAAAGTAATTAAACATTAAATTTTTATTTAATATAAAATTATTTACTTTTAAAAATCTTCCAACAATTATGTTTGATACGAAAACTCCCAAAAGATTTCCGATTAAAATTAAAAAAGCTCTAACCATTCCGACTCTGTAAAAAATTATCGGAAAGACTGCTATTACAAAAATCAAATACGCTTTTACAATCGAAATATTTTTTAACCGTTGTATACTGTTTATATTTTCTTTTGAGAAAAAAATATTAAGCCTTTTTTCATCAAAATTCCAAACACTATAAAAATTATACAAATTATTTAGTATGAGTATCAGTCCGATTGAAAAACTTATATTTTTAACATTTTCTGCATCGAAAATCAAAAACATTGAAATATAGAAAGTTACAATAAAATTATAAAAAGATTTATTTCTTAATATATAAAGTAGATTATAATCAAAAAGTTTATTATTTTTTACAAATAAACTTAAATATTTTTGATTTTTAGTTTCATAACTCCTTATATTTTTTAAAAAGTAAAGCGAAAGTCCTATCACTGACAAAATTAACGGCACATAAATATATATACTAAGCTTATTTGCATAATAAGAAAAATCAAATTTCAATATTTTGTCTGCATACAAAAATAGACCCCATGCAAAAATCATTCTAAAAATTTTTAAATAAATTTCCAAACAGTTATTTGGCATTAGATTTGATAAAACAATAAAAATCAAATATATAAAAAGTATGATAAAAAAATACAAAAGAAAAGTTTTAACAAACTCCACTTTATAAGGAATAAAAAAATAAACAAACAAAATTACAGTTAATATATAATTTTTACAGTAAAAATATCTTTCTAAACTGTAGTTATTTATCTTGTTAAAAAATGTCTTTAATCTAAGTAAATCCGTAAAATTTTTACTCGGAAAAACAGTTCCTGCACTAAATACACTGAAAATTATAAACTTTAATTTATACATTTGTTCATACTTTCCCAATTTATAAAAAATCAACTGTACAAACAAAAGCAAAAAAATCAGGGAAGATATGAAAAATAAATGTCTGATTTTTGTTAATTTCAACCTTTTTCTAAATAAAAAATAATTTATTCTAAGTATTTCCATTTAAAATCTCCCTCTCAAGATTTTCTATATTAAAATCATTGACTATGCACTTAACAACATTTCCTTCGTCAATAACATAAAAAATATCACACAAGTCGCTTAAAGTATCTAAAATATGAGAAGATATAACTATACTGCAAATTTCAACCAAATTTCTTAAATGTTTCTTAAGCTCAAAAATGTAGTTAATATCTATACTGTTAAAAGGTTCATCTAAAATCAACAGTCGATAACTCCTTATAAAAATAGGAGCTAAAGAAATTTTTTTACACATTCCCTGAGATAGATTGCATATAAGTTCATTTTCTTTACCTTTTAACTTTAAAATCTCTATAAGTTCTTTTGAAGTAATGTAAGTTTCATTATATTTTATCAACAAGTCTAAAAATTCATTCACAGTGAGAAATTCATAAGCCTTTAAATCACTTGGTATATATAAAATATCCTCTTGTTGTATATCCTCTAACTCGCATTTAACATTAGGCTTTAAATTTCCGCTGACACAATTCATTAATGTAGTTTTCCCTGCACCGTTTTTCCCGACCAAACCGATGATTTTATTTCTATTAAACTCCATATCTTTTATATCTAAAGAAAAAGTTTCAAAATTATGTTTAAGTTCAAGTATTTTCATAACTCCTCCATAAATAATATGTAAAAGGATATGGTATAAACCATATCCTTTTGTTTGGATTTAACCAAACATGTCTTTGATGACTTTTAATGCACCGTATCCCATTGGAATTAACCAATGCGCATTCATACTAACACAAGTTATGCACAGTATTTATAATACAAATTGTAACATAACCAAAATAAAAGTCAACATCTTTTAAAATAATTTATTAAACTATTATTTTTATTTAAAAATATCTTTAATTTCATAATTTCGTTTTTTTCCAATTCTGATATTTTTTTATGGAAAATTAAATAAAAAAGCATATATCAAAATTTCGATATATGCTTTTCGTTAAAATAATTTTCTATTTTTCTTCATACAAGTGACAAGCTACAAAATGTCCCTCTTCCATTTCAACAAGTTCCGGAGAAACTTCTTTACATTTATCAAATGCGTGTCTGCATCTTCCGCAGAATCTGCAACCTTGTGGCGGATTTATAGGACTTGGAACATCTCCTTCCAAAATTATACGCTCACGTTTAAGTCCTACTTTAGGAATAGGAATCGCAGATAATAAGGCTTGTGTATAAGGATGCATAGGCTTTTCAAAAATACTCTTGTAATCTGTAAGCTCTACTATTTTTCCTAAATACATAACGGCAATTCTATCCGAAATGTGTTTAACTACACTCAAGTCGTGAGATATGAAAAGATAAGTAAGTCCAAACTCGTCTTGAAGATTGTCCATAAGGTTTAAAACTTGTGCCTGAATACTTACATCAAGTGCGGAAACAGGTTCGTCAAGTACGATAAACTTAGGTTCCAAAATTAATGCACGGGCTATCCCTATTCTTTGTCTTCTTCCTCCGTCCAATTCATGAGGAAAAGCTCCTGCAAGTCTTTCTTCAAGGCCTACCGTTTTCATCATATTATAAACTCTGTCCTCAAGTTCTTGAGTTGATTTTGTAAGTTTATTTACTCTAAGAGGTTCGGCAATCAAATCAAAAGTATTCATACGAGGGTTAAGCGAAGAGTACGGGTCTTGGAATACTATTTGCATTTTTTGTCTCATTTTTCTCATATCGCTTTTGGATTTATAAGTCAAAGTATTCTCATTGTCCATGATGATTTCCCCGCTTGTAGGTTCATGAAGTCTTAGAATCGCTCTTCCGGCAGTTGATTTCCCACAACCGCTTTCTCCTACAAGACCTAATGTTTCTCCTTTTTTTATGTAAAAACTCAAATCATCAACAGCATGTAAAAGACCCTTTTTGGTATTAAAATACTTTTTTAAATTTTTAACTTCTATAAGAATTTCATCGTTATTTGATTTTTCGTTTACAATTTTATCGCTCATTTTCGTTCACCCCTTCCGGTTTAGAATATAAGTGACAAGCTACAAAATGACCTTTTTCAACTTCAACTTCTTTCGGAAAAACTTTTTTACAAATTTCCATACACTTTTTGCATCTTGGATGGAAACAACAACCTGTCGGTAAATTTGACGGATCAGGTGGGTTTCCCTCAATAACTCTAAGTCTTTCGCTATCTTCGTCCAAACTTGGAATAGAATCGAAAAGACCTACTGTATAAGGATGTAATGGATTTTTATATAAACTTTCAACGTCTGAATGTTCAACTATAGTTCCTGCATAAACAACGGAAACTTTATCGCAAATTTCAGCAACAATCCCCAAGTCATGAGTGATAAGTATCATTGAAGTGTTATAACTTTCTTTTAAATTTTTCATAAGTTCAAGAACTTGCGCTTGGATAGTTACGTCTAAAGCGGTTGTAGGTTCATCCGCTATTATAAGTTCAGGATTACAGGCAAGGGCCATAGCTATAACAACTCTTTGTTTCATTCCGCCACTGAATTGATGAGGATAATCGTTCATTCTTTCACGTCTTATTCCTACCATTTCCAACATTTGTGCAGTTTTTTCAACAAGTTCGCTTTTACTCAACTTTTGATGTAATTCCAAAACTTCTTTTATTTGATTTCCCACTGTCATAATAGGGTTTAAAGAAGTCATCGGATCTTGGAAAATCATAGAAATTTTATTTCCTCTTATATTAAACATATCTTTTTCTTTTACTTTTAACAAATCTTGTCCTTCAAAGATAACCTCTCCTTGTGTTATCTTTCCGGGAGGAGATTGAATCAACTTCATAATAGAAAGAGCGGTAGTTGTTTTTCCTGCTCCTGTTTCTCCTACAAAGCCTAAGGTTTCTTTTCTTCCAACAGACAGACTCAAATTATTAACTGCGGAGACTAATCCTGAGTCAGTATCATATTGAACACTTAAATTTTTAATTTCCAACAAATTTGACATAGTACCTCTCCTATCGTTTTAATTTAGGGTCTAAAGCATCTCTTAGTCCGTCTCCCAAAACATTTAATGCAAAAATAGTAATAACTATTGCAAGTCCCGGAAAAATCGTAATATGAGGATAATCTCTTATAAATGCTCTTCCTGCCGATAACATCGCTCCCCATTCAGGAGTTGGAGGTTCCAATCCCAATCCTATAAAGCTAAGTCCTGCGGCATTTATAATTGCATAAGCAACACCCAAAGTAGCTTGAACTATAATAGGTGCTAAACAGTTAGGAATAACATGTTTAAATATAATTCTTGTATTAGATGATCCATTTGCTTTTGCCGCTTCAATAAATTCCATATCTCTGATACTCAAAACAGATGACCTTACTATTCTCGAATAACCGGGTATTGACGCAACCCCTACTGCTATCATAAGGTTAGCAAGTTTTGGGCCAAGTGCCGCAAGAATTGCTATTGCCAATAAAATATCAGGAATGGCTTGTAAAATATCTATAAAACGCATCAAGTAATTATCAACCTTTCCACCGAAATATCCTGTAACAGCTCCTATAATTACTCCTAAAACCAATGCAATTCCTACTGAAATGAAACCAACTTTTAAAGATATTCTTGATCCGTAAACTATTCTGCTAAAAATATCTTCTCCTAAATTGTCCGTTCCAAAGAAGTTTTTAGCATTGGGCTTTGCAAATGTATTGTTTAAGTCTTGATGTGCATAATCAAAAGGAGCAATGTAATCTGCAAAAATTGCAACTAAAACCAAAATACAGATTATAGTTAAACCAACCATTGCAAGTTTATTTCTTCTCATTCTTATCCACATATCTTTTAAGTTTCTGAACTTCCCTCTTTTTGAACGTTCTTTTTTTACTTCTTTCATACTACCCCTCCTAAACATACTTTGTTTTAATTCTTGGGTCAACAAATGTATATAGTAAATCCACAATTAAATTTACAATACTGAATGTAAACGCAACGAATAAAACTGTACCTAAAACAACAGGGGCATCTCTCATCTTTATCGCATCTACCATAAGTCTTCCTAACCCGGGTATTGAGAAAATTACTTCTGTCATAAGTGCACCGCCAAGTAATTGACCGAATTGAATACCTACTATCGTAATTATCGGAATAAGAGCGTTACCTAAAGCATGTCTTAAAATTACAACTTTTTCTCTTTGACCTTTTGCTCTTGCAGTACGAATGTAATCCGCTCTTATAACCTCAAGCATAGAAGATCTTGTCATTCTTGTAATAACAGAAACGGATTGAGAACCAAGTGCGATTGCAGGTAAGACCATTTGTGCGGGAGTTGAAAAGCCTGAAGAAGGCAACCATCCCAAATAAACAGAAAATAGCATTATCAGTAACAGTCCCAACCAAAAAACCGGCATAGATATACCAATTAATGCAAAAATCATTGTAATATTATCAAAAATAGAATATTGCTTAATAGCCGTAATAATTCCGATAGGAATGCCTAAAACAACGGCAAATGTAATTGAAAGCACAGCCAATTTAAAAGTAGACTTAGCTCTCATAGATATCTCCTTAGAAACCGGAGATTTTGTTATGTATGATTGTCCTAAATCGCCTTTTGTCACAATTTTTGTCACATATCTTGAATATTGTTTTGCAAACGAATCATTAAGTCCCATTTTTTCTCGAAGTTCCATAACAGCTTGTTCTGACGCTGAAGGTCCCAAAGCATTTCTGGCAGGATCTCCCGGAGTTACAAACAATAATGCAAATACGATAAAACTAACACCAAGCAAAATAGGTATCAAATAAAGTATTCTCTTAATTATATATTTAATCATATAGCACCTTCCAATATCTATTCCAAAATAAAAGATGGTTTCCCATCTTTTATTCGGAATTTTCTAAAAATTATTTTGCAGTTTTCTTAACAGCTGTTAATTTGTACCAACCGAATGGAGATAGTTTAACTCCGTCGATGTTCTTTCTTGTACCTACTAATAATTCTTTGTTATATTGAGGAACCCAAGCAGAAATTTCCAAAACTCTTTCTTGAGCTTTTTTGTATAAATCGGCACGAGTTGCATCATTTTGTTCAACTCTTGCTTTTTCCAATAATTCATCCAATTGTTTATCTTCTAAGTATGCATAGTTTCCGCCTGCACCTTTAGCGCTTGAATGGAAACAAGGGAACATAAATGTATCTGCATCAGGTGAGTCTGCTATCCAAGCAATTTCAAACATATCTTGTTGAGCATTTTTTAACAAGTCATTAAATGCTGACCATTCTAACGCTTTAATACTAACATCTATACCGACTTCTGATAATTGTTGTTTTATTATAGTAGCCATTTCTTGTCTACTCTTGTTTTCATTTGTTGAAAGTGTAGTTTGGAATCCGTTTTCAAATCCGGCTTCTTTCAAAAGTTCTTTAGCTTTAGCAACATCTCTTTTTCTAACTTGAAGTTGATCGGCTATTGAGTATTTTAATGTTGAAGGCATAGGACCTGTTGCAGTTTTACCAACACCCAAGTAAACAGCCTTAACAATACTTTCCATATCAATAGCATAAGAGATAGCTTCTCTTACTTTCGGATTGTCAAAAGGAGCTTTTGAACAGTTAAATCCTAAGTAAGTTGTACCATAATCTAAAGATTTTAAAAGTTTAAGTTCTGAATTTCCTTCAACTTTAGAAATATCATTTTCAGCTATATCGTAAGAAATATCTACACCGCCTGTTTCAAGTTCAATTGTACGGTTTGTAGGTTCAGGGATGATTCTTAATTTAACGCTCTTGTAAGCAACTTTATCTGAATGATAATCATCAAATCTTTCTAAGTTGATTTCATTTGCTTTTGTCCAAGAAACAAATTTTAAAGGACCTGTTCCGACAGGGTTCATCTTGTAGTTGTCACCACCGTCTTTTACGGCTTTTTCATTAACTATAAATGCACCCGGATGACAAAGAGCAGCTAAAATACCTGAATATGGACTTGATAATTTAAATTCAACTGTATAATCATCTTTAGCAACTACTGTATTTGCATCAATAGTATTGAATAAATGCTTAACGTTTGGAGCTTCTATCGCTCTTTTTAAACTAAATACAACGTCATTTGCTTTAAGTTCTTCTCCGTTATGGAATTTTATTCCTTTTCTTAGAGTAAAAACATATGTAGATTGATCTTTTTGTTCAAATTTTTCAGCTAATAACGGTTTAACTTGTCCGTCATCTCCCAAATATAGAAGACCTTCATAAATTTGAATCATAACGTTACTTGATTGATTGTCATTTGTTGCAACAGGGTCTAAAGCTATCGCATCACCTGACATTGCAACAGTTAAAGTTTCTTCTGCAACGCTTTCGTTATTACCGCTCTTATTTCCTGAGCCGCCTGAACAACCAGCAAACGATAACATAAGCATTGAGAAAATCATCATAAGGCTTATTCTTTTTTTCATAACCTTCCTCCATAAAATTTTTTTAGAATACAAAAAGCCAAATAAAAATACTTTATTTAGAGACAAACCGATAATATTTGTCAAAATCTATTCTCCGTATTATTACTTTACTATTCAATATTCCTATTAAATTATAATATAGCTTTTTTTATTTGTCAATAGATTTTTCGGGAAAATGTTTATTCATTTTGAAAATTTTTATTATTTACATAAAAAAATTTTTATTAAAATTAAAAAATTTTGTATTTTTTTACAAAATAAAGTGTTAAACTTTAATAAAATATTTAATTTTTATGTTGTTTTAGCATACTTATTCTTTTAAACTCTTAATTTTTCATACAAAATTATAAGTTTAAATTTATTACACTAAAGGCTTGACAACGTTTTAAATAAATGATATACTTTTATCAGATAAAATATTAGTATATAATATTATCAAGCTATCAATTACTTTATTATAGATACTCATTGATGAGTTACTCTCTCCAAAATTTACGGTGTGCCCCCAAATCACCGTAAAATGAAAAAAGAAAGCATTGCTTTCTTTTTTTATTACCAAATGCATTATGTACACCGATTTTAATTCAAAAACTAATAAATTCACACAAAAAACCTTGACTTTAAACTATAAAGTTAGTTTGCGTCAAGGTTTTTCATTTTAATTATCTATTCTATAAATTGTTGTCTACAAGCTTAAAATTTAATCAACTACAATAAGCCCGTAATGTCCGTCTTTTCTTTTATATAAAATATTAACTTTTGCATCTTTGGCATCCTTAAATACAAAGAAATTATGATTTAAAAGCTCCATTTGTAAAATAGCCTCTTCTTCAGACATCATTGCAACATCAAAGTTTTTAACTTTCACAATTTTCGCAGGTTCTTCATCTTCAACATTATCGGCTATTTTTTCAAACCTTATTGTTTCCAAAGCTTGATACTTTCTTTGTAATTTAGTTTTGTTCTTTCTGATTTGTCTTTCAAGACTATCTAAAACACAGTCTATTGAAGTATACATATCAGGTGTGCTTTCTTCTGCTCTAAGTATTGTACTGTTTGGTAAATAAATTGTAGCTTCAAAAATTCTGTCATTTTTGATTACGCTGTAAGACACTTTTCCTTCAATATCTTCACTGAAAAACTTATTTAATTTTTCAAACTTTTTCAAAGTAACTTCTTTCAAAGCATCTGTAACCTCAATGTTTTTACCTGTAAATTTTAATTTCATACAAATACCTCCTAACCTTTTCTTATATTTATATTATACCCCATTTTGTATAAAAAAGTAATACTTTTTAAAAATTTATTTATCACGATAAAGTCATTTATTACTATAATTTATTTTCAAAAATTAATTATCTTATTTTAGAAACTTCCTATGTTGTTATTGGTACTGTAAAATGTATCGTTAATTTGTTGCCGAACATTATGTAACCAATCGTCCTTTCATCTTTCAGATTAATTTTATTGTGTTTTTAAATTGTTACCGAAAAGAAAAATATATACGGTGCTGTAAATATTGTCATATACAATGCTAATTTTTTCTTTGTTTCTTCATCTGTATCAAACTTTGAAAAGCTATATCTCTTATTCAATTTGTAATTTATAACTCTTGATAATAAAATTGCAGAGCATATTGTCAATAATACAAATATATTATCGAATGGATTTATCTGTAAATACTTTAAAAATACATCTTTATACCAATAATATAAATCTGATGTATGATTAATAACTCTTCCTCCAAATGTAATTAAACTTAAAAATCCGAC
>JALEHY010000032.1 GCA_022770425.1 Parvimonas sp. | reverse complement strand
ATCGGCAAAACTTACAGCAATAGCAAGTTTTAAAGGTGTAGAAGTATTAAGAGTTCATACAATAAAACCTCATCTAATGGCGGCAAAAATAGCTGACTGCGTAAGACTTGCAAATCAAATGGAAGATATAAATTTTAAAGCCTATAAAAGATAATAAATTCAACAATAGCATATTAAAATAAAAAAGTTAAAAAATAATGATATGAACCCCTAAATCCGGACAAAGGATTTAGGGGTTTTTGTATGTCAAAATATGATATAAATTCACATAAAAAGTTATTAAAGAATATGAAAAAAATAATATCAATCAATGTGAATTATCAAAAAAATATAAAATACCGCATTGAAGGTATAGGTAAAAAATTTTAAAAAATGAAACAAGAAATATTTTAGGGACAAAATTATTCTTTTTATAAAAAATTAATAGATGATATAAAGATTATAGTAAATGATATAATACGAAAAGAATTAATGATAATTAAAAAGGAATGTCTCCTATTAATTATAGGTTACATTCCTTTGAATAATTTATTTAACTGTCCGTGTTTTAGTGTTCGGCTCAAATTAAATTCTAACTTTTTTGGTTATCAGATAAGTTCTTTAAAAGTTCTCTGATTGGTTTGTTTTCAACCGGATGGATAAAATGCGGAGCAATTTCATTCATAGGTTCAAGAACGAATGCTCTTTCTTGGATATATGGATGAGGAACGATTAAGTCATCAAGATATATTTTTTTATCATCAATAAATAATATGTCTATGTCGACAGTTCTCGGTCCCCAGTGAATTTTTCTTTCACGTCCAAGTTCCAATTCGATTTTTTGTAAATGTTTTAATAATACCAAAGGTTCATAAGTTGTTTCAATCTCAATAACTTTATTTAAAAAATCAGGTTGTTCTGTAAGCCCCCAAGCCTTTGTTTCATAAAATTTTGAAAATTTTAAAACTTTCGTGTAATCGTCTTCAATTTTATTTACAGCAGTTTCTAAAATTTTTTTTGAATCTCCGATGTTTGAACCCAATCCCAAAAAAACTCTATGTCGTTTTCTTTCAATTTCAATGTATAAATCTTCGACAGGCAAGTTTATCGGTGCCCAAGGTTTTTTTACTTTTACTGTAACTTTTTCTACTATATTATATTTTTTTAAAATAAATTGAGCAATTTCTTCGGCACAAGTTTCGATTAAATCATTTGATTTAGATGTGAACAATTCATTTATTTCATTTGCCAAAAATCCGTAATGAACAGACTTTTCCAAATCTTTTGTAATACCTGCTTCTTGGGTTGAAAGTTCAAGGACTATGTCTATCAAAAATTTTTGTCCGAGAGTTTTTTCTTCTTGAAATACACCGTGATTACCGAATATTATAAGGTTAGATATGACAATTTTATCCATTTTTTTATCCTTGTAGTTTCATAAGTCTGTATGCTTCATCTCTAAGGGTTAAATCTTTTTCAAAAACACCTCTGCTTATTGAAGTAACAGTAGTTGTTCCGGGTCTTTTAACACCTCTCATATTCATACACATATGTTCGGCTTCAATAACAACCAATGCACCTTTTGCATTTAAAAATTCCATAATAGCATCAGCAATTTCCATATTTAATCTTTCTTGAAGTTGTGGTTTTTTTGCATATACATCAACACAACGTGCAAGTTTTGAAAGTCCTGCGACACGTCCGTTAGGCAAATAAGCTATATGAACTTTTCCCCAAAAAGGTAAAAAATGATGTTCACACATTGAGAAAAAAGTAATATCCTTTTCAATTACCATACTTCCATCTACTAACTCAAAAGTTTTTGAAAGATGTTCTTTTGCGTTTTTTCCGATACCTGAAAAAATTTCTTCATACATTCTTGCAACTCTTTGAGGAGTTTCCAACAAACCTTCTCTGTTTGGGTCTTCGCCGACTGCTTCTATAATCATACTGACAGCTTGTTCTATCTTTTTCTTATCCATTAAAATCCTCTTTCATAATTATTTTTTAAATATTAAATATCAAATATGATACATAAAGTATTCTAACAAAAATAATACATTAAGTCAATTTTAAAAAATTATATTTGTAAAAAATTGCAAAAAAATTGCTAACTTTTTGTAAAAAAGAACGTTTTATTTAATCGGTAAATTATATATCATATATGTAAATAAATTATTCAAGGAGGAATTATATGGACTATTTAAAGTATGCAAACAGTTATGCTATGTGGTTATTAGCGATACCTGTTGCGGTTATATGTGGGGTACAAGCGTACATATTTTATAAAAAAGCAATGAAAAGTGCTCCACTTGTTGAATTATCAAAAGAAGATGCAAAAAAAGCGTTTCGTGTAGGAGCATTTTCTGCAATCGGACCGGCATTTGGTGTATTTGTAGTTATGTTGGGATTAATGGGAGCTATTGGTGGACCGCTTGCTTGGATGAGACTTTCTGTTATCGGAGCTGCACCGACTGAATTGGCGGCAGCTAATATGGCGGCAAGTGCAATGGGAACAACTTTGGGGGCAAATAATTATTCATTGGTTCATTTTGCAAATGCTGCGTGGGTAATGGCATTAAACGGTAGTGCGTGGTTACTGACAACAGGACTTTTTACACACAAGTTGGACAAAATAAACAAAAAAATTTCAGGCGGAAATCCTAAGAAAATGGCAAAAATTACTTTGCCGGCAATGTGTGGAGCCTTTGCGTTTTTCTTTAGTAAAGACTTACTAAACGGATTAAAACCTGAAATGAGAGGGTTTATGATTTCGGGAATTACAGCAGCAATCTCAATGATTATTTTAGAGAAAATTGCCAAAAAATATCCTAAACTTGTTGAATATAACTTAGGAATAGCAATGGTAATAGGAATGACAGCTACTGTTTTGTATATTAAGTTAGGAGGCATATAATGAAAGATTTTAATGAACAATATGAAAATATTTTTACAAAGTCGATAATAAGATACGGAAGATTTACAAATCTTTTTGCAATTCCGCTTTGCTTTTTACCTGCAATAGGGTTATATGTTTTTTACGGAGCGATTCCTACTCTTACAGAAATTTTAACAGGATGGATGTATATTGCTTCAATGTTTGCAGTTTATTCAGTTGTTGAACCGGTTTCATATTTCCCGCTTTTGGGACTTCCGGGAACATATATGTCTTTCTTGTCAGGAAATATAAGTAATATGAGAGTTCCATGTTCTGCTATTGCACAAGAAACATTGAAAGTTGAAACAGGAAGTAAAAAAGCGGAAATAGTATCTACTTTAGCGATAGCAGGGTCAATAATAACAAATTTGATTGTTGTAACTATAGCTGCACTTGGCGGAGCGACATTGATGTCATTATTTCCTCCGGTTGTTATAGAGGCGTTTAAATACGTATCTCCTGCAATATTCGGAGCAATATTCGCACTTTATGCTTCAAAAAACTTAAAATACGGAGCATTTGCTTTGGCACTTACCTTAATTATGCTTAAATTTTTAAGTTTTATACCTTTGTTTTTAATGATTCCTATTGCAATATTCGGAGTAGTAGCTTTTGCAAGTTTTGATGAAAAAATGAAAAATAAAAATTAATAAAGGAGGATAATTTATGGATTGTAAAAATTTTAATGAGATTTCACAGGAAGTTATAAATTGGAGAAGAGATTTGCATAAAATTCCTGAAATAGGTAATGACTTGCCACTTACAGTAAAATATGTAAAAGAGGTTTTGGATAGTTTCGGAGTTGAATATAGAACTGATTTTTCAAATGATTCATCTGTTGTTGTTACAATAAAAGGCTCCAAAGGTCAAAGTGAAAAATGCATAGCGTTAAGAGCGGATATGGATGGGCTTCCTATGTCTGAAGAATTAGATTTGCCTTTCAAAGCTATAAACGGCAATATGCATGCATGTGGACATGATGCACATACTGCAATAATGCTTGGAGTGGTAAAAACATTAAATGAAATGAAAGCTGAATTTTCAGGAACAGTTAAGATTTTATTCCAACCGGGTGAAGAAACAAATTCAGGTGCAGAGCCGATGATAGAGGGAGGTTGCTTAGACGGAGTTGATTTTATCGTGGGACTTCATGTAGGAAATATTTCGACAGAACTTGAACAAGGAGAGATAGGTGTAAAATCCGGTCCTCTTATGGCTTGTATGGACAAGTTTACGATAGATGTAAAAGGTAATTCATCACATGGTGCATATCCTCAAGGAAGCATAGATCCTGTTGTAATTTCTTCAAACATTATAACTTCAATTCAGACTATAATTTCAAGAGAGTTGGACCCTATAGATTCTGCAGTAATTTCTTGTTGTATTGTTAACGGAGGGACTGCTTTTAATATAATTCCTGATAAAGTTCAAATAGTAGGAACAGCAAGAGCATTAACAAAAGAAGTTAGAAAACATATTTCTGAAAGAATAGGAGAAATAGCTAAGTCAATAGCTCAAGCATACAGAGGTGAAGTTGAATATAAATATTTATTTGGACCTCCTCCTGTGATAAATGATGATGAAGTTTCAAAAGTAATTTTTGAAAGTGCCAAAAGAGCGATAGGAGAAGATAAGGTTGTAGAATTGAAAAAGCCTGTTATGGGAGGCGAAGATTTTGCATATTATCTTGAAAAAGTTCCGGGAACATATGTATTCTTAAAAAATCCTCTTTATGTTGACGGAGTAGCTTATCCGCATCATAACGGAAAATTCGGATTGGAAGAAAAATATTTTGTAAACGGAGTAAAATTTTTTATACAAACAGTACAAGACTATTTAAATGATTAAAAAGGTTCACAACGTGAACCTTTTTAAATTTCATTACCTTTTATTTTTAAATATCTGTATGCAAATTCTAACAAAAATCTGTCATTGTAATTTTCAAAATCTTTATTAGTTATTTCTTGGAGCTTATCATACCTATACTTAATGGTATTGTAATGTAAAAATTGATTTTTTGCACATTTTTTTATGCTCCAGTTGTTTTCAATCAGTGAAATTAAGGTTTTAGTGTAATCTGAATCTTTTTCCTTACTGTAATTAAGCACATTTAAGAAGTCTTTTACAAAGTAAGGAACAGACTTTTCATCGTCAATGGACTCATTTAAACTTTTAAAAAATTCTATATCTTTAAAAATAAATATTCCATCCTCATTTTGTAAAGTTCGTCCTATTTTTATACTGTCCATTGCCTCATTATAACTTTTTGAAATATTTAAAATATTTTTTTGTACCATACCTATACCAACCGTAAATGTCAGTTTTTTGTATTCTAAGTAAATTTCATATATGTAATTTTTTATAGGCTTTATTATGTCATCTTTAATGTTACTTAGAATATTATTCTCTTTTACGATAAAAACAATGCTGTCACTTTTTTTGTAGTAATGAAAAATCATATTTTTAGATTTAAATATTTCTACAATTCTTTTAAAAGTATCATTCTTGAAGTTTTCAAGTTTTGAATTTTTTTCAGGGGAATTAATAAGAGTATCTTTGTAATTATCTATATCAAAAATTATACAAAAGAAATTTCCGTTTACGTCTTTTTTCAGTAAATTTGCTCTTGTAAACAGTTCTTCTTCGGAATTTATATTGTTTATTAAAAGGTCATTGACAAAATCATTTAAATATCCCTCTTTAATTTGTGTCAATATTATATATTGCTCTATTTTTATATTCAAAACCGTAAGACAATAATATATAGCCATTTTTGAAGTATAAGATAAATTTTTTTCTAAATTAAAGACTATAATTTTTCCTAATTTCATAGTCTTGCCTTGAATAACTCTGCTGAAACAACCATCTTTGTTTTTACAGGCACCGAAGTAAAACTCTTTGTTTGAAAAATAGTCATAAAAGCAAAAATCAATTTTTATTATTTTATATAAATAATTTAAAATTTCTTCAATGTCTTTGTTCTCAACTAACATATAAGTAAATTCATTATGCAGTTTTTCGGTAAAGTGCATTTCATCAATATTGTTTTTTAAAATATTTGATAAAATCGGATTTATAATGTCTGAGTAAGCATATTTTTCCGGAATATTTATGATTGGAATTTTTAATTTATTTGCATATTGTATTATTTCATACGGAAGAGTTTTTAAAAACCTGCTAAGTTTTATTCCTAATGCACTACAGCCTTGTTTTTTACAACTATCTAAAACCTTTTTTAAAATGGCGTCATCTTTTAAAAATATATATCCGGATGTCAAAACGAATTCTTCACCTCGTGTGTAATTAGTAGCATCAGGAGCGTCAACAACAGTTACATGGGATATATTAACATCTTTTATTTCAAAATCTGTTAAAAGTTCAAAGTCTGAAAATCTTTTTAAAACTGTACTTAATTTCATATATCCTCCTAAAAATTAAATTGTTACCGAATATTTAAACAGTTATCTAATAACGAAACATACTGAGATTATAACATTAAATTAGTAAAATCTCAATGTGATTAATTTCAGTAAATTGTTGAAATTTTAAAAAAATTTTTTCTTGAACAAAAAAATTTGCTTGATAAAAACGATTTTTGTGTAAAGTTTTCATTCAAATTTCTTTGAATATCGTAAATATTCAGACTTTGTTTTAAATTATAAAATTGTTGAAATTCTTTGACACATCGATATAAATTTGTTATAATAAATTTGATATTTTATTAAGGAGGACGAAATGGAAAAATTAGAAAAGAAAATCACCTGGAAAGCCCTTACATTTATGTGTTTCTCAACACTTTGGGGTTTCGGAAATGTTTTAAACGGATATATTTACTTTAACGGTACTCAAGTAATTTTTTCTTGGTTATTAATGTTTGCATTGTATTTTATTCCGTATGCACTTATGGTAGGAGAACTTGGTTCGGTATTTAAAGATTTAGGAGGTGGAGTAACTTCTTGGATTCAAGAAACTACTAACTCTAAATTAGCTTATTATGCAGGTTGGACTTATTGGGCAGTACATATTACTTATATTGCAGGAAAAGGTTCAGGCGGTCTTAAGGCTTTAAGCTGGATGATTTTCAGAAATGCTAAAGCATATGACAGTATTCCTACTATTTATATTCAGTTAGCTACATTCGGTGTTTTACTATTATTCTGTTTCTTGGCAACAAGAGGATTAAGTCCGATTAAAAAATTGGCTACACTTGCCGGTTCAAGTATGTTTGTTTTAGGTATTTTATTTATTCTTATGATGTATGCTGCACCGGTTATCAATCCAAACGGCGGATATTTGAAGCTGAATTTTGCTTTAAACAACCTATTGCCTAAGATTGACTTAAATTACTTGAGTAATTTATCTATTTTGGTATTTGCGGTTGGAGGCATTGAAAAAATTTCACCTTATGTAAATAAAATAGAAGGAGATTCAGCAAAAGAATTTCCTAAAGCTATGATGTTTGCAACTTTAATGGTTGTTGTCAGTGCTATTTTCGGAACTGTTGCTATGGGACTTATGTTTGATATTAACGAAATCAATGCAAGTAAACAAGCGTTTGACTCTTATGCAGCAAACGGTGCTTACTGGGCATTCCAAAAATTAGGAGCATATTACGGTGTCGGCGATTTATTTTTAATCATATATTCAGCAGCCAATACTGTAGGACAATTCTCAACACTTTTAATCAGTATTGATGCTCCTTTGAGAATGTTATTGGAAGACCCTAATGCAAGTCAATATATTCCTACAAAATTGTTAAAGAAAAATAGTAAAGGCGCTTATGTAAACGGAATCGCATTGGTTGCGGTACTTGGAGGAGCAATTATATTAGCTCAATCATTTGTTCCGGGAGCTACTACAGTTCTTAGACAACTTACTCGTCTTAACGGTGTAGTAATGCCAATGAGATATATGTGGGTATTTGTTGCTTATTTTGCTCTTAGATATGGTAAAGAAGAACTTAGCAGACATTACAGATTTGTTAAAAACAGATCTATCGGAATGTTTTTCGGTGCTTGGTGTTTCTTGGTAACATTAGCTTGTTGCTCATTGGGAGTATATTCAAAAGACTCTTTCGAAATGATATTAAAGTCTGTAACTCCTTTAGTATTAGTTGCTTTAGGTTTAATCTTGCCTGTTCTTAGAAAAATGGAAGATAAAAAATAAATTTGGATAAAAGAAAATAAAGGAACTTTGGTTCCTTTATTTTCTTTAAAATATTTGATGATTTTAAGTTAATTAAATAGGGTAAATAAAATTTTAATAGGAGGGATTAATATGAATAATATTCAAATTTCACAAGAATTACTTTCTTTTATTGATTCAAGTAAAAGTATGTTTCATTCTGTTGATACAATGAAGAAATATTTTGACAAAGCCGGATATACATTTTTGCCGGAAAGTACAAAATGGGAAATAAAAAAAGGAGGTAACTATTACACTACAAGAAATAACTCAAGTATATTGGCTTTTCAAGTAGGAGAACTTTTAGATGACTACCATTTTCAAATTACAGCTTCACATAGCGATTCACCGACATACAAGGTAAAGGCAGTTCCTGAGCTTGAGGGTCCTTTCGAATTTTTAAGATTAAATGTTGAAGGATATGGCGGAATGATAGATTCTTCTTGGTTTGACAGACCGCTTAGTATTGCGGGAAGAGTTTTGATAAGAGAAAATGGAAAAATCGTAAATAAATTATTTAATATTGACAAAGATATTTTAATGATACCAAATGTTGCAATTCATTTAAACAGAGAAGTAAACAACGGGTACGCTTATAATAAACAAGTTGATTTACTGCCTTTATTCTCAGCCGGAGAGCTTAAAAAAGGTGATTTTGATAAAATGGTTGCAGATGAGTTAGGTGTTAAAGTTGAAGATGTAATATCAAAAGATTTATTCTTGGTAAATCGTCAAAGACAATGTATTTGGGGATATAAAGATGAATTTGTTTCTACTCCGAAACTTGATGATTTACAATGTGCGTTTACTTCAATGAAAGCATTTTTGGACTCAAAAAATGAACACTCAATAAATGTTTGTGTTGTGTTTGACAATGAAGAAGTCGGCTCAAATACAAAACAAGGTGCCATGTCAACATTTATGAAAGATGCACTTATGAGAGTTAATTCATCACTTGGTTTTGGAGTTGATGAATATCATCAAGCGGTTGCAAAATCTTTCTTGGTAAGTTGTGACAATGCACATGCTCTTCATCCAAATCATCCTGAATTGTATGATCAAACAAACAGAACTTACTTAAATAAAGGAATTGTAATTAAAGAAGCCGCTAATCAAAAATATACAACAGATGCTTTTAGTAGGGCAATATTTTTAGAAATTTGTAAAAGAGTAGATGTTCCTGTACAATTTTTTGCAAATCGTTCAGATAAAGTAGGAGGTTCTACGCTTGGAAATTTATCAAATATTCAAGTCAGCTTGCATGCTCTTGACATAGGAATTGCACAACTTGCTATGCATTCAAGTTATGAAACTTGCGGAATTAAAGATACGGCTTATATGATAGAAGCATTAAAAGAATTTTACTCTACAAATATAAAAATTGATTGTGCTGACGGAGCGATTTTCGAATAATGGCTATAAGAAAACGAAATGAGGATAAAATCAGAGAAGACAAAGCAAAAATTATGATGAGTTCTCTTACTATAATTATGACGGGAACTTTAGTTGTTTATTTTTTCTATGCAGTTTTAAACAGTAAGTTTTTAATAAATTTTAGCATAGATGCTTTGGTCGGCGCTGTTGCTTTGGTTATATTAATCGGAAATTTTAAACTTAAGTACAAAGTGTTAAAAGATTATTCCGACTTAAACTATTTTAAATTTATAGATGTATTGAGTTTTTCTGTTTGCGTTTTTATTAAAATAGCTTTTAAAATACCTTTTGACTTTTCACTTTTTATATTGCTTTTAGCATATTACTTGACTAAAACAAAATTTGATAAGATTGTATAAAATTAATCCCACCAATACTGTTTAAATAGTGTTGATGGGATTTTTATCATTTGTTTTAAAATTGTAAATTTTACTCTTAATCTAAATTAACTTTTTTTACTTCTTTTTTGATATTATATAAAGTTTTGTTTTCAAAATTATTTTTATTTGTTAAATCTTCTATTACAATTTCAGACGGTTTATTTTCTTTTTCTTCAAAACTGATTTTAAAAATACCGTTTTTGTTTAAAAGGTCATTATTTAATTTATCGGTAAAACGTCCTTTTGAAACATTGTATGCGAAGTTGTTTCCTTCTTTATGAACAATTAAGTTGCAGATGTATTTGTTGTCGTTCATAATCAAAAAAGAGCAAGAGTTTTTTTCTAATGAAAAAGGCTCACTTAGTACAAATGTTTTTTCTGAAATTTTTTCACCGTCAGACAAAATAAAACTTTTAATAAAATCTTTGTCGAATTTATATTTAGCAAAATCAATAAAGTCTTTAGAAATTTCATTGCTTAAAATATAAGTGCCGTTGTGTAAATTTGGTGTGTCTGACTTGTAAATGTTTTTGTTTTCAAAATTATTTTTACAACCGCAAATGCTAAATAAAAACAAAGCAAAGTAAAAATATCTAAATATTTTTTTCATAAAATTTTCTCCTTTTTAGTTAAAATAATTTTGACGGTTAATTTAAAATATATCTCCATTTTTGTACCTTGAATGATTAGTGTAAATAACATTTAAAGTGGAAAAAATTTTCAAACCGACACCTCCGTTTATAAAAATTATGTCTTTTATATATTTACTTATATATAGTATACAACTTAATTTCAAAATTAGCAATTAATTATACTTATTATATTATAATTATTTGGCATATATTTGTAACGAAAAAATGTTTTATTTTTTAAAATAATTAAATTTAAATTTTTAAAAGAGGGTATATTCTTTATAAATAAACTTAAGGAGAGAAGCAATATGATTAATTCTAATGTCAAAATAATGTTGTATATGAATAATCCTGAAAGATCAAGGGATTTTTGGTGTGATAAGTTGGGTTTTGTTTTGGTTGAAACTGTAAATGTTATAGGAGTTGATTCTTATGTAGTTTCTCCGAGTATTTACAGCGATGTTAGGTTTGTTATACATAATAAAAAATTAGTTGAAAAATTGAGTCCTGATGTTAATACAGAAATCCCGTCAATTCTTTTAACTACTTCTGACATTGAAAAAACTATGGAAACTTTGAAAGAAAAGGGAGTAGTTGTAGGAGAAATTCAAATAAATGAAAACATTAAGTCTTTGAATTTTGCTGATTTTGAAGGAAATTATTATGCTATTTTAGAGGAAAGATAGGTAAGTGATGTGGTTAATTTTTTCTGCTTTGTCGGCAATATTTGCGGCTTTGACTTCTATTTTGGCTAAAATCGGAATAGAAGGTGTTAATTCTAATTTAGCGACAGCTATTAGAACTTTTGTTGTTTTAATTTTTTCTTGGGGAATAGTTTTTTTTAACGGTTCTCAAAGTGGCTTTTTTCAAATAAGTAAAAGAAGTTTTTTGTTTCTGATTTTGTCAGGACTTGCAACAGGAGCATCATGGTTATGTTATTACCGTGCTTTACAACTTGGAGATGTATCCAAAGTTGTACCGATAGACAAACTCAGTGTTGTGATAACACTTGTTTTAGCTTTTTTGTTTTTGAATGAACAGTTTACTGTAAAATCTTTCTTTGGGTGTGTTTTTATTGCCATCGGAACAATGTTAATGATTAAGTAAAATTATTAGTTGAAATTTAAATAATTATTTGTGTTTTTTTTAGAAAATTTTGAAATTATATTATTTTTAAAAAAAGTAGTAGATTATTATGGTTTACTGCTTTTTTCTTTATATGAGTTGTAAAAGTGTAATTTATTATATTAAGAATTATTATAAGGTGATTTTTTGTCATTTTCTTTAATTGTAGGAGGTATAACATCAAGGGATTTTCTCCAAAGTTTCAATTGTTTTTATTTGTATTTTTCAGGAATTTCAGCTTTATTTAATTTATTGCAAAACTACATAATGTTTTTCGTTTGATTTCCAAGTTTTTATGACTTGTAATCAATGTTTGTCTATTATCTTTGAAATTCTATTTAAAAAATCTATCGCTCTTTTTAAGCATTACCGGTAGCATTACTTGTCAAAGCAAAATTCTTTTTAGTTATAAAACAATATATTTTATAGACAACTTTTTTTTGGAATATTGCATTTGTTTTTCAAAAAAGAAGGTGTAATAAAACTTATGAGTGAAGACTTGAAAAATATTGATATAGTATTTAATATAAAAAGGAGGATTGGTATTAAAAGATTTAGGTTCTTCAAAAGAAATATTATAAAATGTTTGGACTGAAATGTGAAATGAAAGCGAGATAGTAAAGTCGATAGATGCCTTTTTTATTTATTACATTCAAAATATAAAAAAATTTTATAGAGATAGATTTTTGAATAAGAAATTAATATAAAAAATTATTGACAGAAAAAAATTTTTTTGATAGAATATAAATAATAATTATTGTTATTTATATTTTGATAAAGGAGGAATTTTCTATGAAAATTACAATTAAAACACCAGGCGGAACTATTACTATTGATCTTTAGAATTTATGTTTTATATTGTTAATATAAAATAGATTGATAAGATGAGGGTTTGTTTTTTTAGGTGCACAAAAGCAAGCCCTTATACCTTTTTTAGTGTTAAAAGGAGGAAATTATGAAGATTTTAAAATATAACAGTGTAAAGTTAGCTTTTTTAGTCCAGATTGTATATTCGATTTTTGTTGTTTTGGCATCCTATGTTTTATCTTATATAGTTGTTGAGGATATAAATACTTTATATAGAAATTTTTTTATCATATTTGCAGTATAC
>JALEHY010000019.1 GCA_022770425.1 Parvimonas sp. | reverse complement strand
GTAAACTTTAATCCGTTTTGGTAAAAATAACTTACTCCGTTTATTGTTATAAACTGATTGGCATATCTTCCGTTCACAAAATATCTTGTTGCTCCTTGTCCCGTAAACTTTAATCCGTTTTGGTAAAAATAACTTACCCCGTTTATCGTTACAAACTGATTGGCATATCTTCCGTTTACAAAATATCTTGTTGCTCCTTGCCCCGTAAATTTTACTCCGTTTTGATAAAAGTAGTTTACTCCGTTTTCAATTTTCCAACCGGTAAAATTTTTAGAAACATTCACAGTTTCAGCACTTGAGTTTTTAGCAAATGTAAAATTACCTGTTAAAAGTAAACTTAATGTCAGTCCTCCAACCACTAATCTCTTTATTTTCATTTAAAACCTCCACGTATGATTAAAAATTTGATTTATTTCTCATTTGCAATCCTTACTAAATACTCACCATAGTCACTTTTTAAGAGTTGTTGTGCTAATTTTAAAAGTTGTTCTTTACTTATGTATCCCATTCTGAAAGCTATTTCTTCTATACAAGATATGTATAATCCTGCTCTTTTTTGCACAGTATGAACAAAATTTCCCGCTTCAATCAGTCCTTCGTGAGTTCCTGTATCAAGCCAAGACATTCCTCTTCCTAAAAGATTTACTTTTAATTTTCCTCTTCTCAAATATTCTTCATTAACCGAAGTTATTTCAAGTTCCCCTCTTTTGGAAGGTTTAATTGTCTTTGCAATTTGGACTACATCATTATCATAAAAATACAGACCCGGAATTGCATAATTTGATTTTGGCTCTTTCGGCTTTTCTTCCAATCCGATAACTTTATGATTTTCATCAAACTCAACAACACCGAATTCTGTAGGATTTTTTACATAGTATCCGAAAATTTCCGCTCCTTCTTCCAACGAAGCTGATTTTTGTAAAACATAAGAAAATCCTCTTCCATAAAAGACATTATCTCCTAAAACAAGACAAACTTTATCATCTCCAATAAATTCCTCTCCTATGATAAATGCCTCTGCAAGTCCGTTCGGTGCCTCTTGAACAGCATAACTTATGGATAAACCATAATCCGAACCATCCTCTAAAAGTTCTTGGTAAAAAGGTAAATCTCTTTTTGTTGAAATTATCAAAATTTCTCTAATTCCTGATAACATCAATGTTGATAGAGGATAATAAATCATAGGCTTATCATAAATAGGCAATATCTGTTTTGATATTGATTTAGTTATAGGATATAGCCTTGTTCCTGCTCCTCCCGCTAAAATTATTCCTTTCATACTTCCTCCTAAATTTTTAATTTTTCTTATTAAAAACAGCTAATAGCTTCTTCTTGTTTTTATATGAAAAATATAATATAAAAAATCCATAAACAAAAATAATACCATATCTTAAAATTGTAAACTCGTATAAGAAGTTAAATACAATTGAAAGACTCGTAAATATACCTAATACTATAAGTATATACTTTATATCGTAAACAAATGACATATCCATAAATTTTACCAAATAATAATGCAAAACAAATAAAATAGCATATCCTACAAGTGTTGTATAAGCAGCAACGATATAACCGTATTGCGGCATCATCGGAATAAATATAAAATTAAGTATTATATTTAAAACAGTTGCAATAATAGTCGCTATTGCAACGCTCATTGTTCTCTTTTTATAAAATTCTATATTTACGTACATCGTATAAATAAATTCAAAAAAGCAACTTGTTATAAGAGGAGGTAGACAATAAATAGCTGCCATATATTGTTTCCCACCTAAAATATAAATAAGTTCAGGCACAAACATAAGAACTCCCATACTTATAATAAAAAATATTCCTATATATATTTTTGAAACTCTTTTAATATCCGTGTATTTTTCATAATGCAATGACTCAAGCAACCACGGAGCCCACGCTTTATTCATAGAATCATATAAAATTGTAACTATATTATAACAACTGTAGGCGATACTATAAATCGCTGTATACTCTGCTCCACTGATTTTTGTTATTATAACTTTATCCGATGCACTTAAAAGATATATTGACAACACATGCGGAACAAGAGGTAAACAAATAACTGTTGCATATTTCCAGTACTTAAATTTTATTTTCTTCCCAATATACGCTAAATAAATATAAATAATAACACCTATAATAATTTGTGGAATATAAGTTCCTACAAATCTTCCAAGTAGTTTATCATTCATAAACAAAACTAAAATTAAAGATAAAAAAGTTGATACTGTTATAGAAATTCCCGTCAACACAACAAAAAATTTATATTTAAAAAATGCTCTTTGTTTTGTAATTAGCATTAAGTATGCAGGGGAAACCAGCAAATATATAAACATAATATTTATATACTTCATTTCCATTTGAAATAAATTTATAAAAAATCCTTGAAATGTAAAAATAACAGCATATAAAATTATAGTAACAAATGTAGTCATCGACAAAATTGACCAAATGTAACTGTCTAAATCTTCTTCGTGTTCTAATTTTGAACGTATTATTGAAGAATGTAAATCTAAAGCAGTAAGTACGGTAAATATACTGATCCAAGATGACATATTGCTAAAACTTCCCACTTCAGATTTTGTAAGTAATCTTGTAAAAATGGGAGTAGTAATAAAAGCCATTCCTCTGAATATAAAATTACATATAGTGTACCATATTCCTGCTTTGGCTACTATTTTTCCGCTTTTTCCTTTATTTTCTTCCAAAGCTAATCTCCTAACTTTAAACTAAAACTTCTATAATCACGTTTTTTCCTTAAATGTAACCAACAATTCATAACTATACCTATAGTTCCCCAAAAGGTATTATTATTCCAATATGATAATGACAAAAACAAACAGAATGAAGATGAAAGAAAAATCAAAAACACTCCGCTCCACTCTTCTCTCTTTTTATCAAAAAGCATAATTAAAGTATTTATCAAAAATAAAATTAATATCATTCCTCCGAAAAAAATTCCGAAATCAGCTAAAATTTCCAAAACAAAAGAGTGCGGATATCCGGCAAAAATTATCTCGGTAAGAAAGTGTCTGCTTCCCATTCCTCCGTAACCAAACGGATTTTGTTTTATCATTTCAACTGTCTTTTCCCAAATTACAGACCTTCCGCTGTCACTTGATATTGTTCCGTGTAAAAGTTTATCTACAAATCTTGACGAAAAACCAACTAAATTAAGTTGTCTTGAAATAAAAATTAAAATATTGTTTTTGAAATAATATAAAATATAACTCGATATAAAAAATCCCATTATTCTCTTTTTATATTTCAAAAATTTGTTATGTTTCAAAAACTCTAAAATCCAATAAATAATAACAAAAGCTACTATAAATATAACAGGACCTCTTGACCCTCCGATAAATAACATAATAAAGAATCCTAAAGTTATGGCAATTTCCGATTTTTTCTTATATTTAAAAGAACAATATAAAAATGTTATTAAAAAAAACAGTACTTGATAACCAAACAATACACTATATCCCATTTTAGCCTGTCCGTTATTTCCGGCAACTCCATACCAAAATCCTCTTTGTGTATATAAATAAATTTCATTTAAAAAGTAGAAAAACATCAAATAACCTGATATTTTTACATTTTTCAATATCTTCTCAGGAGTGTCCATCAATCTTACAAATAAATAAGTGTATATTCCATGTGTCGGGAAAAAAACCGTATCCCAAACACCATATTCTCTCTTCAAATAATAAGGTGTATATTCCGGATGAAATAACCAAGTAATTCCGAAAAATAATATCAAAAATATATACAAAATAGCAAAATCCGCTTTCAAATATTTTTTTGAGTCCAAAAAAAATAATGTAAATAAAGGAATATAAATCATTAAAAGCGTTAAAAGAACACTTACTGTATTCGATATTTTAAAAAGCGAAAAAAAAGATATAAAAAAAGGATTGGCAAAATACACGACAAACGAAAATTTAGCTAAGTTTTCATAACTTATACGAAAAAAACTTTTATTTACCATAATTTCCTCCTTTTTTAATATCCTTAAACCACTAATTTCATTTTTTTAACAACTTCATCAATTTCAGACTTTATTCCTCTTTGCATTACAATT
The DNA here is from genome assembly GCA_022770425.1 of Parvimonas sp. Classification (GTDB taxonomy): domain Bacteria; phylum Bacillota; class Clostridia; order Tissierellales; family Peptoniphilaceae; genus Parvimonas. Next base: position 33,018 of record JALEHY010000019.1, on the reverse strand, counting down.
TGCGGACCTATAAGCTGTCCTATTCCGTTGACTTCGATTACAACCCAACCATTAGGAGTATAAGCCATATCCCAAGATAAAAACCCGATGTCTTTTACATCTTTAGCTATGCTTTTACACAGTTCAATCATATCGTCCCATTTTGGAATTTGACTTCCTTTAAATTTAACTTTCGTATCAGGATGTTCTGTATAAACATTTTTATATTCATCAAAACCGTCAGTATTTACTATCCCTGTTTTTTCATCAACACCGATTATAATTCCACCGGCACCGCCGTTATCAACAAAAGATCCGTTTCTTCCCGTTCTCATAAAACAATAAGGAACTTCTACACTGCCGTCTTTCATTACCATAGTCATACATCTTATTGTATTTACACTTGAAGAATTAAACTTTGACATTTCTTCTGATTGAATAACCACTTCTTCCAACAAAAATTTACCGCTTTTCTTCTCTCTATTAAAATACTCTTCTGCATTTGAAATTTCGTCAAATTTTATTAATTCAATATTTTCTCCCTGAGCAGATTTTGTTTTTTTCTTCACAAAAATTTTATGCTTTGTTGTAAAATTTTTAAAATCTTCCCATTTTGTATGTCTGTCAAATATTAAAACATCTCTTTTAAAATATTTTGCAAATTGTTTATAGCTGTCTCCCTTATCAACTATATATTGAAGCTCCGTAATATCATTTACCGAGTACCCAAACTTTAAAGTATCTATATCTGAAATAAAATCTTGCTTTTGAATATAATTTTTATCTTCCAATCTAAATCCAACATATTCCGAAGGTAAAAATCCATAAGCTAATCTACAAAAAATCATATCTGTCTTTAAGGATTCTTTATCTTCAATTTCTCTGTAATGAGAAACATTTTTTATCATAGTTTCCATTTCATCAATTATAGGTCTAAGTGAACGACCGTATTCTTTAAGATATTTTTCAACAATACCCTTTTTAAAAACTTCATCTTTTTCACATCTTTCTGTTATGTCTTTAGATAAAAGTTTATTATCCAATCTTTTTACTTTAAGCCTTTGAAGTGTCTTTCTAATTCCAAACACCTTAGGATAACACTTACGAACTATATTACACAAATCACCTTTGTTCAAAATTTTCTCCTTTTGAGTTAAATTTACCTCATTGAATTTAAAGAATCCCAAAGATTTAATTTAACTCCCACATTATTTTTTATAGCTTTCTGATAAACTTCATAGCCCCAAGCTACATCCTCTACCGGCATTCCTCCGACAGCATAAATTAAAATTTGATCTTCGTTCTCACGACCGACTTGTTCCCCACAAATTATGGCTCCTAAATCAATAATATCTTCTCTTGAAATTTTGTTTTCACAAACAGCATCATAAAATCCCATTCCGAGCAATGTAGAAACTGTCTTTTGTGTCGGAAGTTCTCTGCCAGCTCCCCATCCTGAATACATCTTATAATTATCTGCAACCACTCTGACGGAAGGTTTATTTGCAAGAAAATCAGTATCTATTAAAAGGGCTGATGCACTCATTACTAAGGCTCCTTTTTTTACCCAACTTTCATTTATGTACGGATTATCCTCAAATCGCTTCGCATTTGTCGTTCCAAAATATATAATGTCAGAATCTTTGCAAGCCTCCTCAACGGAATCACAAACAATAAATTCTTTTATGCTATGATGTCTTTCTTTCACATAATTTATAAAAAAATCTATTTTTTCTTTTCCTCTACCTTTAATTTTAATTGTAGAAATACTCGGTTGAACTTCGATAAAAGAATCTACAGAGTAAATACTCATTGTTCCCGGACCGATAATACTTAAAACCTTTGGTTCTTTTTTACTTAAGTACTTTGCTCCAAGTCCTGCAACCGCTCCTGTTCTCATTGAGCTTAAAATATTTGCAGACATATATGCAATAGGTGCTCCTGTAACAACATCCATCAAAGATAACATTAAAATAGAACGTGGTAAATCCAAATTTCTGTTATTTGGATTTGAACCATAAGACTTAATACCGAACATACGATACTTTCCACCCAAATACGCAGGCATAGCCATAAATCTATAATCAGGAGCACTAAGCGGCATTCCCTCTATATCAGATTCTTTCGGAAATGATACTCTTATACCATGCTCATTAGCATCATCTCCGCCCATTCTGTAATCTCCTTTGTGAAGCAACTTAAAGGTTTCTTCCATAGACTCAATACAACCTTTCATATCACGAACTCCGGCTTTTATCATGTCGTCTTCACTTAAATATAAAAAATCTATTCTCCCATTATCCATTAATTTTCTCCTTAACTTTTAGATTTATCGGATTAACAATCTCCATAATCATATTATTACCGTTTTCATCTAAAACTATAAGTTTTTCTCTCATCAGATTAATTACTTCATCTAATTTTTCTTTATTCTCGGCAGCACACAAAACATAAGCCAAAACTTGTTCTGTTGTCCCCCTTACATTTATTTCATCTCCAACTTCATGAAGTAAATTAAATTTTAAAAGTCCGCTATTTTTTTCAATTTCATCAATCCCACCTATGTGTGAAATTTTACCGTTTTTCAATGAAATTGTAACAATCATTCCAAAACCGTCAAAATGCGGATTACTTTTTTCAAGTAATTCAGCATCCATTTCTCCGGTTAATGAATATTTAATAAGCTGGTGCATTTGATTATAACCGGAAAAATGTTCAATAATTCCATAAGTATATCCACCGTTTAATCTATATCCTGTTTCATGAATGTAGAATTTCCCATTATCATAAAACCCTTGAAAAAATACAAAACCGTCTTTCATATCATTATCCGAAATAAATTTTCTGATATGTCCGTCCATATTTTCTATCCATTCGTCAAGATATATTGAAGGATATAACATTCCAAGTCCCGAAGGTGCAATGTTAGGGTCTGTAACTTTCACATATCTGTCTCCCATTGCACTTAAATAAGCAACACCATCATATATCATATAGTATACGCTAAACTCTTTATCAACTTCCATTAACTTTTCAATTAAAACTTTTCCTACTTTAGAATAAGTGAAAGCCTCTTCAATATAAGATTTTAAATCTTCTTTTTTAAAACATTTATAAACCCCTTTAGAACCGCCATAATCTGCCGGTTTTACAACAACAGGAGTTTCTATTTCCTTAATCTTTTCCAAATAATTTTCTTTGTTTACACAAAGCCAAGGAACTATAGGAACTTTGGATTTTATACAGGCTTTCTTAAATAACTCTTTATCTATACAAGTATTTATATTTTCTTTGTTTCCACAAAAATAGTTATTTGTTTTTTCACAAATTTTTTGAAGTTGAACTGTCAACATATCACTATACCCTGTAAAAATTCCGTCAATTTCTTCTTCTTTGCATAGTTTTTCCAACTGTTCGGTTTCAGTAACACTAATCAAAAAACTCTTATCCGCAAGTTTTTTTGCCGGAGAATTTTCATAATAATCTGCAACATAAGTTTTAATTCCTAATTTCTTTGCTTCTCTTACAATTTCTCCTTGATATCTGGTTGCTCCTAATATTAATAATTTTTTATCTTTTAAATTACTATAACTCATAGTCTGTTCTCCATAAATAATTACTTATTTTTTTATATTTTCAATTGCTTTGTCAACATAATATTTTGGAACCTTTAAAGAATTTATACTGCTTCCGTCTTTATTGTATCCAACAAAACATCCTCTATTGGCAGAACCTCTCATATTACTGCTCTTTCTGTTAAAAACCATAGATACAAGTGCCAAACACATCTTTAAATCAAGAAGAAAACTTACATTTTCAACATAGTAGATATCATTTTCAAACTGCCCTGTCCAAGTATTTCCGTATTTTGTATTATGTATTCTGGGACACTCTAATCCCGGTTTAACGGCAGTTCTTCTTTTATGTCTTTCACTGTAACGGTCATTATATTGAATTGCCAAAGGTCTTGGTCCGATCAAAGACATATCGCCTTTAAAAATACTCCAAAAATTAAGTAATTCATCCAAAGAGGTTTTTCTTACGAATTTGCCTAATTTAGTTACTCTTTGTTCAGCAGGCAAAAGTGAACCCAACTCGTTTTTTTCATTGGTCATATTACGAAATTTAACCAAGTTAAACAATTTTCCGTCTTTTCCAACTCTTTTTTGTTTAAAAATTATAGGTGAACCTACATCAAAATAAGTTAATATCATCAAAATAAAATTTATAGGTAAAACAAGTAATAAAATAATTCCTGATGCAATTATGTCAAACATACGCTTTATGTATTTTACATAAAAAGTTTCCTTATAATGTACGATTTTATCATTTTTATTTACAATATCAACTGTATCCTCAGAGATAACTTTAGCAACTTCATCAAACAGTAATTGATGTGGTATTCCTTTTATATCTATTAAATTAATATACTCTTTTTCATCTTCCATAAAAACCCCTAAATTATTTTACTGATACTTTTATAAGTTCTTGCGAATTTTTAATAATTCTTTCTAATTCTTCTTTAGTTTTACAATTTATTATAACCGTTCCGACAGTTTCGTTTGCTCCTGTAAAAGATTTTACAAAATCTCCCTTAGAAATCCACAAATCAACTTCCACAATAGAATCTTTTACATTTTCATTAATGATTAACTCTTGAAAAACACCACTTTCATTACTATGCAAAATTAACTCTCCCCAAAATCCGTTATATTTAGGTTTGGTTAATCTGTCTATCTCCATTCCTAAAGACGCCTTAACCGATGCGGTAATAATATCTTGTCCGGTTGCCAATTTAAGAATTTCAGCCAATCTGTTTCCTCCTGCTCTCGGAGTACATTCCATAATATATGATTTGCCATTTTTACCGATACGAGTTTCAATGTTATAAATTGACGATTTCATATTTAAAAGTTTAATCAACCTTTGCAATTCAGATTCTAATTCATTTTGCATTTTAATATCCATAGTTGAAGGCCAAGTATATGCCGAAGGAGTATATGGATTATCTGCTTTTTCATCAAACCACTGATTGTTAAATGAACAAAAAACCAATTCTCCATCAACGGAAAAACTGTCCGTATCTGTTGAAAATCCTGATTTTTCTATAAATTCTTCAACTATAACTTCTCCTGAAACAGAATATTTTAATGCATACTCAAAAGCCGATTTAAAAGTTTTTAAATCGTCTACTCTCGTAACTCCTTTACTTCCTGCAGAATCAACAGGTTTTACGATTATAGGAAATTCAAATTTTTCTATATTTTTAACAGCTCCATCATAAGTTTTATAAGTTTCCGATTTTGGAACGTTAAAATTATTCTCTTCCAAAAACTTTCTAAATTTCCCCTTATTTTGTAATATTTCAATTGATTTATAAGGACTTGTCGGAAGTCCTAATTCAGTCGCAACATAACTTGCAACAACTACACCGGGATCGGTGGCAAATGACATCACTCCGTCAACTTTAAGCTCTTTGGCTAATTTCAAAACCGCTTCTTTATCCACAATACTGACATTGTGATACTCATCTGAATATTTATGAGCAATGTTGTCAGGCAAATAATCACAAGTTATTACATACACGCCTAAATCTTGTGCTGACTTTATAGCAGGAATCAAATAGCTTGATCCTCCCAAAAGTAATAATTTTTTCATAAAAACTCCTAAAATAAATATATTATCTCAAAATTTTCAACTTGTACATTTTGTTCATCAGCTGATTTACAATCCAAGCAAAAACTATTGACAATATCAAAGTAATGATAAATCTTGTTCCGGCATAATAAATCAAAGTTTCCTTTAGTGATTTACTGATTATGCCCACCATTATAGGTAACCCTTCATAGACAAAGGCATGAGTCATATACAATTCAAAAGAAATATTCCCTAAAAATTGAAATGGCTTTTTCTTTAAAAATTTAGAAATACAACCTTTGTCTCGTCTAAAAGCAATTAATAAAAACCCGAAAGGAAATGTCCATATCCAAGCACTGAATATATTCAATTTGTTAAAATTATTAAATATATATACTACAAAAAATAAAATTACGGCAAAAATTTCAATAATATTAACTTTAAAAAATCTAATTTTTCTTTGGATTTTAGGCATATATTCACATAATAAAACACCCGCTAAACCTTCTGCAAATATTCTAAACCAAGGATTAACGTAACGTAAATATAGTGACCCCTTTCCTGTTATAAACATAGCCAGGCAAATTAACAACTCTATTCCATAAGTCATAATACAAATATTTAAAGATCTCTTTAGCCAAATTTCCCTAACCTTTATATTTTTACTATTTATCTTTTTTAAAAAAATATATCCGAAAACATAAAAAGCAAATAAAACAGATATATACCAAGAAGGTCCGTGAAATGAATAAAATGTTCTCTCATACGGAACAAAAGTCTTTATCAAAAATATATTTGCAAATACGTTAAAAATCCAAATCGGACTTCCGATTTCTCCATTTTTATTAACTTCAATGTTTTTAGACAATAAAATACTTATTCCTAAAGCTAAGATAAAAACTATAATAGTTAAAGGATAAACTCTTTTAAGCTTTGACAGAATATAATCTTTAAATTTTCTGTCTTTCCAGGTATATGCCAAGAAGAAACCGGAAATCATAAAAAACAAAGTTGTAAATCTTGATCCGTATTGCATAAAGTTTTTCCAAAGCGAATTCCAAAACGGATTAACTGCTTCCGATAAATATGACATATGTGAAAAAAGAATAAATAAAGCTCCTATTCCCTTAAAAGCATTGTAAGAATATATTTTTTCTTTTTTATTTGATTTAACAACTACTTCTTTAATCATTTAATATCCCGTCGCAAACTCTGTCCACATCTTCTATTGTCATATCAGCATACATAGGCAATGTAAGTACCGTATCTGCAACACGGCTTGAAACAGGTAAATCAACTGAACCGTACTGTTCTTTGTAACATTCAACTTTATTGGTTATAGGAAAGAAATATTTTCTTGCATAAATATTATCTTTTCCTAATTTTTCCTGAATTTCATTTCTGTTTAACTTATATCCGTCAAAAATTACAGGAAAATAAGCATAATTCCATTTTGTGTGTTTGTCCGGTTTTGGAATTTTTATTCCCTTTACTCCGTCTAACCTTTCATAATAACGTTCAGCAATAGCTTTACGTTTAGAAATTTCTTCGTCTATATGTCTAAGATTACATACTCCCATAGCCGCTTCGAATTCATTCATACGAGCATTTGTTCCTATATGACAAACTTCTTCATGTCCTCTGAATCCAAAGTTTACAATTTCCCTCATAGGAAGAAACTTTTCGTCATCTTTAGTTTTATATGTTACAACTCCGCCTTCAATTGTATGAAATACTTTTGTGGCATGTGTACTAAACATAGAAATATCACCAAAATTACCTGCTCCTATTCCTTTGTAAGTAACTCCAAAAGCATGAGCGGCATCATATATAACATATAGGTTATACTTTTTGGCGATTTCCTCTATTCTTTCCACATCACACATAAATCCGTAAACATGAGTTGCAACAATGGCAACTGTTTTATCTGTAATTGCCTTTTCAATTAAATCAGGATCAATAGTGTAATTATCTTCTTTTACATCAACAAAAACAGGTGTTAGTCCGTTTCTAACTATTGAATGTGTTGTGGAAATATGTGTGTATGCTGTTGTAATAACTTCTCCTTGTAGTTTTAATCCGTCAATAGCTACTTCTAAAGCAACATGACCGTTTGCAAAGCAGTATACTTCCTCAACACCTAAATATTTTTTTAATTCTTCTTCAAATTTTACAGACTCCGCTCCTCTGTTTGAAAGCCATCTGCTTTCCCATAGAGGTTTGATTTCTTCACAATATTCTTCAAATGTAGGCATTGAAGATTTTGTTACATTAATTCTTGATTTTTCCATAAATTCTCCTAAAAATAATAAATATATTACAAAACTAAATTTCTTTAAATTCTTTCCATTTTTTATCTTTTTCGCTTAACAATATTTCCGTTCCGTCTTCTAAACAATATTTTAATTCTCCTGAAACTTTATCAACCGTTTTTACAACATTTGGCCATTCAATTCCGACAGTTTCATCATTCCAAGATATTCCTCCTTCGTCACCCGGATGATAAAAATCTGTACATTTATAGCAAAAAACTGCTGTATCCGATAAAACTAAAAGTCCATGAGCAAATCCTTCAGGTACAAAAAATTGTTTCTTATTTTCTTCCGAAAGTTCTACTCCAAACCATTTTCCGTAAGTTTTACTGTTTTTTCTTAAATCAACCGCAACATCAAAAACTCTGCCTGATAAAACTCTTGCAAGTTTAGCTTGTGGATATTCCTTTTGAAAATGTAATCCTCTGAGTACTCCTTTTATGGACATACTTTGATTTTCCTGAACAAATACGGCATCTATTCCATGTTCTTTTAAATCTTTTTGGTTGTAAACCTCTGTAAAACTTCCCCTATTATCTCCTATAACAGTAGGTTCAATTACATAAAGTCCCTCAATTTCACACTTAGTTACTTTGATTTGTCCCATTATTTATCACCGTACATTTTTTCATAATAATTTTGATATTCTCCTGAAATAATATCTTCCCACCATTCTTTGTTTTCCAAATACCAATTAATAGTTTTGGTAATTCCGTCCGCAAACATAGTTTCAGGAAGCCAACCTAACTCATCGTGAATTTTAGTCGGGTCAATTGCATATCTCATATCATGACCCTTTCTGTCCTTAACGTATTTGATTAAATCTTCTGATTTATTTAATTCTTTACAGATAAGTTTTACAATATCAATATTTTTCATTTCATTGTGTCCACCGATATTATAAACTTCTCCTACTTTTCCTTTATGTATGATTAAATCTATTGCTTTACAATGATCTTCAACATAAAGCCAATCTCTCACATTAAGTCCTTCACCATAAACAGGCAAATCTTTTTCTGCCAATGCATTTGCAATCATAAGAGGAATGAGCTTTTCAGGGAATTGATAAGGTCCATAATTATTACTGCATCTGCTTATACTAATCGGCAATCCATAAGTTCTGTGATATGCAAAAACCAACAAATCAGCTGCAGCTTTTGATGAGCTATACGGTGAACTTGTATGAATAGGAGTTTTTTCAGTAAAAAGCAAGTCCGGTCTATCTAACGGTAAATCCCCATAGACTTCGTCTGTTGAAACTTGATGAAATCTTTCTATTCCATATTTTCTGCAAGCATCCATTAAAACAGATGTTCCAAGTATATTGGTTCTTAAAAATTCCTCAGGATTTTCTATACTTCTGTCTACATGAGATTCAGCTGCAAAATTTACAACAACATTTGGTTTTTCGTTCTCAAATAAAGTATATATCCCTTCTCTGTTACAAATATCCTCTTTTATAAATGTAAAATTCAAATTGTTTTCAACGGGTTTTAAAGTTGACAAATTACCTGCATAAGTTAATTTATCAACACATATAATTTCATAACTCGGGTATTTTTTCATCATATAAAATATGAAATTACTGCCTATAAATCCTGCACCGCCTGTAACTAAAATTTTCATAATGTTCTCCTTTAAGTTAATATTTACCAAAATTTTTATATTTACCGAAACTACCGTAAGTAGCTTCTTTCATATCAACAGAATTTAAGATAATCCCTAAAAATTCATTACTTGATTTTCTTAGTATATTCAAATTATCTAAAACAATATCTCTTCTTACAAAATTAGATTTTGTTACCAAAACAGTTCCGTTACAAATACTTGAAAGTAACATAGCATCACTGCAAAAACTCATAGGTGCACAATTTATAATGATATAATCATAAATATCTTCAAGTCCGTTAATAAGCATTTTTAAATAATTTCTGTTAAGCAAATCAACGGCTGTACTTTTTGTTCTTCCTGAAGGTATAAAATGAATATTAAATATCTCCGTTTCATATAATACATCATTTATCGGTAAATTTTCTGAAAAATAGTCTGTAACTCCGTTTAATTCAGCATTTCCGATTAACAAATTACTCAAACGTCTTTTTCTAAAATCCATATCCACAAGTAAAACTTTAAAACCTGCTCTGGCTAAATAAAATGCTGTATTTACAGATACTCTTGTTTCATTTTCATTTTTAATGTTTGCTGTAAAAAGAATACTCTTTACATTTTTTTTAAATACTTCTAAATTAGTAATAATATCAATATAATATTCTTTATTTGCAAAGTCTATAATTTCTTTATTTTTAAATGTTTCCCATCTCTTAGCCATAAACTACCCCTTATTATTGTTTTTAGGTACAATCCCTATCAAATTACATCCAAACATATGTTCAACATCTTTTGGATTTTTAACTTTATAATTTAATAGTTCTACTGCAAAAATATATATAAAATATAACATTACATATCCTATTCCAAATATAAAGACATTTTTTACAGTTTTAGGAGAATAAGGCTTTGTAGGTTCTTTTGCTTCCTCCAAAACGGAAATTTGTTTCACATTTAATGATTTTTTTAATTTTTCAACGGAAACCTCTCTTATTGCATTAGAAATTTCTGCTATTGATTTAGGATTTTTCCCTCTAACCGTTATTGAAATAGCTTTTGTATCATTTGCTAAATTTACAGATAATGTACTTGACAATTCGGATACCGACATTTCAAGTTGTTTATCTTCTATAACTTTCTTCAAAACATCAGAAGAATTTATTTCTTCAACATTTATCTGACTAAATGATTTTTTTTCTATTTGATAGGGTACAACAATCTTTGTAGTAGATGAATATTTAGGACTTACCAAAAAAAGATTATATACCAAAACTATGAGCATAATTCCAAATGAAAAGCCTATAATTTTCAATTTTCTGTTCCATATTTTTTTAAAAACAATCATTAAATCTATTGTCAAATAATTTTCATCAACTTTTTTATCCATTAAAATCTCCTATCAAATAATTTATTTTTCCTCTAAAACTTTCTTTATATTGTTTTTTGTCTCTTCTAAACTTTGTTGATTAACTTCCATCATATACAAATCATAACCGGGCATTGCATAAGATGGCAACCCTCTTTTACCTACACCTTTTAGATCCTGTGAACTTATTGAAAATTTACTTCCTGAGCCTAATTGTTTATTAACAAGTTCCATTACAGTTTCCAAAGGCATATTTGTTTGTATTGAATTTGAAAGCTCATTTAATATATTTTGATAATTTAATAAAAATTCTTTCCCTGACATCTTATTTATTATCGCAGCTATTACCTTTTCATGATTTCTTCCTCTGTCTCTGTCTCCATCCGACAAAGAGTATCTCTCACGGACAAATCCCAAAGCTTTTTCGGAAGTCAACATAACTTTCCCTTGAGGGAAATAAAAACCTCCATGTGTAGACTTAAATGCTTGAGTATTTTCTACTTCTATACCTCCTAAAAGATCTATAAGTTTCATAAAAGAAGAAAAATTAACTCTTACATAATAGTCTATATTTGTGTCATAAAGTTTTTCAAGTGTAGAAACAGAAGCATCTATTCCATAAATCCCCGAATGTGTTAATTTATCATATTGATTATTACCTCCACCTTGAATTCTGACATAAGAATCTCTCGGAACACTTGTCAATACAATTTTATGTGTGTCCATGTTAACACTTACTATAACATTAACATCACTTCTTGACACATTCGTTATGGAACCGTAAGTATCTATTCCGCTAACATATATATTGAAACTTTTAACATTATCTGTATTATATTCCTTTTGTATTTCTTTAACTTCTCTTGTTATCTTAAGTTCATATATACTTTTTAACCCCTGTAAAAAGTTTTGATGAACAGATTCTATAAGTCCTACATAAGCTGAATTTAAAATCATTGCTTTTGATTTTCCTGAAATCAAATCCTCATAAGCCTTAAGGTACGAAATACTCTGTTCTAAATTTAAATCAACACCATTTTTTTCTTTAACATCTTTAACCAACTTTTCGATATTATCTTTGTCAATCTCAGAAGCGGCTAAAACAGGAGCATTTCCTAATCCCTTTATGTCAGAAATAGGACTGTCCTTTAGAACCATAACACTTATGGAATTTTCACTTACCTTAGCACTTACATTCAATTTTGAAAAGAAATTTACGGCACTGTTAATTTTGTTAAATGCAAAAACCATAGAACAAATCATAAAGATTGAAAATATAAACACAAAAATTTTAAATCTTTTTTTGTAATTCATAATAAACAGTATTAAACACATAAATAGCCAAATACCGAAAGCCATATAGTTTATATATTTAAAATTAAGTATTTTGTATTTAAAAATCACAAAAAAGTCTAAAGCACCAAGTAAAACTACTCCAATGAACAAAATCCAATTTATTAAATTAAAAATTGAAAATTTCGATTTTCTTTTTACATTAATCATATATTATCTCCTTCACTATTAAATAAATATATACTTAATTATTATACTCTTATTTTAATAAATTTTCAAGCTAAAGTGTTTAAATCCACCACCTGTCAAAATAACATATACACCGATCGAAAACATAAATCGTCTTTTAAAAATTTGAATTAAAAAAATTTACTGAAATCAAAACGTTCAAAGTCATTTTATAAACATCTAAAACAACTCATAAAAGGAGGTATTTGAACCGTTAAAACAGATGAGTTTAGAAAAATTTCGGACATTTCAAAAAATTATAGAATATCCGAAATAAATAAAAGTATTTTAAAATTTACAGAAATGAAATTGTATTCTCTGTTTAAAAATCTTAAAAAATAATAATCAAAAAGAAAGGCGATATAACTATCACCTTTCTTTTTTCAGTGTTTGTATTATACTGGTAAATAGATTTGCCATCATTAAAAAAACAAAAAAATATAATTTATTACTATGAAAGAAACAAAGTAATATAAAAGCTGTTAAAAACGTTTTTAAATTTTTAATAAATTTTATGCTAATTTCTTTAATCATTTCCGTCAATTTACTCCACATAGGAAAATAACTTGTCTATTAAAATATCTATTGCTCCGGTAACATAACCATTGCTATGATAGGCAGTAGCTATTAGATTAAGCGCTCTAATCGTCATTTTTATGTTTGAAAATCCAACTTTTCTCAAATATTCTACTTGCTGTGGAGTTAATTTATCATATAACTTTTCTATTTCCACTTGTAAATAATAAGGAACATCACCAATCCAATCTTCCTGAGCATAAATCTTATCCTGCTTATTGGGATTACCAAAAAACGGAGAAATTCCAAGTGTCAACACTAATAATAAGCTTAATTTTCTTTTGTGTTTCATAATAACACCTCCTAAAAAATTCAGTACATTGTACTGTAAATATATTATACTCTAAAAAAAACAAATTACAAGACTGATAATTTTTTTCAAAATATGATATAATTAAGAAGTTAAGATTAAAGTCGACAAATCCTCCTTCAAAGTTTCAAAATAAAATTTTTGTGTAACTTACCTCTGCCAATTTTCAAGTTTTAAATTTTATGTATCCTCAATTTACGAATAATATATAAATTTTATCACACAGAAATGTTGTAACCGTATATTACATAAAAAAATTTTCTAAAACTTCTGTCAGATATTTGTTAATACATTTTGAATAAAAAGCACTTAGAGTTTATAGAATTAAAATCAATAAATATGTAATCTTACTTGAAACAGAAATGTAAATCAATATAAAAAATCCAAAGTTTTTAAGTATAACTTTGGATTTTTGTGTTTATAATATTTAGTTTTAATCTAAAGTAATTTAAAAAGACTTTGAATTTTGTAAAGTGCTAACAGTTGAAGAACAAGAAACATCGGGATTCCGATTGCAAATTTTATTTTCATTGTCTTATGTCTAAAAATATTCATAGCAAGAATTGCTCCAAATGCTCCAAACAAAAAACTGCTTAATAACAATTTTCTTTCAGAGATTCTTTCTTCGTTTCTCCTTGCTTTATTTTTATCTACTCCGAAAAGTATAAATGTATAAATATTTACTATTGCTAAAATTATGTAAATGTATTTCATATTGTTCTCCTTATGTATAAATAGGAGAGGATTCCCTCTCCTATTGTTCATCTATTATATTTTTTAGCGTATGCCAAGCCAAAACAGCACATTTTACCCTTGCAGGCATAGTTGAAATATTTTGAAGAGCTATTGCGTCTTTCAGTTTTTTCAATTCGTCGCCTTCAAGCCCTTCTGTTATCATCGCCAAAAAAGTTTCACAAAGTTCTTTTGCTTCCTCTAAAGTTTTACCTCTTACCAAATCAATCATAAGAGAAGTGGAGGCTTGAGATATAGCACAACCTATTCCGACATAGGAAGCGTCTTTTATTATTCCGTTTTCTACATCAAGTTGTAATGTTATCTCATCTCCGCAACTCGGATTATGTCCTTTTTCTTCATGTGTAGGATTATCCAAATATCTTTTGTTTTTAGTATTTCTACTTTCTTCTGTTATTATCTCTGTATAAATTTCTCTAATGTCCAAGATTTAATATTCTCCTTACTTCACTTAATTTTTCAATAAAGTAATTAACCTCTTCCTTTGTGTTGTAGAATGAAAAACTAACCCTACAAGTAGCATTTTCTTTTAAATATCTGTGTAACGGTTCCGCACAATGGTGTCCGCTTCTTATTGCTATTCCGAAACTGTCAAGGATGGATGAAACATCATGAGGATGAGCTCCTTCGACATTAAACGCAATAACGGGACATCTTTGTTCGCTTTCAGTTGTATATAACTTTATAAAACTTATTTTTTTCATCTCTTCGTATGCAAAATCCATAAGTTCCGTTTCATATTTAAAAATATTTTCAAAGCCTATCTCTTCTAAATAATCAATTGCAGAAGACAAACTCGCAACTGCTCCGACATTTTGGGTCCCTGCTTCAAATCTTCCGGAAGGCGTAAGATATGTTGAATAATCCTCATATACATACTCTATCATATCTCCCCCGTAAAGAAAAGGATTCATACTTTTAAGTAAATCGTATTTTCCGTAAAGCACTCCCACTCCCATTGCACTTAACATTTTATGTCCTGAAAAAACTAAAAAATCAACATCTAAATCAGAAACATCCATTTTTTTATGCGCTATTATTTGTGATGCATCAACTAAAACTTTTGCTCCTTTTTCATGTGCAATATTTATAATCTCTTTTAAATTCGGCATCGTAGCAACAACATTTGATGCCGCAGTTATACAAACCAATTTTGTTTTATCTGTAATTTTTGTTCTGATATCTTCTGCTTTTATTTGAAAATTATCGTCTAAATATAAATACTTAAGTTTTGCTCCCGTATTTTCACATACAAACTGCCAACTACACAAATTACTGTGATGCTCCATTATACTTAAAACTATTTCTTCATCCTCATGTAAATTGTTTAAAGCATAAGAATAAGCAACTAAATTTAAAGCCTCAGATGCGTTTTTTGTAAAAATTATTTCATTTTGCCTTTTAGCATTAAGAAAAGTCTTTATTTTTTTTCTCGTATTTTCATATATTTCGGTTGCGCTCATACTAAGGTAATGAGAACCTCTGTGAGGACTTCCGTTTTGATAAGCATAATAATTTGTTATAGTGTCAATTACACAATTGGGTTTTTGACTTGTAGCCGCATTATCAAGGTAAATAACTTTTTTCCCGACTTTTTCTTCATCCAAATATGGAAAATCTTTTCTGATTTCAAAAATAGTTTTTGACATTTTATACCTCCGAAAGTTTTTCGGATAAAGTTAAATAAACTCTGCTTCTTATATCCTCATCTTCTATTAAATCAATAATCTGAGCAAACTGTGATTCTAAAATCAATTTTTTTGCACTTGATTCACTAAACCCACGACTCATTATATAGAATAATATATTTTCGTCAATTTTACCTGCACTTGCAGCATGCAAACCTTCAACATCGTCCTCAGTACAAAGCAAAATCGGTACCGCAACATTTCTGACATCATCTGAAAGTAAAGTAACAAACTCTTCTTCGGCACCTTTCGATCCTGAAGAACCTCGTTTAAAATCTATGCTTGCTTTACAAGTTTTACAAACTTTATCTGCTAATGCACCCTTTATATATAAATTATAATTTGTATCTTTTGCAATTTGATTAGAAATATAATTATAATCTAATTTTTGATTTTTTTCTCCAAAGTAAATGGATTTTATGTCAATGTTTGAATTTTTTTCCGAAAGATCCGAAACATATGAAACATAATTTTCCTTGCTACCCAAATCAATTTGAATCACTTTTACATTTGCATCGCATTTTGCATTTATATATACACTTTGAATACTCAATACATCTAAAGAAAATCTTTGAGACAAAACAATATTTACATTACTGTTTTTTTCAGCCTCTATTTCTATAACTGAATTTCTAAAGCCGTTTTTTAAATTTGTTGAAAAATAATCCAAAGTCAAATTCAAGTTTGAATTTTCATTTGCTTTTACTCTTATTACATCAACAAGTTGATTATTTTCATCATTTAACTCAAAACAAACCGTTTTATTAAAATAAATATTAGAATCTGCCACAAAATCCAATTCTAAATTTTTAAAATTTTTCAAACTTTCATTTAACTCTTTCGAAAAAGAATTTTCAATGTATGAAAAATCCAAATTTTCTTTTTTTGATTCTAAAAGAGAATATTTTTTATTTTCCAAATTAGGTAAAGAGATTTCTGTATCATTTACTCTTACAGCACTCCAAGTATTACTTGATATAAAATTTCCTTTCATACAAACCTCCTAACCAATTGTTCCTTCAAGTTCAAGATTTATCAAAGCATTCATCTCAACAGCATATTCCAAAGGTAATTCTTTGGCAATAGGTTCGGCAAATCCTCTGACAATCATCGCTTTTGCTTCTTCTTCGGATATTCCTCTGCTCATCAGATAGAATATAACATCATCATCAATTCTTCCGATTTTTGCTTCATGTCCTAAATCAACGTCTGAAGTTTGAATATCTATAACAGGTATTGTATCTGATCTCGATTCTTGATCAAGCATTAACGACTCACAAGTAACAGTCGATTTGCAACCATAACAATTCGGTTTAACACTTACA
Organism: Parvimonas sp.; assembly: GCA_022770425.1. Lineage (GTDB taxonomy): Bacteria > Bacillota > Clostridia > Tissierellales > Peptoniphilaceae > Parvimonas. The sequence goes on along the minus strand of JALEHY010000019.1, from coordinate 15,943 downwards.
AGTCCTCTGTAAATCGCAACTCCTCCACCTTTAGAAATAGATTTTGAGTTTATAGATGAGCTGGTACGTGGAGCTGCATGAATTACTTTTGCTCCTGTATCAAGATATTGATCCTTACCGGCAAAAGTTATTCCTGTAAACTCACTTCTTGCTTCCTCACCTCTTAATACACTCATCGGATATAATAAACTAACTTTTGACCCAAAAGAACCTGACACCCACTCAATCGCTCCGTTCTCGTCAACCATAGCTCTTTTTGTATTCAAATTATACATATTTCTTGACCAATTCTCTATTGTTGAATACCTTAATGTAGCATCTTTTTTCACGAAAAGTTCAACCGCTCCGGCATGAACATTTAAAACATTATACTTAGGTGCAGAACATCCTTCAATGAAGTGACAATATGCACCTTCTTCAACAATTATAAGAGTATGTTCAAATTGTCCCGCCCCAGGTGCATTAAGTCTAAAGTAGGATTGCAAAGGAATACTTACTTTGACACCTTTTGGAACATAAACAAAAGAACCTCCGCTCCAAACAGCATAGTGCAAAGCGGCGTATCTATGGTCATTTGGAGTAATACAAGTCATAAAATATTCTTTAATAATGTCAGGATATTCCTTAACTGCAGTCTCAAAATCGGTATAAATTACCCCTTGATTTTTCATTTTTTCTGTCAGACTGTGATAAACAACTTCACTGTCATACTGTGCACCCACACCTGACAATTCCTTTTTATACTCAGCTTCGGGAATCCCTAAAGCATCAAATGTACCTTTTATGTCTTCCGGAAGTTCATTCCAATCTTCACTCATTTTAGCATCAGGACGAATATAAGTAGTAATTTCATTTATATCAACACAAGAAAGGTCCGGCCCCCAATTAGGATTTTTTGAATTTTCAAAAATTTCAAGAGCTTTAAGTCTAAGTTCCAACATCCAATCAGGTTCATTCTTTTCTTTGGAAATTTGTACAACAATATCACGAGTAAGCCCTTTTTCAGTTTTAGAAAAGTACCTAACCTCGTTTTTTATATCATATACACCTCTGTCCATTTCTTCGACTTGAGTTTTTTTTCTATCAGCACACATCTTTACACCTCTTCTTTTATCCAAGAATATCCTTCTTGTTGAATTTTAGTAATTAATGATGCGTCTGACGTTTTAATTATTTTTCCGTCCATTAAAACATGAACAAAATCCGGATTAATCCTTGAGAGAATTTCTCTGTGATGAGTTATTATAATGATAGCTTTATTTTCATTTCTGAATTTTTCAATATTTTCAGAAACAATTCTGACAGCGTCAATATCAAGACCTGAGTCAGTTTCATCAAGCATAACAAGTGATGGATTTAACATAGCCATTTGTAAAATTTCAGTCTTTTTCTTTTCCCCACCGGAAAATCCCACATTCAAATATCTTTGAGAATAACTTTTATCCATACTCAAGCCTTCCATTTTTTCTTCAAGCTCCCTTTGAAATTCAATAACACTTTCTTTTTCACCTGTTATCGACATTCTTGACGCTCTTATAAAATTTGAAACGCTAACCCCTGCAACTTCTTCAGGATTTTGAAAAGACATAAATATGCCAAGTTTTGCTCTCTCGTCTGCCTTTAATTCATTTATATTTTCTCCTCTGAAAAAAATATCCCCATTAACAACCTCATACTTAGGATGAGCCATAATAGTATTTGTAAGAGTAGATTTCCCCGCTCCGTTAGGTCCCATAATAACATGAACTTTTCCCTCAAAGACATCAAGATTTATACCTCTTAAAATCTCTTTGCCTTCAACGTTAACATAAAGATCCTTTACTTCTAAAATTTTCATATATATCTCCTTAAAATTATTAATTATATTTAGTTTCGAATTAAAAAGATAAATCAAAACTATATGTACATTGCTTCTATTTTATATAAGAAGCTAAAAAATTAAATTTTTCTAATGAGCAATATTGTTAGAAGTCCATCTTCTGAGTAAGAAACGATAGCTTCATCAACCATAGAACCCAAAGTGTCTATATTTGAAATTTCACTTGCGCTATTACCAACCCCGACCAAACTGTCATAATAGTTTTCAAATTCAGGAAGTCTTGCAGAGTTTGAAATTCTGTTAAGCCTTTCCAAATCCTGAGGTTTAATTTTAACATACCCTTCGGCAACCACAACCAATGAATCCTCTTTTTTCTTAAAATCTATCTTCAAATCCTGAACTCTTTTACTAAAAAAATAATGAACAAGTCCACTTACAATCATTTTTGCACAATTTTCTTCATATTTAATCGTATTCAAACTAATTCTCTCCCTTATCATCAAAAAATCTTGAATTCTTTATGGATTCACAAACAGGAACAAGCGTTGCAGCCACAAACCCTCCTGAAAATCCGTTATTATACAAATTTAATCCCCCGTGTAAAAGTCCAACACTCGATACTATCGAAACATGACCGAATCCGGCAAACATTCCTGCCAATATTCCGTATTCTCCTGCTATCGGTGCCAAATTTGTCGAAAACAAAACAGTAACCGTTGCAGATACGCTGTGCGGATCGTATATATTTAAAAAATATGCTATTAATGCTCCTATTAGAATCGGCAAAACATTTCTGACATGTTTCCCGAAAATTCCAAATCCAAAAATCGTAAAAATACCTCCGAGTATGGGTCCGTTTAAAGGTTGTTTCATAATCATAACGTAAGTTGTATATATCATTCCTAAAAGTGCCATATTTATCATACTGACACCTCTTCCGTAAATATTACCAAAATCCGACGGAGCCCTACCACTACTCTTAAACAGCTCTAAAAGTCCGTCAAATTTCATTCCGTTTAAATAATATCCGATTAATAAAACACAAATAAAAAATACATACATTAAAATTGAAATTGTAATATTCCCCTCACTTAGAACACTGACATTTTTAACCTCAAGACTGAATGACTTAAATGTCCCTTGAATAAATAATCCTATAACACCACAAGTAAAACCTATATTGTACAAAGAATATCCTTGATGAAATCTCAAAAAAGAACTTGACAATGCAGGTATCAACATCCCAATTAAAATTCCGACAGCATAAGAAATAATCAACCCTTGAACAAAAGGAATGTCTATTCCAAAACAAAGATAGCTCACAACCGGTCCAAGTGCCGTTCCAAACAAGCTGTTCATCGTATAAGTGTCAAACCTGACACCTTGTATTTTTGAATATAAATAAACTCCCATAGTTATCGGAATTGTATTAAATAAATTTTTACCGAAAAGAGAAAATCCAAACAAAGTAAAAAGAGCAGCTATGATAGGACCTGTCAGTAACTGTTTTCTTTTCCACAACACAAAAGATGCTAACAGCATCAAACTTCCAGCATTAAAAAATGTAGCTCCTATACCTCCCACTGCCATATAATCCGTTAACAAATGGCTTGGCGATGTTAAAATTTTTATATATCCTTGATAAATTTCCTTAGGAGAATTAAAAAATAACCCTACGAAAATAACAAGTATAGAAAAAATAAAAATCGCATCATATCTGTAATGATTTCTTACATAAATCTTTTCTCTACTCAAACAATATTCCTCCGGTAACTTTATCAACTTATATTTTAGCATATATTTATTGATATGTGAATAAGCAAAAAAATTTTACAACTTTAAAAGTTGTTTTTTAAGAGTCATTTATCGTTAAAAATCTTTAAAAATAGTCATTATCAATTATTTTTTATTCTAAACTCAATTAAAGCAATATCTTTTTAAATTTTATTTTAGTTTGCATTAAAATTAAATTTTGTATTCCATATCAATATGCACTAACCCCAGTTTATTTATATATTCTTCTGAAGTTTCTGTACAATTTAATTTTCTGTAAAAATTAACTGCCGTTTTTCTTGCGGCAAAAACTATCTTACTGTAACCTTTATCCCTTGCAAAATTTTTTACAAAATCAAAAATCTCTTTTCCTATATTTTTGCCTTGATAATCTTCCTTTACGCAAAAGAATCTCAACTTAACATTCTCGTCGGATATAGGTATCAGAACACAAGTTCCCACTATTTCATTTCCAAAATAATATCCGAATATATATCCTTCTTTTTCTTCAGACAAATCTTCATCAAATAAATTTTTCCCCACAGGTTTTCTCATTAAATCATTTCTCAAAAAAAGTGTTTTTAAATATTCTTTTGAACCATATTCTAAAACTTTAATCATAAAACCCTCCATATTGTATTTTTTATAAAAATATCAATTATCTTTTATTTTACCCATTTTTCTTCGTTTTAAAAATTTTAGAATATAATTTAACACTAACTTTCAAAAATAATTTCTTCTTATCATAATTAAAACATAAACCTTTAAATTTATAATCTCAATTCCATAAAACTTTTTTAAAAATAAACACTCAAAAAATGAGTTCATTTTGAACTCATTTTCTGAATTAAAATTTTAAAAAGGCCGACTTATTTATATAAGTCATCAAAAAGGGGATATGCCTTTAAGTAAAAATAGTTACCTATTCTTACTTCTATTATTAACAATTTTTAATGAAGTCATCAAAATCAATGATGTCAACATCAAAATATAATAGATTAAATCGGAGGAAATATTTGTCTTAGGCAATTTTACATTGTTTTCCGTTTCAATCGGTTTTTGCGGTTTATCATCGAAAGTGCCTTTTCCTGAATTATTTCCTATTTCTTTATTTGGCTTGCCTGTTTCTTCGTTTGACTTACCATTCGATTTTTCCGCTTTTGTTTCTTGACCAAAAGTGAAATCATCTTCCGTTCCCGTTACAACAACTATATAAGGAGTTTTTATAAACACAGTAGTATAATCTTCTGTTGTATATTTCCCAAATTCAAAAGCAGGTCTGTATCTGTTTTTATTATTTTAATCTTTGACACATCATTTGTAACATCTACAATATTAGGACTATTTGTATCTACATACATACTTTTCAATAAATTCGTTTCTTTAGTTTATAAAATTCATAATTTCCCCTTGTTTGAAATAAATGAAAAAATAAATTTTAATGATTTTTTCATTTATCAACTTATAAATAACAAACCAACGAATAAATTGATAATTTCATCATTAATATGTACTATTATACATATTTTTTCGTGATTTTGCAATATAAATCACAAATTTTATGCCAAAAGTTAATATTTTAGCGATATACGCTCTTGCTGTAAAATATGACAGACATTTGTAAATATAATTATCGTGTGATAAATCAATAATTTAATAAATCAAATCAGAATTTAGAACATAATTTATTTTTTATTTTGTAGTTTTTTATAACAAAAAAGAACGCCCCAACAAAGTTTATTTGAAACGTTCCTTTAACTTTTTTAAATATTATTTTAATATCAAGTAATAGACAATCAAAACAGCTCCGAGTACAATTCTATACCAACCGAAAATTTTAAAGTCATTTTTCTTAATATATTTCATTAAAAACTTAATAGCCAGAACTGAAACGACAAATGCTACAAACATTCCGACAAATAATATGAAAATTTGAAAAAAAGTATATGAAAATCCGAATTTTAAAAGTTTTAATGCACTTGCTCCAAACATAACCGGAATAGACATAAAAAATGAAAATTCAGCAGCTAAACTCCTTGAAAGTCCCAAAATCAAAGCTCCTATTATTGTCGCTCCTGAACGTGAAGTTCCCGGTATAAGACTTAATACTTGAAAAAGTCCGATAAAAAATGCCGTTTGATAAGTAAGTTCAGTAAATTTTTTGATATTTTGTTTTTTTAAGTTCTTATTATTTTCAACAACTAAAAACAAAATCCCGTATAATACAAGAGTAAAAGCAACTGTCGGAAAATTATAAAATTTTGATTCCAAAAAATCATCAAATAAAACTCCCAAAACTCCTGCAGGAACAACTCCTATCAAAACTTTTATCCACATATCAAAAGTTTGCCTTTGTTGTTCTTTACTCTTTTTAGCAGAAAACGGATTTAATTTATTAAAATACATAACCACAACTGCCAATATTGCACCAAGTTGTATAACAACCAAAAACATTTCCTTAAATGCATCTGATTGACCTAATTTCAAAAACTCGTCAACCAAAATCATATGACCCGTACTGCTTATAGGTAACCACTCTGTTATTCCCTCTACAATCCCCAATATTATAACTTTAATTAGTTCTAAAATGTAAAACATAATTCCTCCTAATATTTTTCTTACTTCTAAATAATTAAGTAATTAAAAAAACTCTAATCAAAGTTTATCACAATTAGATAAATTTGAAAAGAGTTTTTTTAATTTTATTTATTATTTCTTTATTACTACTCTATCTTTTATATTTTCCGGCTCTTTTTCCTTCAATTGCTCAACTATCTTTCCAAAAGGCATTTGTGCTACAAGCACAAAACTTTCGGGAATGTTAAAAAGTTTTCTTACAGTTTCATCAATAACAGGATTATAATGTTGAAGATTTGCCCCTATATTTAATTCCCTAAGAGCTACCCAAACATTTGATTGTAGCATTGCGTTTGCATGATTAGCCCAAACAGGAAAATTATCAGCATAAGCAGGAAATTTTTCTTGCAATCTCTTAACAATATCATTGTCATAAAAATAAAGTACAGTTCCTGCTGCAGCTTTAAAAGAATCTATCTTTTCTTTTGCTACCTTTCCGCCAAAAGCATTATAAATTTCATCCCATAACTTATCTTGCATTTCACCCAATGCAACAACCACTCTTGCACTTTTACTGTTAAAAGCGTCAGGAGTAAATTCTGTAACTTTTTCTATAATATCTATAACTTCATTTTCAGAAACTGAAATTTCTTTTGATAAATTGTAGTAACTTCTACGTTCTTTTAAAGAATTTAATATACTCATTTTTTTACCTCTTTCTATTTATTTAAGACGAAATATAATATCATCTTGCAATAAATATACCCAAAATCTTTTATTATATTAACAAAATAAAACACGGAAAAATTAAATTTTCTTTAACATAAATATTTTATACTAATCAAAAACAATTAAAAATGTCATTTAAATATTGATTAAAAAATTTATAAAAAGTGTTGACAAAATTATTTATTGTTGGTATAATATACAAGCAATGAAATGTTGTTGTTATTTTTTTGTTGTGATGAATTAAAAATAAGTTTGGTGGGTGTGGCCTAGCTGGTTAGGGCGTCAGATTGTGGCTCTGAAGGTCGTGGGTTCGAATCCCATCATCCACCCCATTATGCAGGAATGGCGGAACTGGCAGACGCGCTAGACTTAGGATCTAGTGTCATTGACGTGGGGGTTCAAGTCCTCTTTCCTGCACCAATTTTATTAAAAGTAGGTTTTTAACCTACTTTTTTTGTATTTAAAGTAAAAATCATATAATATTATAATTATAATGTTTTATTTTATTTATATAAACAAAAAAGTGCTTATTAATAAATCAGCACTTTTAATTTTTTGTTAAAATTTCAAGTCTTTCAAGACTTTTGAAGTAAGTTCGGGAAAATTGCCTATTATAGCATCTACTCCCATTTTTGCAACATATTTTATATATTGTTCATCATTAACTGTCCAAGTATTAATTTCTAAATTTTCTTTTTTGAATTCTAAAACCCAATTAGGATTTTGCAAAAGCATATAGTATCCCGGATGAACCGCCTCATGTTTTATACCTTTCATATAATTTACAGTATCCATAAGAGGACTTTCAAAAAGCAAACCCGTTTTAAAAGTAGAATCTATTTTTTTACAAAGTTCCATAGATTCGTGATTAAAAGATGATAAAATAACACTGTTTTTAAGTGAAAACTCATTTACCATATTCATAACCGCCTCTTCTAATCCCTTATAAAAAATATAATTATTTTTAAGTTCTAAATTTATAAAGAGGTTATTATCCTTAACTATCTGTAAAAGCTCATCAAGGAAAATTATTCGTTCTCCCATAAACTCACCGCCTTTATGTGAACCAAATTCAAACTTTAAAAGTTCGCTCGCAGTAAAATCTTTAACAAATCCACTCCCGTTAGAACAAGTTCTGTCTATCATATCATCATGAATAATAACAAGTTTCCCATCTTTTGTCATATGTACATCAGTTTCAAAACCGTCACAATCAGAATGTTCTATTGCTTTTAAAAAAGCAATTTTCGTATTTTCAGGATATTTTCCCGAATAACCCCTATGTGCAAGATTTAATATTTTTTTCATATTTTTCTCCTTTATCTTCATAAAACTTTTTATATTAATGAAATAATTTAATTTATCAAAGTAATAGATTTATATCTATTATATCACAAAAAATAAATTTGAAAAGTAATTTAATTCAAATATCCCCAATGATAACACTCAATTTTAAATATTTAACAAAAATTATAAACACTTATCCCAAAAATATACACAATACAAAAACAGTTATACACAAAAAATCTCCCCAAATATACACTTATCCACAAAGTTATTCAACTTATCCACAATTTCCTCAAAAAAATAATTCACAAAAATTTAATTAATATCCGATAAAAAAATTTTTTAATATTTTTTATAAATTTTTTCAAAATTAAAATTAAAACTGACTTTTTTTACATTTTTTATATAAAAACATTTTCTTTGCTATTGATTTTTGATTATTAAATATGGTATAATTCTAACTATATTAAATCATTAATGCAATTTCATAATTTATTTAAAAAAATGAAATAAACGTTAGTTTTAGTATATTTTAGTAATTTACGATTAAATTTTAAAAAACTAATCAAAAAGGAGAAAATTTTATGAAAAGAAGTAGTAAGTTTATGAAAAGGTTATTATCAGTTGTTCTTTTAGTTTCTTTTTTCTCATTCGTTCCAAATTTAGAAACTAATCCAACAAAAGTCGTTTACGCTCGAGATGTATCAAATAACAGACCTTATGAGTGGTATATGGATCAAGGAGATACCGGAGAATTTGCAGGAATAAATTGTGGTCCTACATCAACAGCCATGATTTTAAAATGGTTGAACAGAAACAGCTTAGTAACGGGAGAATCTTTAAGAAATGAAATTCCTGCCAACGGAAATTGGTGGAGTACAGTAATAATTCAAAATTATATGAACAGAAACGGAATTTTTTATTTCACTCACAGATATAATCAACAAACTTTAGTAGATGCTATAAATGCCGGAAGAATAGCTTTGGTTTGTTTAAATATGTCAATGATCGAAAGAAACTTTAATGCTGAAAGTAACATCGGACGTTTTTATGATAATGTAACAGGACATTTTATTGTTGTTAAAGGATATAAATATATTCAAAATGAACTTTACTTTGAAGTTTATGACCCATTCTCAATGGGAGCGGAATACGCTAACGGAATGCGCAAAGGACAAGACAGACTTTACAAAGCAACAGAATTCGGCAGAGCAGTAACAAACTGGTGGAACACAATTTATACATTCAGATAAAAACAAACTATCGTAAATTACAAATCAAAAACTAAAATGTTTAAAAATTAAGGGGCTTATTAAAAATAACGCCCCTTTAATTTGTAAAATAATAAAACTTTTATATTCAAATTATAAAACAAAATCTTTACTTTTTCCTCACTTCACACAACAAATTTTTAAAACAAGGAAACCCTGAAATTTTATCAATATTTTTATTATCTGTAACATCATTTACATTTGAATTTTTCCAAAATTCATTTTGGTACGGAGAACCACCTCCAACGTTTACCTCTAAATCTCCTTCTTTAATATCATCAGTTACTTTTGCATAAATTTCAACGCTTCCCCTTACAGTTATAATTTCTACTAAATCACCATCAATTATATTTCTGTTTTTTGCATCATTCTTATTCATAATAACAAAAGGTTTAGGTTGATGTTTTAAAAGTCCGATTATGTTAAGATGTTGTGTTCTGAAAGTTGATTTTATTCTTGCACCTGTATTCAAAATTAAAGGATAATCTTTAAAAATTTCCTTCGTTTTGTACTCTCCCTCTTTTGCAAATTCAAATTTAGGAAGAGGTTCATATCCATAAGATTTAAGAACATTTGAATAAAGTTCAAACTTTCCACTTGGAGTTGGAAATCCCGTCTTTTTATCATCTCTTAAAAGTCCGAATTTATACTTTTTATACTTTTTCTCTTCAGTATTTTTAGGAAAATAATAAACAGAATTTTCCTTTAAAGATTTTAATATTTCAGGTTTATTGTAGAAAGAAAATTCAAGGATTTCCTTTTCATTTTTAGGAAAATTATTTCCAAAACCCATACTTTCTGCAATCATCTGCATAATAAATATATTAGGTTTTGACTCTCCGACAGGCTGTAAAACTCTGTGTCTTAACTCAATCCTATCTTTATATATTACAAAACTTTCATCTTCATAATAAGTTGTTGCAGGTAAAACTACATCTGCATAAAGAGCATCTTTAGTCAAAAATCTATCAACATTAACAAAAAAATCTAAATTATTGAGTGCCTTTTCAAATAATTTTGAATTTGGATAATTATTTGTTATTGCTGAACCTATATTTAAAAGTCCTCTTATTTTATAAGGTTTTTCTTCCAAAACCGCCTTAGGAAACATCATAAAATGTGCTTGATTTATTAATTTTGAAAAAAGTGGAAATTCTTTTTCACCGATCGCACTTACAAAATTATTTTCCATATTTAATTTTTTAACTCTGTCATTAGATTTTTTAGGGTTAATATACATTCCTCCTCTAACATCCAAATTTCCAAGCAATGCCCAGAGAGAAAGTAGTGCTCTTATCGTTTGAACCGCTGAATTCGAATACTCAAGTCCTGTATAAGTCATTAATACCGAGGGTTTATGAGATATTTCTCTTGCAAAATCTATTAAAATTTTTCTATTTATTCCAGTTATTTTTTCACATTTTTCAACAGTAAAGTCTTTTATATAATTTAAAAATTCATATTTTCCAAAAGTATAATTATCTAAGAAATCATTATCTAGTAAATTATTTCTATGCAAATAATTTATTAGCGTCAAAATAAAATATCCGTCCATACCACTTTTAATCTGAACAAATAAATCAGCTATCTTTGCAATATCAGACTTATAGTGATCAACAACCACTACTTTACAACCTCTTCTTTTTGCTTTCAAAATTGATTGATATCTAAAAGGAGGAGAATCTGTCTTAGGATTTGTTCCCCAAACTACGATCAAGTCTGTATTTTCAATGTCACCCTCAAGCCATGTAATAGGAAATCCCATAGTTGTAACAGGAGCAAAAACTCCATAACTTACATAACAAAGAGAGGCAACACTTGCATTATTAGGTGAACCTATTGGTGAGAAAAAACCTCCTGCTGTAAATCCCGGAGATTTTACATTTACATAATCATCTGTACTATACTCAAAAGCTCCTCTTCCAAAATGACTCATAAGAGCCTGAGGACCATATTTACTAACAATCTTGTTAAAATTTTCTCCAATATAAGAAATGGCATCGCTCCAACTTACTTCCTTAAACTTTCCTTCTCCTTTTTTTCCAACTCTTATAAGAGGAGATTTAATCCTGTCCTTTGAATTTACAATTTCATCAGAATACAATCCCCTAAGACACAAAGCTGAAGGTTTTTTTACAGAAGAAGGATAAATTTTTAAAATTCTGTTATTCTCAATCTGAACTTCTACTTGACAATCTCCAGGACATATTCCACAAATGCATTCTTTCTTTTCCATAAAATCTCCTATTTTTTGAATTTAACCGGTCTCCAAATTTTTGAAAGTGCTTTATCAGTCTCTATATTCTTATCAATAATTCCGACCTCCTTATAATCATTTATACTGTCAATTAAAGTTTTTTCCATCTGTTCGTCACTAACCTTAAAATTATAAGTTTGTAAAAATTTAAAGTCAGATTCCACATCTCCACTTCCCCAACTGTTAGCCTTCAACAGCTCAGCAGCATCATGTTTATTATCTTCTATCCAACAACTTGCCTCTTTATGAGATTTTACAAGTTTCGCTGCCGTTATTGGATTTTTTTCCACAAAAGTTTTATTTAAAATTAACACACAACAAGGTTCATCTTTAAAATCAACATCAAAAGTTATAGACCTTATAACTTTTAATTCTCCTTTATCAATAAATTTCTTTGCAAATTGATCTGATAAAATCGCACCTTGAACTTCATTATTTTTCATTGCCTGAATAGTTGCCGATGTATCTATAGCTTTAAATTTTACACTTTTCCAATCAACTTTATCTCTAAATAAAAATCTCAATGCTATATTATGATCATGACCTCCGATCCCTCCTCCTGAAATTGCAATTTGTTTATTTTCAAAATCTTTTGTTGAATTTATACCTGAATCACTTAAAACATATAAACTTCTACATCCTGTTTGAGCACCTCTTACAAAAACCATATCCAAATCGTTCAAACAAGGTACTAATGCAGCAGAAATATGATATGTAATAGCCTCTACCTTACCAGTTCCGATAGCATCAAAAGGATTAGGTATATTTATAACTTCCCCCTCTAACCCTTCTTTTGACATAAAGCCTTTTCGTTGAGCAATTCCCAATCCGGAAGTGCAAAGTGCTCCTTCAAATGAAACTTTCAACTTTTTCCCATACATAGGTTCTTTTTCCCATTGTTCTTGCAAATCTTTGGCATTCAAATCCACATTCTCCATTTTCAACGCAGAACTTGTGCTTTGTTTTTTAGTATTATCTTGTCTTTTTGCAACACCAGAACAAGCTGACAACAATACTATCAACAACACTGAAACAAATTTTTTACTCATAAAAATCTCCTTTCAAAAGTAATATATCGTCTTAAGTATATCACTTTACTTTGTTGCACGCAATATTATTTTGATAAAAATTTATTATAAATACTATGTATTAATAAATTTAATTTATTATACCGATTAAAGCGAATATATTATTAACTTTTTATCCGTTTTGTGCTCTTCATCATATCAATTTTACCGTTTTAAAATTGTCAAATTTTTATCTAATACAAAAAAATTAAAACTTTGATACCTTATTTTCCATCAGAAAACCGAGTAATATCAAACTCAAAATATCAGCTAAATAATTTATTTAAAATTTCTTTAAAATTTAAAAAATATTTTAAAAATTTTGTTGTATTTTGGGAAGATATTATGTAAAATATATATGCAATATTAATTTGTAAATATTTATATTAAAAGGAGACTTATATGAATAAGAAAAATGCAATAATGGATATGTTAACGTTTGGGTTTGCACTTTTCGCAATGTTTTTTGGTGCAGGAAATTTGATATTTCCTCCATACTTAGGTGTACTATCCGGTAATATTTGGACACTTGCATTCTTGGGATTTACAGTTACAGCCGTTGGACTTGCACTTGTCGCTCTTATGGCAGTTACATATTACGACTGTGATATTATGAAATTTTTTGGACCGATAGGCAAAAAACCGGCTTTAGTTTTAAGTTTTATGGTTATAATGTGTGTCGGACCGCTTCTTGTAATTCCAAGAACAGGTGCAACTGCTTACGAAATGGGGATAAAACCTATTTTAGGTTTTCACAACACTATGTCAATTACAATAGTTTCTGTAATTTTTTATGTATTAACTTATTTTTTAACAGTAAAACCCTCTAAAGTAGTTGATATAATCGGAAAATTCTTAACTCCGTTTTTAATAATTGCACTCGTTGTAATAATAGTAAAAGGAATCATAAGTCCTATAGGAATACCGGCTAAACCAATGATTGACAACGTACTTTCAAAGGGTCTCATAGACGGTTATCAAACTATGGACTGTTTCGTTTCTTTAGCGGTTGGGTCTGTATTACTGCTTACACTAAAAAACAAAGGTTACAGCGAACCGAAACAACAAGTAAAGATGCTTTTTAAATCAGGACTTATTGCTTGTTTTACACTCGGTTTAATATACTGTGGACTAACATATTTAGGTGCGACAGTTTCCTCTAATTACGGAACAAATGTTGAACAATCACAAATAATTGTCGAAGTTACATATTCACTTTTAGGTTACGCAGGAAAAACAATTTTGGGATTAGCATCTTTCTTAGCTTGTTTAACCACTTCAATAGGATTAACTTCAGCATCCGGAGAGTACTTGGTTGAAATTACAAACGGAAAAATAAAATATAAACATTTTATTTTGGCAATGTGTCTTTTTGGAACTATATTTGCCATAGTAGGAGTTAGCGGAATCGTAAAAGTAGGCGCACCAATTCTTGCAGTTGTATATCCTCCGACAATAGTTTTAATCGTTTTGGCGTTTTTTAAAGACAGGATTAAAAATGATTTAGTATTCAAATTACCTGCATTTACAGCAATAATAATAAGTTTTGTAAAGGTACTTTCAACTTACAGTGATTTATTCAAATTTATCAACTATTTACCTTTTGGTTCATCTGATTTTTGTTGGATACTACCAAGCATATTAGCAGGTATAATTGCAATATTCATAAAAAGTAAAAAATAAACTCATAGAAAAATCGACTTAAACAAAAAGTCGATTTTTTTATTTGAAAATAAAATATATTAAAAATTCAAAAAAATAAAGGCATCAAAAATGCCTTTATTAAAATATTTATATTTTTTAATTTCTATTTTCCAACTTCAGGAGCATCTTTTGTAAGTTCTACATCAGATAATCTGAAAGGTGCTTTTCCTGCTTCAGGTAATTCTAAAGACCATTTCTTAACACGATTGTTTACAAATGCTTTATCTGTTGCAGAGAACATAGGAATAACAACAGCTTGATCAGTAACAAAATATTTATTAAAATCAATATAATGTTGTAATCTAACTTTAGCATCTGTATTGTCCAAAGTAACCAAGTTCTTTAATGCAGTATCCAATTCAGGAGAAGTAAATCTTACCATATTGAACTCTTCATGTTTTCCGTAGAATCCTGTTGGATCAGGATTTGTACCTGTATTCCATCCTGCCATATACATATCAACTTCAGGGTCGTCAGCCATTATTTTTTCATAGAATGAGTTAAATTCTATAAGTCTTCCGCTAACAAGTTGAACATCTAAACCAATTTCTTTCCAACTTTGAATTAAGAATTGAACAGTAGGTTCTTGAGTAGCTCCACCTGTCATAGCAGCTAAGTTAATTTTCAAAGGTTGTCCATTTTTATCTTCTCTTATTCCGTCATTATTTGTATCTTTATATCCTGCTGCATCAAGAAGTTTCTTAGCTTCATCTTTGTTAAATCTGTGTCCTTCAAAATTTTCATCATAAATTGTTTTGAAAACAGGTGGAATTACTTGATATACAGGAACGCTTAAATTGAATAACAATTTTTCATTGATAGTATCCTTGTCAATAGCTTTAGCCATAGCTTTTCTCAATTCTTTATCATTCATCTTAGCATTAGGATCTGTTACAACTTCACCTTTTTCCTTATCCATTTTACCTAATTTAAATCCGATATAACTATATTGACCTGCATATTGAGTCGCAACTTTTCCGTTTGTTAATTCTTTAAGTTTTGGTAATAAATCAGAACCGAAAGCTTCTACTATATCAAACTCTCCTGATTTTGCCGCAGCTACAACTTGTGAAGACGGAATCATTTTGATTTCCAATCTTTTAACCTTAGGTTCTCCTCCAAAGTAATAAGGGTTTGCTTCAGCTACAACTTGTTGTCCCGGTACAATTTCTTTAATAACATAAGGTCCGAATCCCAAAGGATGTTTTCTTGTTGCATCATGAGCTTCTTGTTCTTTTATAGGAATGTCTTTGTAAATATGATCAGGGATTGGGTTAAAAGGAATACCTTTATTCCAATAAATTGAATGGTCAAATTCTTTGAAAGTAACTTCCAACTCTTTATCATTTATAATTTTAACACCTGAAATGTCTTCCGCTTTTCCTTCATGATATTCTTCCATACCTACTACATTTTTATAATCAGTACCGTAACGTACTCCTTCATAATCTTTATGTCC
>JALEHY010000012.1 GCA_022770425.1 Parvimonas sp. | reverse complement strand
AAAAAAGCAATAGAAAATTATAAAAAATTTATAATGAAAGAAACATTGGGCGTTGAATTCAATTTCGTAGAAAACTTAGATACGGAAGAAGTTGATTTCAATGGTCAGTCAGGAAAGTTGCTTGTTGAAAGGGTATAATTTAAAAAAATTAAATTTTAATTAAACAATTTTTGAAAGAGCGGTTAACCGCTCTTTTAATATATAAATCACAATATACAGTTGCGAATTAAAATGTATAAAATTATAACAAATTTTTACATTTTGTGATTTTAAATTTTTTTATATGGGTATAAATATGTAAATTTTAAAAGGGGGAAGTTAAATGAAAAGACAATTTATACCTTTGATAATTACAGCTGTTATTATATTTTTAACAGTTGGTTGTACAAAATTAAACAGTAACAGGAAAGGAGAGAAAAAACAAATGAAAACAGATGTTTCACAAGTTAAAAACAAAGGAGAAATTTATCTCGCAGGAGGTTGTTTTTGGGGAGTTGAAGGTTACTTTTCAAAAATTGACGGAATTGTTGATACGACAGTTGGATATGCAAACGGAAGTAGTGAAAATACTGACTACCATAGCATAAAGTCAACTGACCATGCTGAAACGGTAAAAATAATTTTCGACAAAGACAAAATAAATTTAAATGAAATATTGCATCATTATTTCAGAATTATAAATCCTACGAGCGTAAATAAACAAGGAGGAGATTCCGGCAGACAATATAGGACAGGAATTTATTACTTAAATGACGAGGATAAAAATATTATAGAAAAGTTTATTTCTGAACAAAAACCTAAATTTGATAAACCGATAGCGGTTGAAGTGGAAACTTTAAAAAATTTCGTAGTTGCAGAGGAATATCATCAGGATTACTTACAAAAAAATCCGGGAGGATATTGTCATATAGACTTAAATCTTGCGGACAAACCGCTTGATAATATAAAAAAGATAAATCCGTATAAGAAGCCAAGTGAAAAAGAAATAAAGGAAAAGTTATCGGATTTACAATATAAGGTTACACAAAATTCTGCTACTGAAAGACCTTTTTCAAGTGAATATGATAAATTTAATGAAAAGGGAATTTATGTAGATATTGTTACGGGAGAACCGCTTTTTTCATCAAAAGATAAGTATGATGCCGGATGTGGATGGCCAAGTTTTACAAAGCCTATTGATGAAAATATAAATTATTTTAAAGATTCTACTTTGGGACTTGAAAGAGTTGAAGTTAAAAGTAAATCAGGGGATTCTCATTTAGGACATGTATTTGATGACGGGCCTAAAGATAAAGGAGGAAAAAGATATTGTATTAATGGAGCGGCATTAAAATTTATTCCTCTTTCAGAAATGGAAAAAGAAGGTTACGGTGAGTATATTGATAAAGTAAAGTAGGGAAAAGTTATGAGTTTTATAAAATTTGACGAAGATAAAAATGCGATTATAAATCCAAGTGTCTTTGCAGAAAAAAATAATACAAAAATTAAAAACTGTCCCAAAACTATGATAACTTGTTTTTCTAAAAAATTAATAGATTATGCTGTTGAAAAGTATAATGCGAAAGAAATTACAAAAATAGGTGGAGCAAATGGGAAAAGACCTGTGTATTTAATAGAAACATACGGGAAATCAATAGGGCTTTTTATGTCTTCTGTTGGCGCACCTTGTTGTGTCGGAGATTATGAGGATTTATTTGAGATTGGTGTTGAAAATATTGTGGTTTTCGGTACTTGTGGAGTTCTTGAAAACTCAATAAAAGAAAACTCAATAATAATTCCGACAAGTGCAGTTCGTGAAGAGGGGACAAGTTTTCACTATGTTGAACCGAGTGAAGAAATAGACGTAAATATAAATACATTTGAAAAAATGAAAGAATTTTTTTCGAAATTTAACTATACTTCGGGAAAAGTTTGGACAACGGATGCAATTTACAGAGAAACTTTAGGAAAATTTCAATATATGAAAGAAAAAGGTTGTATATGTGTTGATATGGAATGCTCCGCTGTATCTGCCGTTTCAAAATTCAGAAATAAAAGAGTAGCTCAGTTTTTCTATGCTGCAGATAATCTGGATAATGAAAACTACGACTTAAGAACATTAGGTTGTGATATTACTTTAGATGAAAAATACAAAATTGTCGATATAGCGATCAACTTGGGAATATACTTATTTGAATAAATTTAATTTAAAGACAACTTTTAATAATTTTTAAGTTGTCTTTTTTATTTTATAGGTTAATGAAATAGAAAAAGCATCTTCAAAACAAGATGCTTTTATATTGAAAGTAAAATATAGGGAGCACAAAAAATTGCAATTATTATGCTTATATATTTTTTTTCGGTTTTATTTATTTTTAAGTTTATAAATATAATTTTGTAAAGTAAAATTACATTTCCCAAAATAGACACTACTATTGCAAGTAAAGTTAATAAAATTCCTAAATTACTTCTTTGATTAAATGAATTATGGTAAATCAGATAACCGAAGTTCGGGATCAGTCCTATTAAAAATATTAAAACGGAACACATTAAGTTTGAAAAAAATACAGACAAAAACACTTTTAAAAAATATTTTTTGAATATCGTTATGGTTTCCTCAATCATAAATATTTTAAGTCCTGCAAAGAAAACTACACTTGAAATGAGAAGTGTAAGCGGAACTAAAATTATCCAACTTGCAGGAATAAAAAACAGTAAATTACTCGGCATAAATTATTCTCCTTGTAATGCTATTGCAAACTGCGGAATCAGTTGTTTTTTTCTTGAAACTACATCTTTTAATATACAGTTATTTTCATTTGCGTCAATATCAAATGCATTTTCTACCAATTCTTTACTACCTTTTCCAAAAAATAATAAATTTGTACTTTTATCTAAAATATTGGTAATCATAAAAAATATCATATCAAGTTTTTCTTCTTTCCTGAAATCATTTAAGACTGTTTTCAATTTGTCTGAAATAATTTTTTCCTCTTCAAAATCTATTGAATTTATTTGACCTACACCGAACGAAATATCTTGAATTGTAAATTTTTTAAAGTCTTGTCTTAAAATTTCGTCATGATGCTTATCTACTAAGTTACTACCGGCACGAAACATATTAAACGCATACTCTTCAAGATTAATTTGTGCTAATTTGGCGAGCTCTCTTGCGATTTGTTCGTCTAAATTAGTACAAGTAGGCGAACGGAATAATAATGTATCGGAAATAATTGCAGAACACATTAATCCTGCAATATTTTTTGGAATTTCAACATTATTTTCCTTAAACATTTGGTAAATTATTGTTGATGTACAACCTACAGGCTGATTTCTGAAATAAGCCGGAGTAACAGTTTCTAAAGTTCCGATTCTATGGTGATCAATAATTTCTAAAATTTCAGCATCTTGAATATTTTTTACGGCTTGTGAAGTTTCATTATGATCTACAATAATAAGTTTTTTTCTTTTTGGAGAGATTAAATTTCTTCTTGAAATCATTCCAATGTATGTTCCGTCATCAGATATTATAGGGAAATCACGTCTTTTATTTTTTGTGATAGTTTCCTTTATACTACTTATAAAATCATTAGGATTAAATGTTATCAGGTTATTTTTCTTTTTAAAAAAACTTACAGGAATACTTTGATGAATTAAACGTGCAACTGTAAAAGTGTCAAATTTTGTGGTTATTATGATACAATTTCTTTCGTTTGCAAGTTTTGTAATTGTCTTTGAAATTTTTGCACCCTCACAAACAATTACGCAATCCGCTCCCATTTCTATTGCACAAAGTTGTGATTCATATCTGTTCCCTGTAATTATTACATCATTTTTTTCAATGTATTCTTCCATCAAGTCAGGATTTGCTGTTGCAATAAAAACTTTTCCCGTTTTTATAATTTTGTCTTTATTTCCGACAATAAGCTCACCTTCAATTGTTTCCATTACATTTTCGTATGGAGTTTTTGCAGTTGCAAGAGTATTACATTCGTAAATATTCATATACGAAGTGGCAATATCTTCCAAAGTTATTATTCCGTCTAATTTGTTTTTATCATCTGTTATTACAAGAGTTGCTTTAGCCTTTTCTTCCATAATATTCCAAGCTTTTTTAAGAGAAATATTTTCTGAAATTCCGTCAATCATAGAAATTTCCAAGTCTTTAACTTGGCTTCCTACATCTAAAAGAAGTTCAGGAGATGATTCATTAAAATATTTTAAAACAAAGGAAGTTTCTTCATTAATTTTACCTGCTCTGGCAGGAATATAATTTGCATTTCCGATTTTATTTTTTAGATATGCATAAGATATTGCAGAACATATAGAATCTGTATCCGGATTTCTATGCCCTATAATAAATATATTTTCTTTTTGTGTCATTACTTTTCTCCTTAAATCACATTAAAAAAATATTAAACCAAAAAAAGATATTTTCATATCTTTGATTAATGATTAAATTAAAATTGTTTAAAATAATATTTAAAACGAAAAAATTGTTTATCTTTAAAAATTTTCATAATAAATTATTTCGATAAATTTATCATTATACTAACATATTTATATGTTAAAGTAAATATATTTTTGTGAAATTTTCTTAATAATTCAAAATATGGTAAAATTATTATATATTTTTTTAATTTCTGAAATTTAAGGAGTATTTATGAAGATAATTATATCACCTGCAAAAACTATTTCTAAAGATGTAAAAGCTATAAAAATTAAAAAAGAATTTTCGAGTAAAACTTTAGAAATTATTGATAAAGTTCCGGAAGTAAAGTTATCAGATGAGCTTTATCCTGCAATTTTTATGTATGACGGATTGTGTTTTAGAAGTATGAACAGAGATGAGTTTGATGAATCCGATTTAGAGTATATCAAAAAAAATTTATTTATATTATCGGCACTTTTTGGGGCTGTTCTACCTTTTGATACGATTTTTCCGTACAGACTTGATTTTTTGATGAAGACAAAAATGGGCAATTTATATGATTTTTGGAAAGATGATATTGCAAATAAAGTTATTAAAAATGAAAACGTGATTGTAAATCTTGCAAGTTGCGAATTTTCTAAAACTGTTAAAAAATATTCAAAAAACATAAAGTTTTTAGATATTGAGTTTTTTGAAAATACGAACGGAAAATTAAAAAAGCATTCTACAATTTCAAAAAAAGGCAGAGGAAAAATGTTGAAATTTATGACAAAAGAAAAAATTGAAAATGAAAAAGATTTAAAAAAATTTAATTATGACGGATATTATTTTGTAAACGAAATGTCAACAGATAAAAAGTTTGTTTTTTTAAGAGATGTATAAAAAATTTGATTATTGAAATACTATCGGTTAAAAATTTTATAAAACCAACTTTAATATATTGATTTATTACTTACTTTGTGATATACTATTTGAGTGTTAACCGCACGGGTTAGGTTTTTGAAGCATAGCACCTAATTCGGCGAGTCTTATAAATGAGGAGGTGCACTATGTACGCAATAATTGAAACAGGTGGTAAACAATACCAAGTTGAAGAAGGAAAAAGCATTTTTGTTGAAAAATTAAATTTAGAAGAAGGTGCTAAAGTTTCTTTTGACAGAGTTCTTTTGGTTTCTAATGACGGAGATATCAAAGTAGGTTCTCCTGTTGTAGAAGGAGCTAAAGTTGAAGGAACTGTTGAATTAAACGGAAGAGGCAAAAAAGTTATAATTTTCAAGTTTAAAGCGAAGAAAAATTATAGAAAGAAAAAAGGTCATCGTCAACCATTTACAAAAGTTAAGATTGAAAGCATTGTATTTTAATGACTGACATCTTTATTTTTAAAAAAGGCGAACTGTATGTAGGCTTTGAAATGTCCGGACATGCGAATTTCTGTGAAAAAAATGATATTTTGTGTGCGTCATTGTCTGTTTTGTCTATAAATACTGTAAATGCCGTTGAAAAAATTTGTGGAGTTTGTACAGAAGATATGGATTTGCAAATTAGAGATGGGTATTTAAGAGTTATATTTGATATTGACAGTATAATTTTTGAAAAATTAAGGGATATGCAAACAATAATTAGGACTTTTGAAGTTGGTATTATATCGTTAAAAGAAGAATATAATAAATATATTGAGATTTATTATAAGGAGGTGTAGAGTATGTTAAAAATGAATTTACAACTTTTTTCAAGTAAAAAAGGTTTAGGTAGTACTAAAAACGGACGTGACAGTAGAGCTAAGAGATTAGGAACTAAAAGAGGTGACGGACAATTTGTTCTTGCCGGAAATATCTTAGTTAGACAACGTGGAACAAAAATACACCCAGGATTAAATGTAGGTAAAGGTGGAGATGATACACTTTTTGCTAAAATTTCTGGTGTTGTAAGATTTGAAAGAAAAGGTAGAGACAAGAAACAAGTTTCAATTTATCCGGTATAAGATTAAGCTCCGATAAGGAGCTTTTTTTTTGGAATTTATAAAATTATAAATTTGTATTAAATATTAAATTTTTACAATTTTGAAAGAGTGAATAATTATGATATAATTAAACGTAGGATAAATTAATTTTAGAAAATTTAATTTTATCATAATAGCATTAACTTAATTATCAAACTTAATTATGATATAATTATAAAGCGGAGGTGAAATATGGAAAGACCGTTAGTTTGTGTAGTTGGACGACCTAATGTCGGGAAGTCAACTTTATTTAATAAATTAATAAATAAACGAATTGCTATTACGGAAGATACTCCCGGGGTAACAAGGGATAGACTTTATCAAGATGCCGAGTGGCAAAATAAACACTTTATTCTTTGTGATACCGGTGGATTGGAGCCTAACAGTGATGATATTATTTTACAAAAAATTAAACAACAGGCAGATGTTGCAATGGAAAATGCAGATGTAATTTTATTTGTCGTTGATGGTAAAAACGGGTTAATGGATGAAGACAGAGAAATTGCAAATTATCTGAGAAGAACAAAAAAACCGGTT
The DNA here is from genome assembly GCA_022770425.1 of Parvimonas sp. Lineage (GTDB taxonomy): Bacteria > Bacillota > Clostridia > Tissierellales > Peptoniphilaceae > Parvimonas. The sequence continues at coordinate 31,054 of JALEHY010000012.1, read as the reverse complement.
GTTTTAGCTGTAAATAAAGTAGATTCACACAAGGTTCCTGTAGAAATATATGAGTTTTACGAATTGGGTTATGAAAATTTGAATATCATTTCAGCAACTCAAGGCTATGGGCTCGGAGATTTGCTTGACGAAATAATAAAGGAATTTCCTGAAAATAAATATACAGGTGAAGAGGATGATGTTACTAAAGTTGCGTTGATTGGAAAACCTAATGTCGGAAAAAGTTCACTTATAAATAAAATTTTAGGTGAAGAAAGAATGATAGTTTCCGATATTGCAGGGACTACAAGAGATTCTATTGATTCAAGAGTTGAAATTGACGGTAAAACTTACATTTTTACAGATACTGCAGGACTTAGACGAAAGAAAAATATTACTGAAAATTTGGAAAGATACAGTGTAGTCAGAACTTTGAATGCTGTTGAAAGATCCGATATTGCTGTTTTGCTTATAGATGCAACAGAGGGCGTAACAGAGCAAGATACAAAAGTTATAGGTTTTGCAAAAGAACAAAATAAAGCTCTTATTATTGCTGTTAACAAGTGGGATTTGATTGTAAAAGACAATAAAACTTATAAAGAATTTGAAGATGATATAAGAACTAAATTAAGTTTTGTTCCTTATGCACAACTTGTTTTCATTTCAGTTAAAACCGGTCAAAGAATTGATAAACTATTTGATGCGATTAAAGTTGCAGACGAAAACTACAGCACGAGAATTTCTACGGGAATTTTAAATGATATAATAAATGATGCGGTAGTGCATAATTCTCCGCCTACCGATAAAGGTCAAAGACTTAAAATATTTTATGCAAGTCAAGTGTCGGTAAGACCGCCTAAGTTTGTTATATTTGTGAATAAAGTAGAGCTTATGCATTTTTCATACCTTAGATATTTGGAAAATCAAATAAGGAAGAATTTTTCTTTTGTCTCTTCTCCGATAGTTTTTGAACTTAGAGCGAGAGGAGAAAGCAATGATTAAAATTTTCTTGAGTATGTTTGTTGCTTATCTTCTTGGAAACATTTCAGGAGGATTAATTTTAGGAAAATTGTTTTTTAATAAGGATATAAGAGACTATGGAAGTAAAAATGCAGGAACCACAAATGCACTTAGAGTTTTTGGAGCAAAAGCCGGAGTTTTGACGTTTGTAATAGATTTTTTTAAGGCGATTTTAGCTTGCTATATAGGAATGAAATTAGCTTCGACTACAGGAGTTTTTGTTTGTGCAATATTTGTTGTTTTAGGGCATAATTGGCCGTTGTTTTTAAATTTTAAAGGTGGTAAAGGAATCGCATCGTCATTTGGATTTATATTCTTTTTTGATTATAAATTAGCACTTGTTGTTATGGTTGTGTTTATAATAATAGTAAGTATAAGCAAGTATATGTCTTTGGGGTCGATATTGTCTTCAATTTTTGTAATTCCGATTGCATATATATTTGGATATACAGATGTTGAACTTTATATTACTTTATTACTTTTGAGCTTTTTATCCGTGTATAGACATAGTTCAAATATTAAACGACTTATTGCGGGTAAAGAAAATAAAATAAAATTAAAAAAATAATATATTAAAATGCAGAAAGTCAAATGATTTTCTGTTTTTTTATTGTGAAATATTCTGCAATTATTGATTTTACAACTAATATTCAAACGAAAAAATTTCAAATTAAAAAGTTGACAATTATATTATATTATTATAATAATAAAATTCAATATAGAAAAAATATATATTTTTTTCTATATAATGCTCTATCTGTTTAAGAAGTAATGAAATTTGTTTAGTATTAGTTTTAATATTATTTACTTATTTAATCACTAACTCACAGAGGTTATCATAAAGAGTAATCATATTCTTACTGGGTTTGACATTTAAATTTAAAAAAATAAATTAGGGGATATATATGAGAATTTGTGTTTTGATAAAATATATTATTTTAAATAATTTTAGAGAATTAAAACAAATTATTATAACAAAATTTAATATCAGGGATAATTTAGCAGAAAAAATAGTTCAAAGTTACTATTTATTTGGTTTTATGTTTGGAATATTAATTGCTTATTTTTCTATGTATAGTAAATTAGCTCAAGTTTATTTTTTGGGAATTAATTCATGGATAATTATTTCATTACCCAAGTATGACATCAAAATAAGATACATTATTTTAATTAATCAACTTGTTAAGAGGATTATATTTATTCCGGTAATTTTAAGTTCTCTTTTTATGAATCCGATTTTATCAATAGCTATTTTATTTGTTTCTATAATAATCAATAAATTTATTTATTATAAGATTATCTCTATAATCAATTCCGAATATGTAATTTACTTTTTGATAATAAATACATTATCGTTATTTTTATTAGATAATGCATTTATTATAGGTTTGTTTTTAGCGTGGATATCGTTTTTGTTATTAATTCCGTATTTTAGGATAAGTCGGAGTATATATAAAAAGATAATTATGAGTGGAATTATTTCATTTTTGATATTATTGTTAGTAAAAAAATATACCTTTAATTATGATAAGTATGATTTGATTTTAGTAGTAGTTTATCTTGCACTTCTTACTAAAAACTCTATATTATGTCAACAAGAACAATTTCTTAATGTTAATAAGTTGTTAATGAATCTTGAATTTAATGTTGATGAGAAAATTGAAGTTTTATGTAAATACAATTATAAGATAATAACATTATTTATATTTGTTTATTTTCCACTAACATTTTTATTCATTTATTATAAGATTAATAATATATTATATACAAGTTTATTGTCAGTACTGATAAGTATATTACAGTATATGATGTACTTTAATTTTTTATTATATGCAACTTTTAAATTTATGGATTTAAAAATATTGATATATAATGAATCTGATTTTATGAGTTTTAGATTTTCGCCGCTTTTTGTTTTAGCTTCACTGCCTTTAGTATCTGTTTATTATTTATATAAAATATTTGAACTTAAAATAACGGTAATTTTGGCGATACTAATTTTTATTTTTATACTTACGAGTTATTTAAGCAAACTTAAGTTTAAAAAATTATTGTTAAATATATTGGAGGAATAAGATGAAAAAAGTATTAATCACAATAATTCCGTTTTTATCCGGAATGTTTTTAGTATTTGCACTGGATTTTCCAAAAGACGGATTTTATATTAAAAATATGAGTCAATCAACATATTTAATTTTTATTGTGAATTTAATCATTTGCTTGATTATACTATATTCTAAGGATATTATTGCTGACATTATATATGCATATAATTTGTTTTTTATGGGAATGGTATCATATATAATGATTTTTATATTGAATAATAGAATATATTATCATGCACCTATAGAAATTTTTACAATTGTATATACATATGTATACGCAAGATGTAAAGAGAAAAATAAGCAAGTTTTTATAATTATGGTTATGATTTTATTATCCGCAATAGTTGAAGGAGTTTTATATTATGTATGATTTAATAGAAAAAAGAAAAAAAACACTTTGGATTATTATAGGTTTTACTATCTTAATAACAACGTATTTTACTGTAGAAATTTTAAAAAGTCAATTTAATAATGAATTAATATTAAATGGAAGCATTAAATTAATTTATACTATAATATCTATGATAGTTATACTATTAAATTTATTTAATTTTATTTATATAAAGATATTTTTGAAAATTTTTAACATTAATAGAAGCAATTTAACTATTATATTTTTTTCTACAGCTTTTATGTGTTTAATGATTGTTATATATTCTTTGAATATTCATATATTTATTAAATTTTTGATTAAAGTATTGTTATTTAATTTGATATTTCAAAGAAAAAAAATAGAATTAGATGTTTTTTTGATGTCATTAATAACGGGTGTTGTTGATTTGTTAATGACTTTACTTTTACAGTGGAGGTAGAGTGGTGGGAACAATAAAACTGGAAAATCTAACTATAAAATTTGATGAAACATTAATAGATAATATATCATACGAATTTAAAAATAAAAATTATTTAATAGGCGGAAAAAATGGATCGGGAAAAACAACTTTGATGAGAGCAATAACTGATAATATATCTTATGGAGGAAAAATATATAAACATAAAACTACAATAAGCTATTTTCCGCAAGAGATATTACTGTTTCAGTATATTAAAGTTATAGAATTTTTAAATTGTATAAATAAATCAATAAATAATGATTTAATAGAAATTTTAGAAATTGATTATATGAATGAATATATAAAAAATTTATCAACTGGACAAGTAAATAAAATTTTATTATATATAACCTTTTCACAAAAAGCAGATTTCTATATTATTGATGAAATTATAAATGCAATTGATAATAATGTAAAATCCGGAATAGTGAAATATTTATCTGAATTAAACTATGGGAATTTTATTTTAATAACTCATGATAAGAGTTTGTCCGATGCTGTGATAGAAAATATGGATGTAAAATGTATAGAGATAAAAAATAAAAAAATATTTTGACTGTAAAGTATACTTTATATATAAGATTTATATAGAATGGAGCTGAAAATTATGAAAAACGAATATTATCAGTATTGGTATGTTTTTTAGCACCTACAATGATGTTAGGTTCAATCTTCGGATTGACAGAAGGTACTATAAAATATGTTGAATGGATACTGTATTGGACAGGAAATGTTTCTTTGGTAGTAGCTATAGTTGCTTCATTTGTGGCATCAGCAAGTATTGGGACATTGATATATTCCTATATAAAGAAAAAAGGAATAAAATGGACTGTTATATGGATATACATAATAAATATTTTTATGGTCAAGTATTTTATATTGAACTATTATCCTCCATTATGATTTTTATTTTATAATCTTTTAGCACTTCTTTCAGATACTTATTTATTCATATCCGCTTTTCCTATTCTGTTAATATCAATAGGAATGTTTATTTTTCTTTTTTTAAAATTACCATATCTATTTTATAATGTTTTATTTCTTTTCAGTTATTTATTTTGTTTTTTCTTATATTAATTTTTTTTAATATGTTTACTCTTTTTGGTTCTGTGTTTTCTTTTCCTTACATAATTTAAATATTTCTTTACTATATCAAAAACCTCTTGTTTATTCAACAATGTATTGTTGATACTGATGCTTTTAAGTCTTTGAAGTAATCTTAGTATTGTGTTTATATTTTAAGGACTCAGTAACTAAGGATTGAGGGAGTAATTTAAAAAGGCAGATTATTAAGTAAATTAGAAAAAATATTATTTATATTATAGTTTCAAAATTTGCTTTTTGAATTATATTATTAATTGAAATGTTAAATTATATCTTTTAAAGAAAAGAATACACCATTTGGGTAACCGGTATAATTTTCATAATTTCCGATATTATTTTTTTGTTATTGTAGTCTATAAGTTAATGAAACATAGTGTAAAAAAGAAAAGTTCGGTGTATATGAAGATTAATTATTTTTGATTGTGTATAATAATATAAAATTGTATTGACTTATTAAGCTCAAAATAGTAAAATATCTATGTATGAAATATGCTTTTATAAAATTTAGGAGGAAATTTAATGAAAATTTTAGTAATTAATTGTGGAAGTTCTTCATTAAAATATCAATTATTTGATATGACTGATGAAAGTGTTTTGTGTAAAGGATTGGTTGAAAGAATTGGTATTGAAGGTTCAAAATTAACTCATAAAGTCGGAAGTGAAAAGTTAGTTGTTGAAGAAGAAATGAAAGACCATACTGCGGCTATAAAACACGTTTTTGATGCGCTTTTAGACGAAAAATATGGAGTTGTAAAGAGCTTAGATGAAATCAATGCTATTGGACATAGAGTATTGCATGGTGGAGATAAATTAACTGAATCAACTGTTATTGATGAAAATGTTAAGGCAAAAGTTGAAGAATTTATTAAATTCGGTCCATTACATAATCCTGCAAACTTAATGGGAATAAAAGCTTGTGAAAGTTTAGTTCCCGGAAAGAAAAATGTTGCTGTATTTGACACTGCTTTCCACCAAACTATGCCTGCAAGAACATTTATGTATGCTATTCCTTATGAATACTATGAAGATTATAGACTTAGAAAATTCGGTTTTCACGGAACAAGTCATAGATATGTAACGTTAAGAACTGCTGAATTGTTGGGAACAGCTAAAGAAAATCTTAATATTATAACTGTTCATTTAGGAAACGGTTCATCAATTGCGGCTATTAAAGATGGTAAATGTTATGATACAACAATGGGACTTACTCCGTTGGAAGGTTTATTAATGGGAACAAGAAGCGGTGATATCGATCCAACTGTTATGACTTTCTTAATGAACGAAAAAGGATTCTCAGCTGATGAAATGAATCAACTTTTAAATAAAAAATCAGGAGTGCTTGGAGTTTCAGGATTGAGCTCAGACTTTAGAGATTTAGAAGAAGCAGCTGAAAAAGGAAATGAAAGAGCACAACTTGCTTTAGATATGTTTATTACAAGAGTAAGAAGATATGTTGGTGGTTTCATGGCTGAATTAGGACATATTGATGCAATTTCATTTGCAGGAGGAATCGGAGAAAATTCTGCTTCAATGCGTAAATTAATATTAGAAAATATGGAAGATTATGGAATTATCATTGATGACAGTAAAAATGATACAAGAGAAGAAGCTGTTATATCTGCTGATAATTCAAGAGTAAAAGTCTTAGTTGTTCCTACAAATGAAGAATTAATGATTGCAAGAGATACAATGGAATTAGCAAAATAATTTGTATTTGAAATTTATTAAAAATATATTGACAAAATTGTATTTGTATAGTATAATACTTTTGTTGTCCGTTAAAAAACGGGGTATAGCTATATATTTTTAAGGAGGTGTTACAATGGCAGTACCAAAGAGAAAAACTTCAAAAGCGAGAAGAGATAAGAGAAGAGCATCTTCATATAGATTACCTAAAGTAACTCTTGTTAGAGATTCAGAAACAAACGAATTAATCGTTCCTCACAGAGTTAATCCAATCACAGGAATGTATAAAGGAAGAAAAGTAATTGATGTTGAATAAAAAATTTTAAAAGGATTTAGAATTCTAAATCCTTTTAATTTTAAAATTTTTCAGAATCTAAAAAAGATTATATGAGGTGTAAGTTGGAAAAGATTAAAAAAAATTCTAAAAAAAATATTTTAATATTTTTACTCTTTACAGTTATTATTGCAATCTCTATATTTTATTATATTAGATACAGTAAAAATAAACAAGAATCAGAAAAAAATTTACCATATAATTTTGAAAATATAAAAATTGAAGAAACAACTGATTTTACAGACTATTTGACTAACTATTCTAAAATTATAAATGAAACTGTGTTGTATGAAAATTATGAAAAAGTCTTGAAAAACAGCTCTAAAGTAAAAGTTAAATCCGGAGAGTATTTGAAAACTTATGGAACTAACGGTGAATTTTCAAAAGTTCAAACTGACGGAAGTTTTTACTATATTAAAAATGAAGATTTGGAAAATGTATCAAAAGGAGATTATTTTAAAGTAGTGAAGGGCTTTTTGCTTGTAAATACAAAATATAAACTGCCAAGTAATTTTGCACCTAAATTTGATAAAAAAGTCTTGGAACAAGTAAATTTAATGTTCTCGGATGCAAATAGAGAAGGTGTAAAATTAGAAATTTTTAAAGATTATATATCTTATGATGATCAAAAGACTTTAAAAAAAGATTCTCCTAATTTAGATACAAAGGTGAAATATGCAATGTATAGCGATGAGGGATATAATGAATCCCAAATTGGAGAAAGTGTAGATTTAATCGGAGAAGACGAAAGTAAAAATCTAAATGAAAGTTTTAAAGAAACAAAGGAATTTTCATGGCTTATAAAAAATGCTTACAAGTACGGATTTATATTGCGTTATCCTGAAAATAAAGAAGATAAGACAAATTATAAATTTGAACCATGGCATTTTAGATTTGTGGGAGTTGAAAATGCGAAAATAATTAATGAAAAGAATATTACATTAGAAGAATTTTTAAAAATGAAGTAATCTGATTTTAGATGTTAAATTTAAAGTCAGATTTTTTATTTTATTGTATTATTGTAGTTTTTTACAAAAAAATTATGTTTTTGTTTTTTAATAAAATAGGTAAAAAGGGTATTTTTATTTAAATTCTTGAAAAATCAGAGTTTTTATGTTAATATTATATTGAAATATAATATTAATTAGGAGGTTTTTATGACACCACATAATAGAGCAAAAATGGGAGATATAGCACAAACTGTTTTGATGCCGGGAGATCCTTTGAGAGCTAAATTTATTGCTGAAAATTTTTTGGAAGATGTAACTTTATTTAATGATGTAAGAGGAATGTTAGGGTATACAGGAACATATAACGGAAAAAAAGTTTCGGTTATGGGAAGTGGAATGGGGGCTCCATCTATTGGAATTTATTCTTATGAATTGATTCATTTTTATGGAGTTAAAAATTTGATTAGAATAGGTTCCTGTGGAGCGTATAGTGACAAACTTAAACTTTATGATGTCGTTGTTGCAATGGCTGCATCAACTGATTCAAATTTCGCACACCAATATAAATTAGATGGAACTTATTCAGCAAACTGTTCTTGGGAGCTTTTAAGAAAAACTTATGAGGCTTCTAAAAAACAAGGTGTTGATATTAATGTAGGAAATGTATTTTGTTCAGATATTTTCTATAATGCATCTGCTGATGAATGGAAAAAATGGGCGAAAATGGGAGTTCTTGCAGTTGATATGGAAAGCTATGCGTTATATTGTAATGCAAATTATGCAGGAGTTAATGCAATTACAATATTAACAGTTTCAGACTCTTTTAATTTTGAGGAAAAAACAACTGCCGAAGAAAGACAAAAAAGTTTTACAACAATGATGAAATTAGCTTTAGAGATAGCTTAGGAGAAAATTATGGAGTTAAATAAATATATTGATCATACACTTTTGAAAGCGGATGCTACTTATGAAATGATAGATAAATTATGTGAAGAAGCTAAGAAATATAATTTCTTTTCAGTTTGTGTAAATGGATGTCATGTGAAAAGATGTTATAATAATTTAAAAGGAACAAATGTAAAAGTTTGCACTGTTGTAGGGTTTCCGCTTGGAGCTATGACAACTGAAAGTAAAGTTTTTGAAACTGAAGACGCAATAAAAAACGGGGCAGATGAAATAGATATGGTAATTAACATTGGGGCTGTGAAATCAAATGATTTTGATCTTGTGTTTAATGATATAAAAGCCCTTGTTGATGTGACCAGAGGAAAGGCTCTTTTGAAAGTTATTTTGGAAACTTGCCTTTTAACTGATGAAGAAATTGAAAAAGTTTCTAAACTTTGTGTCGATGCAAAAGCGGAATTTGTAAAAACTTCAACAGGATTTAGTACAGCCGGCTCAAATGAAAAAGTTGTAACCATAATGAAAAATGCTGTCAAAGATAATGCAAAAGTAAAGGCGAGCGGAGGAATAAGGGATAAAGCTACGGCGATAAGAATGATAGAATTAGGAGCAGAACGACTTGGAGTAAGTGCAGGAGTAAGTATAGTTACCGAGTAGTTATATAATGAAATTATGAAAAACTTGCCTTTTTTTCATTTTTATGGTATGATATTAAAAAGGATGGTGTTGTTATGAATACAAAAGAAAAGTTGGTAAAGATAAAAAAAGTTTTGAAAAGCAACATTGGAAAAGGAGTTCTTCTTACAATAAAGAGAAGTAAAGAGGAATATATAGAAGTTAAAGGCGTAATAAACGACGTTTTCAGTTCGTTTTTTACTGTCGAAATAGTAACCGAAGAAAATAAAAAAAGAGTTTGTTCTTACTCATATTTTGATGTTTTGACATCTGTAGTGAGTTTGAAAGCAAGTTAGTATATGTTTTTTAAGTCCGAAATGATTCGGACTTTTTTTATTTTTTGTTTTTATGATTATTAAAGTATATTCTAAAATTAAATTGTTAAAATTTATCTAAAATACTGTTACCAATAAAAAAAATTAATTAAATTTTATTAAAAATTTTTAGTGACTAAAAGTAAAAAAGCTTGAAAAAATGAAAAAATTTTGCTATACTTATGACCTAATAAAATACGAAAATGCGATATTTTTTATAAAGAATAACGTTATTTTGTATAATTATTTTAAGGAGGGACATTATGGCTTTTGTTTTTAACATTGAAGAAAATCAAGATAAGATAGATGCTCTTTGTGAATTTATTGACCAAAAGAAAGATATTCCCGGTGCATTAATGCCGGTTTTACAAGAAGCACAAAATATTTTTGGTTATCTTCCGGAAGAAGTTATGGATTTAATTGCTAAAAGAATGAAAATTTTTCCTGCAAAAGTTTTTGGAGTTGCAACTTTTTATTCTCAATTTTCTTTTATACCTAAAGGACAATATCAAGTTTCTGTTTGTATGGGAACTGCTTGTTATGTAAAGGGCGCACAGGATATTTTGAATGAATTTTGTGACAGAATAGGTATTGAAGTTGGTGGTACATCAGAAGATTTAAAATTTTCTGTAATTCAAACTCGTTGTATCGGAGAATGTAATTTAGCTCCGGTTGTTACAATAAATGAAGATGTTTATGCACATATAAAAAAAGCAGACATTAGAAGAATTATGAGAAAGTACAAATAGGAGGATTTTATGACCAAAGCGGAAGTGGATATTAAGATTTTAGATGAAATCAAAGAAAAAAACTATCCTCTATTGATAGAAAGATTAAAGCAAGAACCTGATAAGTACATAATTGACGAAAATGGTATTCGTCTTAAAGGTGAATTTTTTGAAAAACAAACAAGGATTGCTTTAAAGAATTTTGGAATAGTTAATGAACATAGTGTTGAAGAATATGTAGCACTTGGTGGCTATTATGCTTTAGCAAAAGTAATAAGTGAATATACTCCTGAACAAGTAGTTGAAGAAATGAAAAATTCAGGCCTTAGAGGACGTGGTGGTGCAGGATTCCCAACAGGAAGAAAATGGGAAGGTGCTATGCAACAACCTAAAGGACAAAAATATGTAGTTTGTAATGCGGATGAGGGCGATCCCGGTGCGTTCATGGACAGATCTATATTAGAAGGTGATCCTCATTCTGTTCTTGAAGGAATGGCTATTTGTGGTTTTGCTATCGGAGCGGATAAAGGATTTATATATGTAAGAGCAGAATATCCTAAAGCTGTAATAAATTTAAGAGAAGCTATAAAAAAAGCGGAAGAAGCTAATCTTTTAGGTAATAACATTATGGGAACTGATTTTAGTTTCTCAGTTGAATTAAGACTTGGAGCAGGGGCATTTGTTTGTGGAGAAGGTACTGCACTTATTGAGTCGATAGAAGGTAAACGTGGTATGCCAAGAACAAAAGTTTACAGAACTACTGTAAGAGGACTTTTTAACAAACCGACTGTTCTTAACAATGTTGAAACTTTTGCAAATGTTCCGCAAATTTTAGAAAAAGGTTCTAAATGGTATAGAGATATCGGGACTGAAGACAGTTCAGGAACCAAAGTTTTTGCACTTGTAGGAAAAGTTGCAAATGCAGGACTTGTTGAAGTACCTATGGGAACGACAATAAATGAAATAGTTTATGGTATCGGTGGCGGTACCGGAAATGAAAAAAAAGTAAAAGCAGTTCAAACAGGAGGACCTTCAGGCGGATGTATTCCTACTGATTATTTTGATACTCCGGTTGATTTCGGATCTCTTGCTAAAATCGGATCAATCATGGGTTCAGGTGGTATGGTTGTAATGGATGAAACTGACTGTATGGTTGATATTGCAAGATTTTTCTTGGATTTTACTGTTGAAGAATCTTGTGGTAAATGTGTTCCTTGTAGAGAAGGTACAAAGAGAATGCTTGAACTTTTGGAAAAGATAACTTCAGGAAAAGGTGAAGACGGAGATATAGAAAGACTTGAAGAACTTTCAGAAACTATTACTGTTGCTTCACTTTGTGGACTTGGTCAAACAGCGGCAAATCCTGTTGTAAGTACACTTCATTATTTTAGAAATGAATATGAGGCACATATTTATGATAAGAAATGTCCTGCCGGAGTTTGTCAATCACTTCTTGAATTTTTCATTACTGATAAGTGTGTTGGTTGTACTAAATGTGCGAAAGCTTGTCCTGTTGATTGTATTCAAGGTGTACAAAAAGAATTACATGTTATTGAACCTGAAAAATGTATTAAATGTGGCTCTTGTGAGGCAGCTTGCCCGGTTAATGCCATAATAAGAAGATAGGTTCAGGAGGTTACTATGGCTAATATTATAAATTTAACTATAAATGGTAAAGCTGTCAGTGTAGAAAAAGGAACTACTATTATTGAAGCTGCTAAAAAAGTTGGAGTGGATATTCCTAATCTATGCTATGAAAAAAGTCTTACCGCTTTTGCGGGTTGTAGAATGTGCCTTGTTGAGATAGAAGGAAGCAGAAAACTTGAAACTGCTTGTTCAACGCTTGCAAAAGACGGTATGGTTATAAATACTGAAAGCGAAAAATTAACAAAAATAAGAAGAAATATATTAGATTTATTGTTCTCTAATCACCCAAGTGATTGTTTAACTTGTGATATGGTTGGAAATTGTAAGTTACAAGAATATTGTTACAGATACGGAATGAAAAAAGGAACATGGATTGGAGAAGTGCAACATCATGAACTTGATACAAACAATCCTGTTATGATAAGAGATCAAAACAAGTGTATTCTTTGCGGTAAATGTGTGAGAGTTTGTCAAGATGTTCAAGTTACAGGTGCAATTGATTTTGTAGGCAGAGGATTTGAGTCAAAAATCGGAACACATAAAGATTTAAACCTTAATACTGAAAACTGTAGATTCTGTGGACAATGTATAAGTGTTTGTCCAACAGGAGCTTTATTAAATAAGCAATTAATGGGAGTTAGACCTTGGGAAGTTAAAAAAGTCAGAACAACTTGTCCTTTCTGTGGAACAGGTTGTAACTTTGATTTGAATGTTAATACAAGAACCGGAAAAGTAATAGGAGTTACTCCAAATCCGGATTCTCCGATAAACGGTACAGAGCTTTGTGTTAAAGGTAGATTTCACACTGATTTAATTAACAGTAAAGACAGACTTACAGATCCTCTTATTAAGAAAAATGGAGTTTTTGAAAAAGCAACTTGGGATGAGGCTTTAGATTTAGTAGCTCAAAAAATAGGCAATATAAAAGATACTTTTGGTGCTGACTCAGTTGCGGGATTAAGTTCTGCAAGAACATGTAATGAAGATAACTTTGCATTTCAAAAAATGATGCGTGTTGCAATAGGAACCAACAATGTCGATCACTGTGCAAGAACCTGACATGCTCCTACGGTTGCAGGTCTTGCAACAACATTAGGTTCAGGAGCAATGACAAACTCTGTAAATGAAGTTTTTGAAACAGATTTAATGTTTGTTATCGGTTCTAATACAACGGAAGCACATCCTATAATAGGAAATAAGATGCAACAAGCACATAGACAAGGTAAAAAATTAATTGTAATTGATCCAAGAAAAACTGAAATTGCCAGAGAAGCTGATTTGCATATTTCATTAAAGTCAGGAACTGATGCTGCTTTGATTAACGGGATTATGAATATAATCATAACTGAAGAATTATATGACAAGGAATATGTTGAAAATAAGGTTGAAAAATTTGAAGAAGTTAAAGAACTTGTTTCTAAATATACTCCTGAATTGGTAAGTAAAATTACTACTGTACCTGTAGAACAAATTTTTGAAGCTGCAAGAATGTATGCTTCTGTAGAAAGAGCAGGTATCTACTATACATTAGGTATTACAGAACATACAACCGGAACCTCAAATGTAATGAATCTTTCAAATCTTGCTTTATTGTGTGGAAATATAGGAAAAGTTGGTGGAGGAATAAATCCTCTTCGTGGACAAAACAATGTTCAAGGTGCCTGTGATATGGCTGCACTTCCAAATTATTTTCCGGGATATCATAAAGTCTTAGAAGAAGAAAATGTAAAAACATTTGAAAAACACTGGAATACTACATTAAACAGAAAAATGGGACTTAGAATTCCTGAAATGTTAGATGGTGCCGCTGAAGGTAAGGTTAAAGCTATGTATATCATGGGAGAAGATCCTGTGCTTTCAGATCCGGATGCAAATCATGTTAAACATGCACTTAATAACTTAGATTTCTTAGTAGTACAAGATATTAATATGACAGAAACTGCAAAACTTGCAGATGTTATTTTACCTGCTACTTGTTATGCTGAAAAGGATGGAACATTTACAGCATCTGAAAGACGTGTTCAAAGAGTAAGAAAAGCGGTTGAAGCACCGGGACAAGCAAGAATTGACTGGACTATACTTGCAGATGTCGCAAAAAGACTTGGAGGACATGGGTTTGATTGGACAAGTTCTGAAGAAGTATTTGATGAAATCAGAAAATGTATGCCTACATATCGTGGAATAACTTATGATAGAATTGAAAAAGAAAATGGCGTACAATGGCCATGTTTAGATGAAAATCATCCTGGAAGTAAATTTTTACACAATGGAAAATTCGCAAGAGGAGAAAAAGCTCTTATGGTTCCTGTTGAATATGAAGGACCTAAAGAACTTGAAAATGAAGAATATCCAATAATTCTTTCAACAGGAAGAGTTTTATACCATTACAATGTAATGACAAGATATTCAGATGCACTTGACGGAATTCATCCTCATGAACAAGTTGAAATTTCATCAGCAGACGCTGCTAAGTATGATTTATCTGACGGAGATTTTGTAAGGGTTACTTCAAGAAGAGGTAGTGTTGTAGGTAGAACAAAAATTACAGACAGAGTAAAAGAAGGTCTTATCTATATGACTTTCCACTTTGCGGAAACTCCTGTAAATCAACTTACAAGTGCTCATTATGACCCTATAACTAAAACTGCAGAATATAAAGTAACTGCTGTAAATTTAAAGAAAGTAAATAAATTAGATAAGGGATTAGAAAGTGAAAAATTCATAGATTTGAATGAATTGGTTGAAGAAATTTAGTTATAATAAATAAAAAGAGATTAGTTTTTACTAATCTCTTTTTAAATTCTACTTAAATTTTTTCTTTTTTGAAATTACAATTACACCAAGTCCCAATAAAACAGTTACAAATTGTGATGTACTTGCTATATTGGTTTTAACAAGTTTTTGTTTTGAAGATAAATTTGTATTAGATGAAGTATTGTTAGTGTTTGTTGTATAATCATCATTGTTGTTGTTTTCTGAAATAACACTGTTATTTTTAGCATTATCGCTGTTAATAGTCGTATTTTTACTATTATCGACAGTCGTATTGTTTTTAGTATTATTTGAGTTGCCGTTTGAATGGTTTTCGTTGACTACTTTATATTCAATAGCATACAGTGATAAATGTGTTGTTTCAAAAGTTACTGTATTTTCTGTTTGAGTAAAATTATGTTTTTCTAAGTTGCCGTTTTTGTCGATATAATTTACTGAAATTACATCATTGTTTTTTGTTTTTGGCAAGGTTACCTTATAATCACCTTTTGGAAGTTCAAATTTTTCTTTTGTCTTTGTATTTTGAAGGTAAATATCAAAAATATTTATATCTTTACCTTCAAATAATTTTAAATCTTTTGAAATATTACTATGTTTTTCTTCTTTAACAATTAACTTTAAGTTTTTACTGTCAATGTTCTTTAATTCTTTTCCTTCGATTTTTGAAGATTTATCTTCAGTAAAAATTATTCCGGTTTTGTCAGATTCAATAGGTTTTCCGGGATTAACAGGTTTTTCAGGGTTGACAGGATCAATAGGCTTTTCAGGGTTGATAGGATCAACTTTATTTTCTTTAACTATAAGTCTTAATTGTCGTTTAAGTCCTAAAGATGATATTTCATTTAATAGATTATTATTTATATTTATTAATCTGTTAAAATATCCTGAGTATGTTATTGTTTTAGATTCTTTATATCTATCTTCAACTTCAATATACTTGTCATCAGCCAATTTTATTTCATGATTTCCGTTTAATACAGGAATTTCAACATATCCATCTTTGGAAATATAACTGTAAATTCCGTCTGTTACAACAATAGGGTCGGTTATAATATTTTTTTCCTCATTTGCTATTACTACTTTTAAAATTTGTTTATTGTCATTTGTTAATAATTCTCCAAGTGCTTCTTCAGAAGGAGTTATTATTTTCTTTTCTTTTACTATTATTCTTATTTTTGCTTTTAGATTTTTCGGATTTGACACTCCGTCAGGCAATATTAAATCTCCTGTAAGGTCATAAGTTCCAACTTCATTTTTAAAATTTTCTACATTCCACTTTATACCTACAACTGTTTTTATTAAATTTTCAGTAGATTCAGTATTTTCAACATTTTTATTTGTAGCAGTTTTTTCTTCAACTGTTACATTTTCTAAGGTATAAGCACTTGATAAAATACTTAAAGGACTTATTGCGGAACGTAAATTATTAGATTTTACATTTATCGTATAGTAGGCATTTCTTTCAGAAATTTCTTTTTCTTCTATTTTATCTAATGATAAATTTATATGATTTAATCCGATATGAGTAAATCCTTTTGAATAAGATGTTGTAAATGAGTGAGTTTCATTGTTGTTCAAATTGTATTTATCGGATATAAACTTTATATTCCAACTGTAATCTTCTGCCGGCGCATCGAAGTAATAATAATTTCCGTCTTGTTTTGCTTTTAGTGGAGAGGAAAAATTTTCTGTGTCATTTGCTACTATACTTATTTCATCGGTTACTAATTTCTTATTTTCATCAACAATTCTAAAGTATAATTTATTTTCTTTGACTCCTATATTTTCGTCTTTTTTACTGTCAGATATTTCTGGTATTGAAGGCTCAGGTGTGTCAGTGGTTTCATTATTTGAGATAACATTTATTGTATAGTATTCATCTCTTTTTTCTGCATCTTTTTGTTCAATTTTATCTACAGTAAGTCTTACTCCGTTTAATCCTATATGTGAAAATCCATTTGGATAAGCTGTTGTAAAAGAATGAGATTCACCATCTTTTAAATTGTATTTTTCAGATGAAAAATTGATATTCCAAGTATAGTCTTCATTTTTATATTCAAAATAGTAGTAATTTCCATCTTGTTTTGCAGTAATTGGATTAGTAAAATTTTCTGAATCTTTTGCAATAAGATTAACATCACTTGTTACTAATTTTTTGTTTTTATCAATAACTTTAAAATATACTCTTTTCTCCTTAACTCCGATATTTTCATCTTTTTTAGTGTCGTCTGGTGTTGGGGGGATAATAGGAGTAGGATCTTCAGGATCTATTGAAGAATTTTTTTCTGAAAGTTTAACTACTAATAATTTTTCCATTTCTGATTTTTGATCAACATAAGTGTTGCCGTCATATATCCCCAATTTTGTCGGAGTTGTTTTTGTAACTTTAATAGTTTTGTTTGCAGTATATTTTTCACTTTGTAGGCTAAAAACAGTTTCTAACCATTGAACTGTATTAGCCATAGTTTTGTCAATAGTTAAATATCCGTTTTCTGAGCTGTAAATTTTGTTATCTTTAGATGAGATAAAATCAACTTTTTCTTTTATTAATTTGTTGTTTTTATCAACAACAGCAACTTTTAATATATAATTTTCTTTTTCATCAAGTTGAACAATTCCGGAAGTTATTTCTCCATTTGTATTTTCATTAGAATTTGATTTTTTTATTGTAATTTCAACGTTTTTAGGTAATCTTCCTAAAAAGTCGTTACCAATAGAACCCTTATATCCCTTAAGTTTAGCAACAGAAATAATTTCTCCGTTTAAATTAAGATATCCAAATAAGTCCAAATTTAAATCTTTTGTTTTTAGATCTTCTTTTGCTGAGCTTAATTTATTTAAAGTTTCATCTGAAAAGTAATTTTTAATTGTGTCATTTGAATTTTCAAGTTCTTCAATTGTTTTTATGTCTTCTTTTGTTAGTGTTTGTTTATTTAAAATATTAAAAAATTCTTTTGCTTTTTTGTAATTGTCAATTTTATTTTCTAATCCTGTTTTGTTTCCGGAAGTCCATAATTCAATTAAATTAGGAATAACAAAAGTAGGTTCAAAATTTTCGATTTTATTATTTAACAGTGTTAAGTTGGTTAATGCCTTTAAGTTTTTTAATGGAGAAATATCTTTCACGTTATGATTATCCATGTATAATTCTTCCAATGAAGTTAAGTGTGACAATGTAGAAATGTCAGATATTTTTTCTTTTGCTTGTTCATTAGCTTGAGCTAAATTTTGAGATAATTTTAATGTTTTTAAATTTACACAATTCTCAAGAGGGGAAATGTTATTAATATAATTTAGACTGGCATCAAGATATGTCAAATTTGTTAAATTTTTTGCAAAATCTAATGTATCAATTTTAGTTCCCAACAAGTCTAAATGTTTTAATTTAGTTAAATTTGAAAGAGGAGCAGTGTCTTTAATTTTAGCTTGAGCTAAATTCAAATACTCTAAATCTTTCAAATTTGAAATTGCTGATATATCTTCAATAGCTTTTCCCTTGTTTGAATTGTTTCTAAGTTCAAGTTTTTTTAATTTAGTAAGATTTTTAATCGGGTTTAGATTTGTAACCCTTTGATTAACTAAACTTAGATCTTCAAGATTTATACAATATTCTATACCTGTTAAATCTATGATTTTTACTCCTTCTTCAGTACAAGTATGAGCTACACAAAGTTCAGGGTTGATTTTTTTTATTTTTTCTAATTCAGACTTTTTGAATTTTGCATTTCTAATTTCAGTTTCTGAGAAATCATATTTTCCTGTACCGTTTACTGAAGCAAGTGCCATCAATAAACCACGCTTCATATTATAGTCAGGAACATTCACATACTCTTCTTCTGCAAATGATATGTTGTTGTGTACAAAATTTATTAATGGTGCACTTACTAATGTAAGTGAAAGTAACAAGCTGATAAAATTCTTTTTTTTCATAATACCTCCTAAATATTGTCATTAAAGTGATATCATTTAATGACTTTGATATTTTTGTTAAAACCAAAAAATAAAAAAAATTAATAATTTTTTTAAGATTACACAAGTCATTATACTACTAAGAAAATAAAAAATCAAGTTTATGGCATTAATTTTTTGAATTTAATTTACCGAATTAACACGAAATATTTTTTATATTATTATATTGTTATATTGTAAAAAAATGTATTGTTATATTTTTAAAAAAACGCTTTTATTTTTTGAAATGTTGTGGTATAATTAATAATGATATAAGATAGAATTTTTTTGAAAAATTGAGTTGATTGCTTAATATTTTTGGTATAGAAATTTTGTTTTGTATTCTGTTTTTTTAAAATTTACATTTAATATAAAATGAAAACTTTATTTTACTAAACATATATTTGTTAAAGATATTTCTGTATTTTCTATTCAATATGAATTTTTAAAGGTAAAATACAGTAAAATTGAAATTTCTTTAAATGAGTATGGTGTAAATTTAATTATAATTTTTAAATTTGAGGAGATGATTTTATGGCAGTACCTACTATTAAAGATGTGGCAAAACTTGCTGGAGTTTCTATATCTACTGTATCAAGAGTAATGAATGAATCTAAGCCGGTTAGTCCTGAATCAAGAAGAAAAGTTTTAGATGCAATTAAGAAATTAGACTTTAAACCTAACGAATTGGCGAGAAGTCTTGTAATGAGAAAATCAAATATGATTGGTGTAATTGTTAAGGATATTGGAATTTCTTATATGGCACAAATTGTTCGTGGAATTGAAGAAATCGGAAGAATGTATAATTATGATATTTTGCTTTCAAGTACTTATGGAGATATTGAATCTGAACATAAAATTATAGAATTTATGTGTACAAAACAAGTTGAAGGAATTATTATGATCAGTGAAAGAATAAATCCTGAAACTTTGTATAAATTGAAAAGTAAAAATATTCCGTTTATAAGACTTGATAAATTTTATGAATACGATGACGAGCACTCCGTAACTATTGATTACAAGTCAACCTGTCAAAAAATGACAAATTATCTTGTTGATGAAGGACATGACAGTATTCTGTTTATAAGTGAAGATGTTTCAAGTAGAATAGGTAGAGAAAAACTTTCGGGATTTAGAGACGGTATAGTCGAAAGAAAAGTTAAATCTGCAATAATAAATGCTAAAGATATTACTGTACAAACAGGATATGATATGGGAGAAGAAATTTTCAAATTAATTAAAGAAAATAATGCAACAGTAGTGTTTGCGAGTGAAGATTCTCTTGCAATAGGTTTTATAAGTTATTGTTACGACAATGGATTGAAAGTTCCGCAAGATATTTCTGTTGCCGGTTTCGGTGACGACTTGTTAGCATCTATTTACAGACCTGCTCTTACTACAATTCAAGAACCTTATTACGATATGGGAGCTGTTTCAATGAGAAAGTTGATTAAAGAATTGAGAAATGAGGAAAAGTTAAAAGAAGTTACAATTCTGCCTTCAAGAATTATTGAAAGAGGCTCAGTGGCAACTTTTAAATAAAATTAAATTTTAAGTTAATTTAAAAACCGACTGTAAAAGGTCGGTTTTTATCTTTCTTTCATATTTTCGTAAATTTTGTTTAATGAATCAGTGTTTGTTCCCTTAAAATATAAGTATTTTAATTTGTGCATTTTAAAAATTGTTTTTAATGTTCCGTTTTTTGTAAATCTTCTTGATGAAGAGGTAATTTTTGAATTTAAAAGTTTAAAATATTTTGTATTTACTGACTCATTATTTTTTTTTATATCTATAAAAAGTTGTAAATCTTCCATTATAGGAATTTCTCTGAATCCTTTTATATCATTGAAAAGTTTTTTTGTTATGAAAATACTCTGATCTCCAAAACATATCTTAAATATTTTCGCTCTAAGATTTGAAAGATAGGCTATAAGTGATAAAAGGAGTGAATTTGGTGAAAATTTTATTTTTAAACCACCACACTTGATATTTTTATTTTCTATTTGATTTTTTATTTCTTTGTCAATTTCATAATTTGTTAATTTTGAATCTGAATGTAAAAACCATAAAATTTCGTTTTTAGCAAATTTTGCACCTAAATTCATCTGTATAGCTCGACCTTTTTTTGAAATTATAAGTGTGTAGGGGATATACAAAAATTTTTTCAAAATATAATTTTCTTTAAAATCATCAACTGCTTTAACTACTATAACTTCATCAATTTCCTTTAAATTTGAAAGTTCTTTTAATATGTTTTGCAGCATTTTATCATCGTTATATATAGGAATTATTACAGAAATTTTCATAATCTAATTCCTGTCAAATTTTTTTATTAAAATTACAGATACAACTGTAAGCAGAATAAATCCTACGATAGAAAGTAAAAATTCTATACTGTGGATATTTATTGCTTTATCTCCGACATTTAAAAACACGAATGTTCCGGGAATTATTCCGAAAAATGTTGCGATTGTGTACTTAACAAAACTTATTTCTGTAAGTCCCGAAAGATAGTTTATTACGTTGTAAGGTGCGATAGGTAAAAGTCTCATAAGTAAAATTATGACAAAACCTTGATTTTTTTCAATGTTCATTATTTTGTTGTACCATTTTTCACTTATTTTCTTTTTGAAAATTTCTAAAACAGTATCTTTTGCAAATTTTTTTGCCATAATAAACATTATAGAGCTGTTGATCATAGCGCCGATTATAGTATATATAACTCCTTCGATAAGTCCAAAGGATAATCCTGCCGCAAGTGCAAGAATCGGAACCGGAAAGAAAAAAATCGGTAAGACACAGAAAAGTAAAATGTAAATCAATGCCGAATATCTTCCATATCCTTGAATAATTTCTCTTATTTTTTCCGGTGTGAATATTTTAAAAGTAAAATAAGTTATTAAAATTGTTACAAAAATTAATATTAATGTTATAATTTTTCCGTTTTTATGTTTCAATGTAGTTCTCCTTTAAAAATTTTTTGAAATTTTCATACTCTGACATATCATATTCATTATTTATAAAAAAATCCAAGTCTTTTTTAGTGTCTATATCTCTTAAAATTCTTCCACTATCGAATGCTAAATTTTCTTTTTTTAATGCCTCTATGGTATTTTCAAATACATTACAGGTTTTAAAAATATTATCATCAAAAATAGAATCGAAAATCTTTTTAATACCGAGTAGGTAGTATCCGTTATCGAATGTTTTTGAAATATAAGCATCCACACTATCCAAAGTTTTTAGTGCGGTTTCTATATCGTTGCTTTTTATTGTAGGTATATCAGTTCCTATAAGAATTACTTTTTTGTACCCCATAGAAAATACTTTCTGAAAAGAAAATTTCATTTTTTTGCCAAATGTTAAATTTTCTTGAGAAAAAATATTTTTTTCATTACAGAAAAAATCAGAAGTTTTTTCATTTAATTTTTCAAATTCAGTTATGAAGATAAAAATATCAGACATATTATTTTTGCAAATATGTATTGTATCTTTTATCATTGCCTTATGCATTTCCAAAACCGAATTTTCATCAATATTTTTTGACAATCTTGTTTTTACTAATCCTTTTGTAGGGAATCGTGTAAAAATTATCGTTGCATATTCTTTCATAAAATCACCAACATAACTTTAACATATTTTTATAAAAAATTAAATAGTATTTTTAAAAAAATATTTATAATAAAATATACTAATAAAAATACTGTTTTAGATAAGAAAATATTATTAGTAATTTAATAACCGATATAGTATAATAAATACATAAATATTTTATTAGGAGGTTTTTTATGAATAGTAATTATTTCGAAAAAAAAGATTTAGAAAATTTTGGAAAAGGTGTTTTAGGAGAGCAAGCTAAAAATTTATGGGACGAATTTTTAAAATATTATGCTGACAGTACATCAGACGGAAGTTTAACTAAAAAGGAAAAAGCGTTATGTGCTTTAGCTGTTGCTTTTGCTACACGTTGTCCGTATTGTATAGATGCTTATACTCAAACGCTTATTTCAATGGGTGTTACTGAAGAGCAAATTACAGAAGTATTGCATGTTGCATCTGCAATGCAGGCAGGAATTACTTTAGTTAATGGATTTACAATGAAAAATACAGTGGAAGAATTAAAATTATAGTTTGATTTAGAGGTGATTTTATATTTAATTTAATTAGAAGAGAAGATACAAATAAGACTTCTGAAAGTAAACTGACTTTTTCAAATTCAATAGAATTTTATAAAAAAGTTTTAAATAACATTGACTACATTCCTAAATTTTATGAAACTGTAAAAAATAAAAATTTTTTAGAAACGACAAAAATGGAAATTATGCAGTTGAATATAGGAAAAATATGTAATTTAGCTTGTAAACACTGTCATGTTGAAGCGGGACCTCAAAGGAAGGAATATATGAAAAGAGATATCATGGATGATTGTCTTTATGTCTTTGAAAAACATAATTTTAAGGTTATGGATATAACAGGCGGAGCTCCTGAAATGGTTTCTGATTTTGAGTATTTAGTATCAAAGTCTTCAAAAATTGCACAAGAGGTAATAGTCAGAACAAATTTGAGTATTTTATTGGATGATAAATACAAACATCTTATTGATTTTTATGCTGAAAATAAAGTTACGATTTTTTGTTCTCTTCCTTTTTACACTAAAGAGATTACTGACGGAGTAAGAGGATTGGGTGTATATGACAGTTCTATAGAAGTACTCAGAAAATTAAATAAAGTGGGATACGGAAAAGAATTAACTTTAAATTTAGTTTATAATCCTAATGGTGCGTTTTTACCTTCATCACAGGAGTGTTTAGAAGCTGAATACAAAGAAAAATTATTTTTAGAGTACGGTATAGTTTTTAATAATTTGTTTGTAATAACGAACAATCCTATAGGTAGGTTTGGAATTACTTTGTATAAAAAGGATAAATTGGAAAATTATATGACAAAATTATATAATGCCTATAATGAAGATACCGTTGAGTTTTTGATGTGCAGAAATGAGATAAATGTATCTTATGACGGCTATATTTTTGATTGTGATTTTAATCAAGCAGTAAATTTGAAAATAAACAGCGAAAAAAAACATATAAGAGATTACAGAGATAATGACTTTAAGAAACGGAAAATAGTCACCGGTAATCATTGTTACGGTTGTACGGCAGGGGCAGGAAGCTCCTGAGGCGGAGAGCTGGGTTAGTCGTTGACTGACAAATTAAGGAGGAAATATGAAATTAAAAAAATCGACAATTATAAAATTGGTTGCTCTTTTAGCGGTTGTTTTAATTTGTGTGTTTGTAAAACCGGTAAATGAAAAAATAAAAGAGATGGTTTTATTATTTAAAGGATCAAGTACAGATGAAGTTTTGGAAAATGTAAAAAATTATATATTGTCTTACGGAAAATTAGCAATTTTCATTTCTTTTATGTTAATGGTATTTCAATCTATTGCAGCACCTATTCCTGCATTTTTTATAACATTTGCAAATGCTGCAATATTCGGTTGGCAATTTGGGGCGTTTCTTTCATGGACAAGCTCTATGGTAGGAGCAATTCTTTGCTTTTATATCGCAAGGATTTTGGGAAGAAATGTAGCTGAAAAATTCGCAACAAAATTTGCATTACAGGAAGTGGAAGTGTTTTTTGACAGATACGGTAAATACACGATATTAATCGCAAGATTGTTGCCGTTTGTGCCGTTTGATCCTATAAGTTATGCTGCGGGACTTACATCTATGAGTGCTTGGAGTTTTATATGGGCTACGGGACTTGGACAGTTACCTGCTACGATAATATATTCCTATATAGGAAGTACATTGACTGGCGGAGCAAAAACTTTTGTTACAGGATTGTTTATATTATTTGCCGTTTCAATTTTAGTTTTTTTAATCAAGAAAATTTATACAGAAAAACATAAGAAAACAAATTAGGAGAAATTTTTGAAAGAAGTTTTAGATTATATTGAACAAAATAAAAAAAAATTAGGGTTTTCAAATTACGACATAACTTTTTTAAATCAAGGAGAATACAATATAAATTATCTTTTAACTACGGATAAAGGAAAATTTGTATTAAGGATAAATTCGAAAAGCCAGATGAATTTACCAAATCAGATAATGTATGAATACAGTACTCTTAAATTTTTAGAAAAATCAGAAGTGACACCAAAAGTTTATTTTGTCGATGATACAGAAAATAAACTGTTAAACGGAGTTATACTTATGGAATTTTTAGACGGAAGACCGTTAATTTATGAAAAAGATTTAGAAAAAGCCGCTAAAATATTTGCAAAGATTCATTTACTTGATGTTTCAAAATGTAATGGTTTTTTAGTTGAAAAAGATATATTACAAGATAGGATAAATGAAGCGAATTTTTGGCTTAAAGATGTTTTTAAAAGTGATTTGATAGAAAAGGAACAAAAGAAATTTTTTTATGATTTTTTGAATTATTTGGAAAAAAATAAAGGTAATTCTAAATATTTTGAAAATGGCAACGTATTTTGTCTGAATAACACAGAGGTAAATTCCCAAAATTTTATAATCGGAGAAAAATCCTATTTAATTGACTGGGAAAAAGCCGTTATTTCAGATCCTTGCCAAGACATTACACATTTTTTGGCTCTTACAACAACTAAGTGGAAAACAGACTATGTTGCAGATAAAGAGTATGAAAATAAATTTTTTACAGAATATGAGAGAAATTTAGGTAGAAAAATATCAATCGAACAAAGAGTCGAAATTTATAAACCATACTTGTACTCAAGAGCGTTAAGTTGGTGTGCAAATGCGTATTTAGAGTATAATAAAAAAGATAAACTTATAAAAAATGAAGATACTTTTTTAAAAATAAAAGAATTTATCAATATAGATTTTATGAAAAACTTAATGAAAGAATATTTTTAATTTTGAAAAATATAGGTGTCAGAGATACTTATATTTTTTGAGTTTTATCTTGTTTGATATATATCGGTTTGTATATGGACACTTTTTACACTATTTTTTAGCTTTAATATCAACGATATCAAACAAAAAAGCTATTTAAGTTTTACTTAAATAGCTTTTTTGTAAAATATTTCTATTTTTATCCAACGCCTTATCTAAGTAAATAAAAAATAATATAAAGTCAATCAACATTTCTATGAAAGACTTAGCGATTTCTTGTACTTTCAATAAATTTTGCATATCTATCAAAAAAAAACTAAAAACCGATAACAAAATCCCAAACCAATACAATATTTTATATTTTAAAAATTTTTTCATCATAATCCCACTATATAAATAACATCAAAGTCTTAGTTACAGTCCGAGCTAACTCTAATTTCATAATATAATCAAGAAAACTTATCAAGAAAAAGTCTATAAACAATATGTTTAAAATTAATAGTATATTTTTCACTAATAATCTTCTTAAATATTTATTTTCTTCTGTTGAAAGGTACAGATATCATATACATTTTCAAATTAGTATAAAATGGTAATTTTGCAAGAATATTAAATTCAAATAAATAATATAATATTGAGTTTAATACAGCAAAAGTACAAAACAAAGAAAATATATAAAAATTTAACTTTTTCATTCTACCTTAGTTATAATCATTTAAAAATTTAGCGAAACATTATCATTATATCTAAAAAATTTTTTGATATCAATAGTAAACTATATAATTGAAAAAATAAATAGGTTTAACCTAATAAAATAAAAAAGAAAATTTTTAAATTTATAATTTTATATCAGATTTTATAAAGGAATTTTGTTTGAGACTAATCAGAGAGTATTTTTGGAATCGGTTAAATTTGATGAAATATAGTATGCTATAAAAACAATAAACTATGGTTTAAACAGGTGTCAGGACATTATTGCGTAATATTATAATATATACTCTATATAACAGGTAATTCAATAATGTATAAAATTCTTTTGATAAAAACGATTGACACAAGAATTTTATTGATGTATAATAATGATGAGCATTGTCTCAAAATTTTTTATGGAGGTATTTTTATGACGCTTTTTACGAATGACCCTACTCAATTATGGTCATTAATTAAACCTGATAATACTTTGGTGCTTCTTACAATTTTATGTGTAATTGCAGCAGTTAGTATTTGGTTAGAACAAACTTACAGTTGGGCAGGTAAAATTACAGGATGTATTCTTGCATTAGCATTTACTATGCTTTTATCAAATTTCAGAATTATTCCTGCATACGACACTCCGGCATACGATCTTGTTTGGGGTTGGGTGGTACCGCTTGCAATTCCGATGTTACTTTTCAAAGCAGACTTGAGAAAAGTTTGGAAAGAATCCGGAAAACTTATAGTAATTTATTTACTAAGCGGAATTGGAACTATTTTAGGGGCATTTATTGCATTTTTCTTGTTGAAAAATTTAATTCCTGAACTTTATAAATTGACTGCAATGATGGTAGGTACTTATACAGGTGGTAGTATGAACTTAGTTGCAATGTCAGATGCATTCCCGTTATCTGATAAGAGTTTGTTGGGTTCTGCTGTAGTAGCTGACAATTTGTTCATGGGAATTTACTTTGTAAGTTTGACTATTATTCCAACATTGAAATTTTTCAGAAAACACTATTCACATCCTTATGAAGATGAAATGGAAAAATTCGGAAAAGAAGGCGAAAATAAAGCTGCTCAATTCTGGGCTAAAAAAGATATTTCATTACTTGATGTTGCAAAAGTTGTTTCAATTGCATTTGTTATTCTTGCAATTTCAACTGAACTTGGAAATTATATTTCAGGATTCAAACCTGAAAACACTACAGGATTAGGTGGTTTCTTTGTAAACTTATTCTTTGGACTTTTGGGAAGTAAGTATTTACTAATGACTACAATCACTGTAATATTGGCAACTTATACTAAATTTTTAAGAAATGTTTCAGGTGCTGATGAAATAGGAACTTTCTTAATTCACATATTCTTTGGTGTAATAGGAGCGCCTGCTTCATTGGAAATTATTTTGAAAAAAGCACCTTGGTTGTTAGTATTCTGTGTTATCATCGTAGTTATTAATATGATTATAACATTTATCTTTGCTAAATTATTTAGATTCTCTGTTGAAGAAGCATGTATAGCATCAAATGCTAATATAGGCGGACCTACAACTGCAGCTGCACTTGCAATTGCCAGAGGTTGGAATCAACTTGTTGTTCCTGCAATGTTAGTTGGAATTTTGGGATATGTTATAGGTAACTACTACGGTTTAATCGTGGGAAATATTTTAAAGGCTTTTTAGTTAATTATGATTTGTAAAGTTAAGTTACATGAAAATGGAGAGATGATTTTAAATAGTAATATGCAGGATGTAGTTACTCACAGTTTGAAATGTAAAGATGCAAATTCCGGTTATATGAGTCCGGGAGCATTATTTATGGGATCTTTAGCCGGATGTAAAATTTTGACTTTTATGAAAGCTGCAAAATTTTATAAAGTTGAATTTTCAGATTTAGAAGTTGAAGTTGAGGCTGATGTAAGAGTTACCGAAAATATTGATGACACACCTTTTAAGTATCAAGAATATGATGAAATAAGAACTTTATACAGTTTAAAAACTAAATCTGATATTTCTGAAATTGAAAAGGTAATTTCTCTTGCAAGTAAATTTTGTACTGTTAATATTGCGATTGACGATAAAATCAAACAAACATTTTCTATAGAAATTTTATAAGATTATTTTAATAGAGTTTAAAACACAAGTGTATTTGCCACGGGTTAATAAGGAAGTCTTTTAGAAATGCCGGTGTAACCTCAGTAATATGGGGTTACACCATTTTTTATGCGGATTTTTCCGTAAGCTGTTTGCGGTTTTTGATTTCTTCAACCGCTTTTAACAGCTCCTGTTCTGTGGGAACATCAAACAAACCGATAGCGGTAAAGTTGATGTCTACTTTTACATTGTTGTGTGAATGTTTCTTTTCGTTGTTGTGGATTTCAATGTGTTCGATGAGTTTATTCACAACTAATGGCGTCAGTTCTTTCATCTCTGTAAATTCCGAAAGTCCCTGATAGAGCATCTTCATATCAACAGTTTGCTTCTGCAATTCAATCAACTGCTTTTCACATTCGGCAACCTTTATGGCAAGTTCTTTTTGCTCGGATTCGTATTCGTAAGCCATACGGCTGTAACGCTCGTCCGACAATTTGCCGTTAATGTTGTCTTCGTAGATTCTTGAAAACAGCTTATCCAAATCCAATATTCTCTTTTTACTGCTCTCTATGGTTGATTGGAGAAGTTTCTCCCTGTTGTGATTGCTTTTGCCTTTCTTTTGAGCAAGAAGATACATAAACACGCTGTTGTAACTGCGGATAAAATCGGATAATTCACTTATCGCTTCCGTTACTATTCTTTCAAGAACAACATCGCGTATGTAGTGAATCGTACAAGACCCTCTGCCGTCTTTGTAATTGGCACAACGGAAAAACTCTTGATTTTTCTTTAAGCTTTTGGAAGCACAGAAGTGTAATTTTGAACCGCAGTCCGCACAGTAAACCAAACCCGAGAACAAACTCTTTCTTCCCGTTGCGGTGTTTCTACGCTTGTTCTTTCTCAGCTCCTGTACCTCAGCCAAGTGTTTTCGCTGATGATTGCTTCCTGAGTGTTCGGAATAATCTGATATTCATCTTTTGACTTTTCCACCATCTTATGTATCTTGTAACTTATGGTGGTGGATTTGCCGTTTACGGTACAACCCATGTATTGCTGATTATCGAGAATATTGATAATGGTTTCGGTGCTCCACCGGTAAATATTAACCGGCATGGGGTTACAGGCATTTCTCCCGACGGAATAGTAATACGCAGTCGGTGTTAAAATCTTTTCTCTTTCCAACTGCCTTGCTATTTGCGACGGACCTTTGCCCGAAAGACACAGTTCATAGATTTTTCGCACAACTTCAGCCGCAGGCTCGTCAATATACCATTGCTCTTTATCCCCTTCGATTTTCTTGTAACCGTAAGCAACAGTTGACGATACTCGTTTTCCCTTGGCGGCTTTCATTTCGTTTACGGCTCGTATCTTCTTGGAGGTCTGTGCGGCATACCATTCATTGAAGATGTTGTGAAATGGCATCATGTCCGTGCCTATACCTTTGTCTGTATCAACATTTTCCTGTAATGCAATGAAGTTTACCCCGAGTGTAGGATATACAATCTCGGTATAGTGTCCGCACAGTAAATGTTCTCTGCCGAAACGGGATAAATCTTTAACTATTACGGTTGAAACCTTTCCGTCTTCTATTAACCTTTGCATTTCCTGAAAGCCGGGGCGGTTAAAGGTTGTACCGCTTATGCCGTCATCTACAAAGAATTGTGGGTGTAAATATCCCTTTTTCTTTGCATAATCCAACAAGATTTCTTTTTGATTGGATATTGAATTGCTCTCACCGTCCACATTATCGTCCTGTGACAGACGACAATACAGGGCGGTGATTTTTTCATTTTCCTGCCCTTTTGTATTTTTGTTTGCTGCCATATATGATTGCTCCTTTCCGTGACAGGCGGGCATTGCAAGGTAAACAAATTATACCTCTGCAATACCCACGGTGTCGAATGTGTCAAGTCAGACTAAATCAAGTTCAATCAGTAAATCTTTGAACTGCTGCAATACAGTCTCTTCGCCTTTTGTGCTGAAGTGAGTTGTAACTTCGTATGTTGTCCCGCCGATTTTCATAACAAAAGGCGTATCGTCCATTTCATAATACGGTGCGAATACAGATGATTTATTTGAATTGATGCCAGTCATCATCTTGCTTCACCTCTGTTTCTTTCTCTCTGTCTCTGTCATTTTTCAAGCAGACTGATAATTGTCTTTTGCATATCAAGGCTTGTATAACTTTTGGGGAAATACTTGCGTATATCCTCGGTTTTGAATTTGACCTGTTCTTTTTGATTGGGCTTTTCTTCACTTAACACGGCAAATATCGTGTCTATGGACAATCTGCCTTGTTCGCTGAATTTTCGTAATCGCTGTGCCTGTGAAAGCGACGGTGTGGCGTCGGTGTATGCTATTTCTTCGGCTAATATTTTCTGCTCATTCTC
>JALEHY010000039.1 GCA_022770425.1 Parvimonas sp. | reverse complement strand
TTTCAGTCTTTTTTTCGTTTTAAATTTTTCCAATTCACTTATTGTATTCAAATTTTCAAAAATATTTTTTTTATCAAATTCTTTCCAGTATTCATACTTTAAAAATTTAAAATTATTATCTTCAATAAATTTTACAAATTTTAAATTATCTTTAATCAGTTCTTTGCGTAAATTTTCTTTTAAATCATTTTTGTAAATTGCATTCATCGGTAATAATTTATTTTCTTTTGAAACGCAAATCACTCCGTCAAAACTTGTGTCCAATTTTGAAATCAAAAATTTTATAAAATTTTCATCTATATTTGGCATATCACAAGCGGTTAAAAATGAAAATTCGCTTTTTGAATAACAAAGTCCGCTATGAAGTCCTGCAAGAGGACCTTTTTTGTAAAAAATATCTCTTACAATCTTTACATTAAGATTTTCATAATGTTTTGAATTATTTGATACTACAATTATTTCATTAAAAACTTTTTTCAACTCTTTTATACTTTTATGAATCAAAAAGTCTTCATTAAGTTTTATAAATTCTTTGTTGAAAGTCATTCTTTTGGAATTACCGCCCGCCAAAATAATACAATTTACCTTTGACATTACACCACCAAATTACAAAATTTTGCATCACAAAGTTTTGCTAAGTCAACAGGATTTAATTTTACAAAATGTAATAATTTTCCTGCACTAACAACTATATGATCAAAGTTTTTTGCTCTTTCGTCTATCAGTGTTCTAAATTTTACTTTCATTCCTAATGGGCTACATCCACCGTGAATATAGCCCGTTAAATTCTTCAGTTCTTTTTGTAAAAGCATTTCAATACTTTTTATTTCAAAATTCTTTGCAGCTTTTTTCAAACTAAGATGCTCATTTAACGGAATAATACAAACGTAATTATTTTTATCGCTTCCGACCAAAACCAAAGTTTTAAAAACTATATCCGAATCAAGTCCAATATCTTCAAAACTTTCATTTTCAGTCCTTATAAAAAGTTCATAATTAACCTTTTCTCTGTCCAGTATTCTGCAAACATTCGTCTTATTTATTTTTTTCATAGCTATTTCAAAAGTGTTTTTAAATGTTGGATTAAAATATTCATTGCAGGTTTGTTTTCTGCACCTCGTGGAATAATTATATCTGCATGTTTTTTGCTTGGTTCAACAAATTCTTCATGCATCGGTTTAACGGTTTTAATATACTGAGTTAAAACACTGTCAACACTTCTTCCTCTTTCTTTAGTATCTCTAAGCAGTCTTCTTATCAATCTTTCATCAGCATCAGTATCCACATATACTTTTATATCCATAAGATCCCTTAATTCTTTATTCTCTAAAATTAAAATTCCTTCCACAATTATTACAGGTCTCGGATATACTCTTAAAGTTTCTTTTTTTCTTGTATGAATTGTAAAATCATAGATAGGTAAATCAACTATTTTACCTTCTTTTAATGACTTTAAATCTTCTATCAGTTTATCCGTTTCGAAAGATTTCGGATGGTCGTAGTTTAGTTTGACTCTTTCTTCCATCGAAAGATGGTCATTACACCAGTAATAATAATCATGACTTATTAAAACTATCTCATCTTTAAATTTTTGTTTCAACTTTTCTATTATTGTAGTTTTACCTGAAGCAGAACCACCGGCAATCCCTATTACGCAAATATCATTAGAACTATATTCCATTTTCATCTCCTACAACACAATCACTTTGTGATATACTTTTTTACCTTTTTTAATTACAAATTCATTTTCAGTGGACAAATTAATTTTTAAATTTACATCTTTAACCTTTTCTGCATTCAATGATATTCCGCCTTGTTCAATAAGCCTTCTTGCTTCTGCATTTGATTTTGAAAGTCCACAAGTTCTCATTAAATCTAAAATTCCGACTTCTTCATTTTCAAAATCCATTTTGTTTATCGTAGTTGAAGGCATATTTTCGTCTAAAAGTTCGCCGCTAAACAATGCTTTTGCAGTTTCTAAGGCTTTTTGTGCCTTTTCTTCTCCGTGAATTATTTTTGTTACCTCAAAAGCTAAAATTTCTTTCGCCTCATTTATTTTTTCATCCTTGTACTTTCCTAACTCTCTGCACTTTTCAGTCGGTAAGAAAGTAAGCATAAGTAAAAACTTTTCAACATCTCTGTCATCAACGTTTCTCATATATTGGAAAAGTTCATAAGCCGAAGTCTTTTCTTCATCCAACCAAACTGCTCCTTTTTGAGATTTTCCCATTTTTACTCCGTCAGCAGTAGTTAAAAGTTTAAAAGTCATCGCATAAACTTTATCTTGTTCTATCTTTCTGACCAAATCATATCCACCAAGAATATTACTCCATTGATCACTTCCGCCTAATTGCAATTTACAACCATGTTTTCTGTAAAGATATAAATAATCATAACTTTGCATCAGCATATATGAAAATTCAAAAAATGTAAGCCCTCTTTCCATTCTGTTTTTATAAGCATCGCAGGTAAGCATTTTATTCACACTGAAATGAACTCCTATTTCTTTCATAAAACGTACAAAATTAAGGTCTAATAACCAGTCTTTATTATTTTCAATAATTGCATTTCCGTTTGAAAAGTCAATAAACTTTGAAAGTTGTTCAAAAAATCTTTTAGCATTATGATTTATAGTTTCTTCTGTCATAACCATTCTCATATCACTTCTACCGGACGGATCTCCTATCATAGTTGTTCCGCCACCGAGTAATGCAATAGGAATATGTCCGTAATTTTGCATTCTTTTCATAACCATAATTTGAATAAAATGTCCTATAGTAAGACTGTCAGCAGTTGCATCAAAACCAACATAAAATTTTACTCTCTCTTTTGAAAGCAATTCTTTCAATTCGTCTTCATAAGTTGCTTGTTCAAAATATCCTCTATCTACAAGTTCTTCAAAAACATTATCATATTCTTTAACAAATTCCATAAATACCTCCATTCAAAATTAAACATAATAAAAAATATAAAAAAGACCTACACTTGAAAGGACGACTTTATCGTGGTACCACCTTTCTTCGCATAGGCCTCGTATTGTTTAAGCACAATCACTATAAAACTCATGTGTTGTAAGCACAATCAAAGTTTATTATTTTTTGAATATTATACTTGAAAAAAGTATAAATGTCAAGTTATAAAACTACTCTTTCATTTTTATAACTCAATTTTTTTCACTCTGTCATCTAAAAGTAAAACATCTTCTAAATGGTTTCTTTCAAAATCAATCGGCACCAAAGCGTAAAACTTCACTACAACTGTATTTCTTTTTTTTACAATATCAACATTTGTTATCTCAAGTTTAAGTCTTTCCAAACTGTTCCTTATCTCCTGAATACTGCTAAAGCTAGATTCTTTTGGAATTTCAAAAGTTATCGTAAAGCGCTCCTTGCTTAAAAAAGTATCTTTATGCATTAAAATTTGAATTACCACAATCAAAGCCGCTCCAAAAATTGCAAGCCCATAAAGTCCTGACCCTACTGCAAGACCTATTCCGGCGGTAGCCCAAACTCCGGCCGCTGTTGTCAATCCGCTTATAGCATTATTTTTCACAAAAATAAGTCCTGCTCCTAAAAATCCGATTCCGGTGACAACTTGTGAAGCAATACGTGAACCATCTATTTTGGCTACATCTTCAAACCCATATTTTGAAACTATCATCATAAGCGCAGACGCTAAACACACAATTGAATGTGTTCTAATCCCCGCTTCTTTGTTTCTGTTTTTTCTTTCAAAGCCTATAACAGCTCCTAAAGACGATGCCAATATTATTTTTAAAAGAAACTCTAAATTTGTATAAATTAAACTCATATCCACAATCATCACCTCCGTTAACTATGATGTTCCTAATATTATACCCAATTTGTGAAATTATTTCAAATTATTACTTTTGTATCAACATTCAAGGAAAATTTATAGTACAACTAAATTTAGATTCATTAGTGAAAAAATATACTTATGAAATAAGTGATATTATTTTATTTATTATAATCTCATTAAAATTAAAATCTTCATTTGTTAAAATTTCTTTTGACAAAGTAACCTCATCTGTTATAATACCGTCAACCCCTTTAGCCAAAACTTCATTTAAACTGCTTATATCATTTGTTGTCCATACATAAACTCTTTTCCCGTTTTTATGTATCTTTCTTATATTTTCCGTAGTTGCAAATTGTTGTTCCACACAGAAAAAATCCACATAAGGTATATTATGAAACCTACCATAGGCTACAGCAAGTATAAGTCCTGTTGAAATTGACGGATCTATTTTTTCAATTTCTTTCAGTGATTTTAAAGACAGTGAAGATACTACAACATCATAACTTTTATCTTGTATAAGTTTTGAAACTTCTTTTGCTAAAATCTGTTCATCATTACTTACAGGTTTTAATTCAATATTTAACTTTATTTTTCCTTTAGTATTTTCCAATACTGTTTTTAAATCCACAAATTCAAATTCTTTATTCAAAGATTTACTTTTTATCTTATATTTTTTAAGTTCTTCAAATGTTAAATCCTTTATTTTTACATTTTCATGTGAAAGTCTTTTTAAATTTGGATCATGTGAAAGCACAACAACATTGTCCTTTGTCAACATAACATCAATTTCAGCAAAATCAGCACCAAGTTCTATCGCTTCATTTATTGCTTCCATAGTATTTTCAGGAGCATTTTTTGTACTCCCTCTATGAGCCATAATATCCGGCTTTAAATTTTTAAATGAATGATAAAAATTTATTTCTTCAATATAGGATCTATATTTACTTAATGATCCGGCAAAAACCAAAAATATCAAAGTCAACGCCATCTTTGCTCGTATCTTGTTTGTAGGATATACCATTAAATCTACTTCTTCTTTATGAATTGTAAAATAAAGTTTTGAAACCAAATTAAATACTATAAAATTACAAATTGTGTTTGAAATTATTTTTATTCCTGTTGCAATAGTAAAATAAACCATTATTGATACACTACTTAAAACTTTATTTTCCGTTTGACCATAAAACAAAAGTATAATTACCAAAAGAAAAACAATATTTAATATTTTAAGTAAAAATATTTGTAAAAATATAAAAAAATAAATTTTAATCGTTTTAAAAATATTTTTTCTCGTTCTTTTAAAAGATAATATAATACTTTCAAAAAAAGTTTTATTCTCAATTATAAATATATGATAAATCAGTATTAACTTTATCGAAATAATTACAAATAACAAGATATACAAAACAAATATCAACATTCCAACCTTAGCTTGTAAAAAATGACTGCTTATGTAATCGGGAATTACAAATTTTTTATGTGAGTAAGTTCGAAGCGGTACATTAAAAATTACAAAAATAAGTATGAAAATATTTTTAAATAAATAAAATTTTTTAAACTTTATTTTTAAAAGTTTATAAGAGTTATTAAATATTTCTAATAAGGTCACATCTTTTTTATTTTTTATCTGTGTACAAGTAAATATAAAACTGTTAATTTCAAACAACTTTAAAATGCCGAAAATCACTGCAATGCTTATCAAAAATATGATTTTTACAGGTGATTTCAAAAAATTTCCTACACTTTCAACCGAAAAAAATCCGATTTTTGTAAATCTAAAAGTTAAAGATATAAGTTCCTTTGAAAAAGGAATAAGCACAAGTATAAGTGCACACTGGTACATCAAATCAAAAGCAAATAAATTTCTGAAACTTTTATTTTTAAATATTTTAAATATTCTGAATTTTTTTAACATAACATTCTCCAAGTTTAGTTTAGTAATAAATATTATAATTTAACATAATTTCTTTTCAATAACTTTTTACGATAAATCTACATTTATTATAACATATAAATCATTTTAAAGCACAAAAAAGCTCATCTCCTAATTATACAGAAATGAGTTTTAAATTATTTTTAATTTATTAGATATTAAATTTAAAATTGAAAACACTAATTATTAAGAGTTAAACATATTACACATCCCGTAACAATTATACTACCTAATAATAAATTTAAAGTTAAAGGAACTGACAAAAAAATAACCGACAACACAACTGCCCACATACTAAATGTACTGTTCAAAGCCATACCTTTCGAAACACCTAAAACTTTCATTCCTTTATAAAAAAACGAATAGCTAAGCACTGCAAAAAGCCCGGCAAAAAACAGATACAAAATTGCAACTTTGTTATCAAAAACAATAAAAACCGAATCAAAAATTCTAAGTAATGGTAATATTATAAATAAAATAAAACTTCCTGATACGATTTCCCTTATATTCAAAGCGATTTTTTCATCAACATTTCCCTTTGTACAAAAAGTTATAAGTGTAGCCTCTATTCCCCAACTAAGTGCAGCTAATAAAGAAAATAAAATTCCAAAATAAAATTTCGGATAATTTCCTACAGGTTTTGTATATGATAAAATCACCGTACCTATCACACAACCAAATATTAAAATTTGAGTTTTAAGATTAATTCTCTCTTTTAAAATAAATGAAGACAAAATCATCCCAAAAACAGGACAAAGTGCGGAAACAGGCATAACATAAGACACAGGTGCCATAGACAATCCCATTAGATACATACATTGTCCTATGGGGCCTCCTATTAATGCGGCAAAAATAATTATTTTCCCATTCTTAGTTTTTAAAACTTCGCAGACTTCTCTTATTTTTCCGGAAATAACGTTAAAAAGCAATAACAGAACACCTGCAAATAGATCATTTAATCCCGCAAAAATAATGGGCGAGAAAAAAGAAATTCTCACGCCACTATTTTCATAAATATTCAAATTGGTAATAATTGATAAAACAATACCATTTACCGCCCATAAAAAGCCGGAAAATATCAACATATTACTATAAACTTTATTATTCATCACTAACTATTTTACTCCACCCGGATAAATTTGTCTATCATATTGTCTTAAATTATATTGTTCAACTATCTCTAATAATTTATTACCATAATTAGGATCTGTTGCATAAGTTCCTGTCAAAGCTTTAGCAGCTTGTTCCGGAGTTTTTGCAGCCACAACAGCTTTGTAATAATTTGTAAGCCAAGCAGTCCTTGTAAATAAATTGGCATAATATGAAAATGCCTCTTCATAATTTTTAAACTTTTTAAATTTATCAACTATTCTATAAGGTTGATTATTACTGTCATATTCTGTAGTCCATACAGAAACATAATCTGATTCTTTTGCTCCGACAGGTGCTTTGATTCCGAATAAATTAT
Source organism: Parvimonas sp. (assembly GCA_022770425.1). Classification (GTDB taxonomy): domain Bacteria; phylum Bacillota; class Clostridia; order Tissierellales; family Peptoniphilaceae; genus Parvimonas. The sequence continues at coordinate 16,395 of JALEHY010000039.1, read as the reverse complement.
ATACAGGCGGATATCCTAAAGTACTGCTACCAAAACCTGTTTCTAAACAAATCTGAGCAATGGCTATTGAAGGAAACAACCCCTTACCTCTAACAGCATTAACCATAGACGGTGCTACTATTTTAATAAAATCAGTTCTTGGGGAATTAGTTCTTACAGCAATTCCGTCAGAACCAACTTTATAATAAGAACCCGAACTCTTATCATAAGCTAAAAAGTCAACTTGCATTGAGCCGTCAAAAGTGCTGAAATAATATAAATCTCCGCTATTATCACGTGCAAATCCCTTTTGATAACCTCCGTTTCCGTCACTTAAATATTTTTTTCCATCTTTGAATATCCATTCTCCAAACGAATATCCATCAGTTGCATATTTACCGTTTACAAATTTTCTAAGACCGGATGCATCTTTAGCTTCTCCGCTAAATTTAACTCCTTCTTTAAAGAAGAACCAGTCATTTCCGTCATCATACCACCAATTTGCGTACTTTCCGTTGTCAAAAAATCTCTTTCCATTTGCATCTGTTCCGTACCCTGAACGTTTTACCCCTTCTTTAAAGAAGAACCAGTCATTTCCGTCATCATGCCACCAATTTGCATACTTTCCATTGTCAAAAAATCTCTTTCCGTTGCCATCTGTTCCATAACCTGTATGCTTTACTCCGTCTTGGAAAAAGTACCACTCCGTTCCGTCGTCATACCACCAGTTTGCCAACTTTCCGTCATCTCCATAAAACTTTCCGTCTACATAACCTTTTTTTACAGAATTTTTATAAACACCGTCTACAAAATTTTTACCCTCGTATATTCCGTTGGCATACTTTCCTTTTACAAAATACCTTTTTCCGTTTGCATCTGTTCCGTAACCTGTATGTTTTTCTCCATTTTGGAAAAAATACCATGCTGTTCCGTCATCATACCACCAATTTGCATACTTTCCGTTATCAAAAAACCTCTTTCCATTGCCATCTGTTCCGTAACCTGTATGCTTTACTCCGTCTTGGAAAAAGTACCACTCCGTTCCGTCATCGTACCACCAGTTTGCCAACTTTCCGTCATCTCCATAAAACTTTCCGTCTACATAACCTTTTTTTACAGAATTTTTATAAACGCCGTCTACAAAATTTTTACCTTCGTATATTCCGTTGGCATACTTTCCTTTTACAAAATACCTTTTTCCGTTTGCATCTGTTCCGTAACCTGTATGCTTTACTCCATCTTGGAAAAAATACCATGCTGTTCCGTCATCATACCACCAATTTGCATACTTTCCGTTATCAAAAAACCTCTTTCCGTTGCCATCTGTTCCGTAACCTGTATGCTTTACTCCATTTTGGAAAAAATACCACTCCGTTCCGTCATCATACCACCAGTTAGCTAACTTTTTGTCATCTCCATAAAATTTTCCATTACTGTATCCACTTTCTGCAGAGAAAACTTTATTACAGTTAAAGTTATGAGAAGTAATAAGTAATCCTCCTATAACAAAACAACTTATAGTAACTTTATTTTTAAATTTCATAATTACCTCCTGTTTCAGTATTATAATTGTAACACAAATTATATATCATTTCAACAAAAAGCCTAAATTTAAATGTTAAAAATTACAAAATTATTACAAAAATGTTTTTTATATTTCATATAATAAACTCGCATCACTTTTTAAAAAATAATTTTTTATTTTTACAAAATATAAAATATAAAAAAAGAGATGTCCTAAGACATCTCTAATAATCATTGAATAAAAATTTTTATTCTGCGTAATCGTATGTTACTTTTCCATTTAATAAGCACTTATTGTAATCTTTCATAATAGCTTTAGCTTCAAATGATAACCACAATATAGCCACTAAGTTTGGTAATACCATTAAACTGTTGAATATATCAGCTAAAGACCAAACTATATCTACTTCTCCAAGTGAACCTGCAACTATACAAACCAAAACTAAAAGTCTGTATGGCCAAAGTCCTGCTTTACCAAATAAATATTTAATATTTGATTCTCCGAAGTAATACCAACCAACGATAGTTGTAAAAGCAAAGAATGATAAACATACAGCTAAGAATATTGCTCCACCTTGTCCAAAAGCTGCTCTAAACGCTTGTTGAGTCAATTGAGCACCTTTTAATCCTTCAACATTATAAGCTTCAGTTACTAAAATTGATAAAGCTGTTGCAGAACATACTAAAACTGTATCGATAAATACACCTATAATAGCTGTCAAACCTTGTTCAGCAGGGTGTTTTACATTAGCTACCGCATGAGCATGAGGTGTTGAACCCATACCTGCTTCATTAGAGAATAAACCTCTTGCTACCCCTTTTTGAACAGCAGCTTTAACTGTTGCACCTGCGATACCACCCATAGCCGCAGTACCGGAAAATGCACTGTTAAATATCCATTTAAAAGTAGGTATAATATGTTCAGCAAACATAACTAAAATTACCAAACTTCCTAATATATAAACAGCTGCCATTACAGGAACAACCAATTCGGCAAATTTTGCAATTCTGTCAACTCCGCCTATAAAGATAAAGCCCGCTAAAATTGCTATAACAACCCCGATAATAGCCGGATTAATACCTTCAAGTCCTTGAATACCTTTGATACCTGATGCAATAGAGTTAGATTGAACAGCATTTCCCATAAAACCAAGTGCTAAGATAATAGCTATCGCAAAAAATCCTGCCAATGCTTTAGCAAATGCTCCTGTCTTACCCATACCTTTTGAAATGTAGTAAGCAGGACCTCCAACATATTCTCCATCCATTTTTGTTTTATATTTTTGTGCCAAAACAGCTTCTACAAATATAGTTCCCATTCCAAAGAATGCAGAAACCCACATCCAGAAAATCGCACCCGGACCACCTGCAGTAATTGCAGTTGCAACCCCTGCAACGTTACCTGTACCTACCTGTGCGGCAACTGCAGTCGCAAGAGCTTGGAATGAAGACATTGAACCTGCTTCTTTCTTTTCATTTGACTTTTTGAAAAGTCCTCCAAAAACTAATTTAAAAGCCTTTCCCATTTTTGTTATTTGAGGGAATCCTAAAATTATTGAAAGGAATAAACCTGCAAACAACAATCCATACATTAATATATTACTTGATAAGAAATCGTTTATACCATTGATTGTTTCAACTAATTTCGAACTACTAAGTAATACTAAAGTAGAAAATAAATTCATATAATACCTCCTATAAAATTTGTTACATACATTATAACCTTTAACTTTTACAATGTCAATACTTTTACGGGAAAACTTTATTTCAAATTATTCTATAATTCAAAATAAAACGCAGAACATTGTACATCTCTTGAATGTTCTACTAATCATCTGATATACTATACATTTAAAATAATTTGTCGGATACATTTTCCTAATTTTCCTTTAACATTATTTATAATAATATATGATTTAACTTGTATCAAATTATATCAAAAAAATTTACTGATATATTAAAATTACAAAAAAATTAACTTTTTATAATATTATTATAGTGACAACGATTATTATATTTTTAAAAATCCGATTTTTACTTTTTGTAAAATACATACTGATTTGATTGTCTAAACAGAAAATAACAAAATAATTTTTAAAATTCCAATTAAATATATAATATGTAAATTTTAAAAAATTTTTTAAATCTATTGCATTATTATTTTTTTTATGTTATACTTTTTAAGTAGTTTGATTTTACATGCCGGCGTGTCGGAACTGGCAGACGAGACAGACTCAAAATCTGTTGTCCGCAAGGGCGTGTGGGTTCGAGTCCCACTGCCGGCACCAAATATATTAAGGTTAAGCCTTAACCTAAAAAGCTAATATTTTCACATTTTGATGTTGATGTGAAATTATGAGCTTTTTTTTTGTGGTTTTGACTTTATCATGAAAAAGGAGAGTGGTAAATATGTTAACATCATTGGCTTTTATTTTTATTATAGGTATGGGTATTGCAGGAATTTTTGAAAAATTAAAACTTCCAAGAATAATAGGTATGTTACTTGCAGGAATTATTTTAGGTCCTCATACATTAAATCTTTTAGACGGTTCTATAATGGAAATTTCTTCAGATTTAAGAGAAATGGCATTAGTAATAATTTTACTTAGAGCAGGAATTTCTCTAAATATAAAGGATTTACTAAAAGTAGGCAGACCCGCCATTTTAATGTCATGTATTCCGGCACTTTTTGAAATTTTTTCATTTTCAATATTCGGTCCTTATTTTTTAAATATAACAAAACTTGAAGGTGCAATAATAGGTTCAATATTGGGTGCGGTATCTCCTGCCATAGTGGTACCGAAAATGGTTTATCTTATGGACAAAAAATACGGAACCAAAAAGAGTATACCTCAACTAATTTTAGCAGGTTCTTCTCTTGATGATGTATTTGTAATAGTTTTATTTTCAACGTTTGTAAATTTGGAACGTGGAGGAAGCGGTAATATTATGAGCTTTGTAAATATTCCTGTATCAATACTTACAGGAATAGGTTTAGGTATACTGTTCGGAAGTTTATTTGCATCATTTTTGGAGATGAAATATCATAGAGATGAGTACATCAGAAACAGTAAGAAAATAATTTTACTTTTGGGGCTATCTTTTTTACTGATAGCTTTAGAACAATGGTTGAAAAACTTTATTCCTGTTTCCGGATTAATTGCAGTAATGACTATGGCATCATTTTTAAAAATCAAAACCACAACTTTTGTTTCAGAAAGAATTGCAGAAAAACTTGGAAAGATATGGATTGCATCTGAAATTGTACTTTTTGTTTTGGTTGGTGCCGCAGTAAATATAAGTTATACATTAAAAGCAGGTTACGGCGCATTACTTATGATTTTTATAAGTTTATTTTTCCGTTCAATAGGAGTTTTTATATGTATGCTTGGAACTAATTTAAACTTTAAAGAGATTTTATTCTGTATAATTTCATACATTCCAAAGGCAACCGTTCAAGCGGTTATAGGCTCCATCCCTCTTTCATTGGGACTTAACTGTGGAGAAATCGCATTATCGGTTGCAGTAATGTCAATAATTATCACAGCTCCGTTAGGTGCTATATTAATTGAATTAAGCTACAAAAAACTTTTGACCGTTGATGTTTAAATAAAGTTGTAATTTTAATTTCTATGTAATATAATATTGGAAGAGTATCTATTTAGGAGAAAATATGCAAAAATATATTTTAGTATTTTTAATTTCAATGTTGCCTATTATAGAATTAAGAGGTGCTATACCCTATGCTCACGCAATGGGACTTTCACTTTTACCGGCTTATTTGGTTTCTGTTATAGGTAATTTAATCCCCGTTCCGTTTATTTACTTTTTCATTATGAAGATTTTAAATTGGGGTAAGGACAAAAAAATCATCGGAAAATTTTGTAAATTGATTATTGTAAAAGGTCACAATGCAGGTCAGAAGATTTTAAACAAAGCAGGAAAGAGAGGTTTCTTTTTGGCACTCGTTTTGTTTATCGGCATTCCTTTTCCGGGAACCGGTGCTTATACCGGAATACTTGCCGCAAGTATATTGGATATTGATTTTAAGACAAGTATTTTGGCTGCAATATGCGGTGTGATTTTAGCCGCAATATTAACAGCTACTTTAAGTACGGGAATTTTTAATTTATTGGGATAACTCTATGTTATCCTTTTCTATTGCATTAATTTATTGTTTATTTTATAATCTAATGTAGATATTTTTATCTAAATTTTATTATATGGAGGTTGTTATGGAATTTAAAATCGGAAAAAGCAATTCCACAAAAGTTATTTATGCTTTTGAAAATTGTGATTTATGCGGATTGAGTGAAACACTTAAAGCCTATGTAAATGAAAACAAACTTTTCAAAGGGAAAAGAGGAGAAATTTTTACCAATCTCGGACCAAATTCAGAAAATTTGATCCTTGTGGGTCTTGGAAAAAAAGATGAAATTTCTTTGGAAAATATAAGAAGAAGTTTTTTAAAGTTAGGCAAAACTTTAAAAGCCAATAATGTATCATCTTGTGATATAAAAATAAATAAATTTGAAGGAATTTGTTACAAATTAACCGCTCAAGCTATTATGGAGGGGATAATAAATTCAACTTATTCTTTTGATAAGTTCTTAAAAGAAAAGAACGATAAATATTCTTGTGAAATTTTCTTGGAAGTCGAAGAGGACAAAAAAGAAAAAATTTCTGATGGAATTAAAGAAATAAAAGTATTAACAGAGGCTGTATTTATGTGCAGAGATCTTGTAAACAGACCTGCCAACGATATATATCCAGAAACTTTAGCCAATTTTGCTAAAGATGAACTTGAAAAAGTCGGAGTTAATGTTGAAATTTTAGAAAAGAAACAAATTGAGGCTTTAAAAATGGAGGCATTTTTAGCTGTTTCAAGAGGTAGTGATCTTCCTCCAAAATTTATAATAATGAAATACTTGCCAAACAAAGACGAAAAACCTATCGTTTTAGTCGGTAAAGGATTAACTTACGATGCAGGAGGATTGGCAATTAAACCTGCCACAGGAATGGTGGATATGAAAACCGATATGGGAGGGAGTGCAGCTGTAATTTCAACAATGTACGCTATCGGAAAAATGAATATTCAAAGAAATGTAATAGCTCTTGTTGCAAGCTGTGAAAATATGATTAACGGCTCAGCATACAGAAACGGAGATATTATTTCTTCAATGAAAGGCTCCACTATCGAAGTTATAAATACAGATGCCGAAGGACGACTTACTTTAGCGGACGCCCTTTACTATGGAGCATCAAAATTAAATCCTGAATGTATAATTGATGTTGCAACATTAACAGGGGCTTGCATTTATGCTTTGGGCGGAAAAGTTGTCGGAGCAGTCAGCAATAATGACGAAATTTTTGAAAAGGTGAAAAACTCTGCTGACATTATGGGAGAGTATTTATGGAGATTTCCTGTTTTTGAAGAACACAGGGAAAGTGTTAAAGGAAAGATTGCCGATCTTTTAAATTCAACAGGTCCGGGAAGCGGTGGTGCTATAACTGCCGGAATATTCTTAGAACATTTTGTTGAAAATACTCCTTGGGTTCACTTAGATATTGCAGGTCCTTCTCATTCCGCGACCGCTTGGGGAATAAATCCTCAAGGAGCAAGCGGTATTCCTGTAAAAACTCTTTACAATTTTGTTAAAAAGTTTAATAAATAATATAAAAGGTGTAGAATTATCTACACCTTCTTTTATCCAAAATGTATTAATTTATCTGTTTTCGGTTTGACCTCCTTTATACTTATAAGTTTAAGTTTTACAACTTTACCCGTACCGAAATTGTCAATTATTACTTCCCCTACCATTTCATACCATTTTTGCGGTTCAGGGTACTTGTCGTCTGTAATATATTCAAATCCAATTACACTGTCATTATAACAGCATCCCGGTCCCTCTCTTAAAATCGCATATACAACTTCACCGGTATCCTTGTCTTCAAACCTAACATTTTGTCCTACTATACGAACTTTTTTCCCGATATATTCATCTTTATTTATATAAATATCATTTACTAACGGTAAAAAAATTCCGTCGGAAATATTTATTATCCCGTCTTTTGAATCCTCGTCTCTTTTTTTATTAAGTTCATCTTTTGAAATTTTTTCTTCAACTTTAGGAGTTTCATATTCCTTTTTTTCTTTTGAACTGTCTTTTTTAAAATCATTTGGATTTTGTTTCTGGTCAGCCAAAGAATTATTAGGATCATTTTTTAAGCTCGATTGTATATCATTATAATTTTTCTTATCTACATTTTGAAATCTTGATACATTATTAGATTTAGAACAAGCAGAAAATGACACTAAAAGTAGCAAAAACAAAATAATTTTTTTATTCATTTACAAACCTCCCTATAATTGTTGAAATTATAAATAAGATTAAATTCACTATAACTATACTTGCTCCGGTCGGTGTTGAAAAAATATATGATATAACTATTCCGAAAAATAGTGCTACAACAGAAATTAAAACAGATGATATAACCACATTTCTGTAACTCTTAAAAAGTTTCATTGAGCTGATTGCAGGAAATATTATCAAACAAGAAATCAACATACTCCCCATAAATTTTATTCCTATAACTATTGTTACAGAAATTAAAACAGTAACCAAAGTATTATAAAAATCAACCTTCATTCCTGTCGCTCTTGCAAAGTCTTCATCAACCGTAATAGTATATATTTTATTATATAATAAAATATACGAAATTAATACCACAACTCCCAACACAAAACTAATGTACATATCGGTTCTGGTCATTACGAGAATACTTCCAAAAAGGTAATTACATACATCAACATTTAAGCCTTTTGTAATTGCGGTAAATGTTACTCCTACAGAAACAGAAACACAACTCAATACAGCAATTGCCGTGTCAGTCGTAATTTTATATTTTTCACTGTATTTCAAAAGCAAAACTCCTGCCAAAACTACAATGGGCATTGAAAATTCCATCGGTGATAAATCAAACGATAAAGCTATAGATAAACTTGCAAAAGCTACATTCGAAAGCCCCACTCCAATCATAGAATACCTTTTTAAAACTAAAGTAATTCCCAAAAGAGCGCAACAAACAGAAATCAAAAGTCCGACTATTATGGCTTTCACCATAAATGGGTAACTCAACATTTCTAAAATCAAATTAATCAAATTTAATTTCCCCCTTTTCAAATTTATCCGAAACATTCTCAATTATTCTGATATCATTTCCGAGTAATAAAGCCTTGTTTGCAAATTTAAAAACCTCTTTGTCATGACTTATCATAAATATTGTCAAACCGTTTTTATTCAATTTTTCTAAAATTTCATATAACATTTCTTTTACTGAAATATCTAATGAATTTGTAGGTTCATCTAAAAAAATAATTTCATCACTTACACATAAACATCTACATATAACCGCTCTTTGTAATTGTCCTACAGAAAGTGAATTTATACTTTTATCTTTCAATTCCCACAAATTTAATAATTTAAGATTCTCTTCTACCAATTTCATATCTTTTGCGTTATAAAATATATTAGAGTGAATCGCTCTTGCAGACAACACAAACTCCCAGATTGTCGAAGGAAAATTTTTCTTTAACAAAATTTCCTGAGAGATGTATCCGCAAGTTTTAAAATTTTTTATAATATTTCCGAAATTAATCGACTTAAGTCCCAATATTCCTCTCAATAAAGTAGATTTTCCAATTCCGTTTTTTCCCAAAACAAGAAAAAAATCTCCTTTTTCAACCGAAAAACTCAAATCGTTGACAACTGTATGATTCTTGTAATTTATAGTTAAATTTTCACAAGATAATATCTTTTCTTTCATTAATTAAGTCCTTCTCTTAAAGCATCTACATTTTTTTTCATTAAATCAACATAAGTCACACCGTTTTCAAATTCAGACTTAGTAACTGTGTGTATCGAATGCAACATCAACACCTTTGCCCCTGTATCTTTTGCAACGGTTTGTGCCATATCTCCTTTACCCATTTCAATGTGATAAATAACTTTAATATTATTTTCTTTTACATAATCCACCATTTTTTTGATTTGCCCCGCACTTGCCGTTGATTCAACACTACAACCCGAAAACAACGCCCTGTATTCAATAGACAAATCATCAAATAAATATCTAAACGGGAATCTGTCTGCTATAACAACTTTTTTTAGTTTAGAACTGTCTGCAACAGAATTCAATTCTTTATCAACTTCTTCTAACTGTTTAATATAATTTTCTGCATTTTCTTTATAAAAGGCACTGTTTTTCGGATCTTTTTCCATTAAAGAATTTGCAATTGACTTTACCATAGAAATTGCATTTTTAGGTGATGTCCAAAAGTGAGGATCAAGTTCCACTTCACTTCCGTTCCCGTGAGAGTGTCCGCATTCCTCACAACTTTCATCATCATGTTTATGTTCATGTTTTTCATCTGCACTACTCTCTTCATGATGGTGTTCATGTTTCATTCCGTCAACAGTTTCTTCTTCAAGTTGTTGAATACCGTCTGTCAACTTAACAACTTTTTTAGAATTCAAATTTACACTTTTAGTTATAGTTTCCACCCACTTATCATGGTCTGTTCCTCCATAAATAAAAATATCCGATTTTTCGACTGTTTTTATATCTGAAGGAGTAGGAGAAAATGAATGAACATCAACTCCGGGTTTTATCAACATATCCAAATCAACTTTATCTTTTGCAATTGCTCTTGTTAAATCATATTCAGGAAAAATTGTTGTAACAACTTTTAATTTTTCAGAATTTTCATCTGATTTTTTTTCATCTTTTTTAGAACAGGCAGTAAGTAAAAGACCTGCAGATAAACTTAAAACTAAAAACTTCTTTAAAATATTTTTCATAAAATTACCCCCAAAATAAAATTTATATTCAATATCAAGTTATTGACATTTTTATTTTACCATAAAATAAAAAATTATTCCACACAAATAAGAACAATTTTTATTTATTGCCTTTTTACTTTAAAAAAACGTAGAAATATTTTTAAATTCCTACGTTTTAAATTTAAAATTTTGCCTTAAAAATTATACTTTTCCCGTCTGAACTTTCTGCGGAAATTTTACCTTTATGCTGTAAAACGATAGTTTTTGCAACGGAAAGCCCTATTCCATACCCACCGGTTTTACTGTTTCTTGAATTGTCACTTCTGTAAAATCTCTCAAACAAGACATCGTAATTTTTTACTTCCAGTCCGTCAGCCTCATTTTCAACTGAAAAAATAATTTTTCTGTTTTGTTTTTTCAAAGAAATATTTACAGTCGAATTTTCCTTTGCATATTTCATAGAATTATCTAAAAGAATTGTAATAAACTGTCGTATTAACTTTTCATCCCCTACAAAGTTTATTCCTTCATCAATATTTTCCGCTATTTTTTTATTTGAATTATTCATAATTAATTCATATTCATAAAAAATTTCTTTAACAATATTTGAAAAAGAAAACTCCTTCTTTTCTATTTTCTGTTCTTCCTCAAGCTTTGTGAGTGTAATCAAATTTCCAATCAGTTCATTCAATCTTATTACTTGTTTATGAATATTGTCTGTCCACTTACTTGTACCTTTTTCCATTTCTAAAACATCTGCACTTGTATTTATAATAGCTAAAGGAGTTTTTAATTCATGACTTGCATCCGTTATAAATCTTTTTTGTTTTTCATAAGCTAAAACCATCGGATATACAGCCTTTTTTGATAAAATGAAAGAAAGTACAGCAACTGCAACAAGAACAATTCCACTGACTAAAAAACTGTTTCGAAGTGTTGAATAAAAAACATTAAAATCTCTTGAAACATCTACAAAAACTATTAAAATTCCATAATCTTTTTCTGATACGGTATATTTAAATCCATTTAAAAAACCTGTTTCATTTCCTTTTTTCAGCACACTTTTAGCATATTCAACAGCCTCTGTCGCACTTGTTAAATAAACATCACCGGTATTAACTGTAATTACATTTTTTTCAACATCTGTTTTTACTGTAAAAAACCTGTTTGAAAATGCCATTTCAGGAGATAATCTGTCTTTTAAAAAATCTGTATCCCCATTATGTTTCATTTTCGGAAATTCTCCGTCGTTTTCAACAAGTATTTCGGACACCGCTTTCGAACGATAATTTAATTGATTAAAATTAATTAAATTTACACATCCGGCAATTAAAATCAAAACTATAAATACTACTCCAACGGAAAAAAATATAAACTTTTTTCTAAGTTTTTTTTCCATTAAATTTCCCCCAAAGAGTATCCAACATTTCTTGTAACCTTTATTTCAACATTTGCATTTAATGAAATAAGTTTTTTTCGTATGTATGAAATATAAACCCAAACAACACTTATATCGGATTCTGTATCATACCCCCAAATTTTATCCATAAATGTATCAACAGAAATCAAGTGAGAAGGAGTCAACATAAACATTTCAAGCATTTGAAATTCTTTACTTGCAAGCTTAAAACTTCCGTCTTTGGAACTCAACTCAAATGTCGTTCTGTTTAAAGTTATATTCCCAAAAGAAAGAATATTGTCTGTAATATTTGACTGTCTTCGAGTTATTGAACGTAGCCTCGCCAAAAGTTCCTTGATGTCAAATGGTTTTGTCAAATAATCATCAGCTCCAAAATCAAGCCCTTCAACCTTATCTTCAATTTGAGACTTTGCAGTCAACATCAATACAGGAATATTGTTACCTTTTTTTCTTATTGTCTTTAAAACTGTTATCCCGTCTACCTTTGGCATCATTATGTCAAGCACAACTGCATCATAATTTTCAGCCTCAAGATAAATAAGTGCCTGCTCGCCGTCATAAACAGTATCAACAGAATAATTATTTCCCTTTAAAATAGTGCTAAGTCCGTCAGCTAAATCAATTTCATCTTCACAAATTAAAATTCTCATACATCCACCTCTTGTAATAATACTATCAGTATAACCTTAAATTTACTTTAAATCAATACAATTTTATCATATTTTGAAATTTTTAAAATTAGATTTTAAACTTCATAATTATCATAATTTTATTTTTAATAAATTAAAGTAAAATCTTCTAAAATTAAAATTATTTAGGACAACATTAGTGTAATTTGTGATAAACTTTTATTTTTTCCTTTACTATATAGTTTTTTTAGTGTAAAATTATAATAATGTAAAATATATTTTTTAGGAGATATTATGGACTATTTTAGAAAAAAACTTGCTATCGATTTGGGAACTTCAAAAGTAGCAACTTTTGTTGAACATAAAGGTGTTGTAGTAAATGAACCTGCAGTTGTAACTATGGACACATACAAAAATAAAATAATTTCTTATGGAGAAACTGCAAAAAAATTATACGGAAGAGTACCCGGCAATATTGTTGCAAAACATCCGATAAATGCAGGAAATATTCAAGATTTTAACGCAACTGAAGCAATAATAAAAAGAGCTATAAAAAAATCTATAGGAAAAAATTTATTCAGACCGAATGTTTTGGTTTGTATTGCAAGTGAATTAACTCAAGTTCAAAAAAGAGCCATTTCACAAGCGGTAAAAATTGCGGGAGCTCATAAAGTTATCTTGTTGGAACAAACAATAGCAGCCGCTGTCGCCTGTGGTATAAATATAAATGATCCGACAGGTGCAATGGTTGTTGATATAGGCGCAGGAAAAACCGATATTTCTGTAATATCAAATGGTGGAATAATAATTACAAAAAGTTTAAATATCGGAGGTAATTCTGTTGATGAGGCAATATCTGATTTTATTCGTACAAGGTATAATATGTTAATCGGTTCAACAACTGCTGAATCAATAAAGCTTTCTATTGCAACCGCCTATCCCGTAAATGGCGGAGAGTTGTTTGAGGTTAAAGGAAGAAATGTTATGAACGGTCTTCCAATGCACATTTATGTAAACAGTATTGACATTTCAAAAGCGATAGAACTTACATTAAATAAAATTTTAAATGCAATAACCGAAACTTTAGGAAAAACTCCTCCCGAATTAATTGCAGATTTATTTTCAAAAGGTTTGATTCTAACGGGCGGTTCATCATTAATTCCCGGACTTATCGACTTAATTCAAGACAGAACAAGACTTACGGTAATTCACCCTGAAAATCCTGAGCTTATGGTAATTAAAGGAGCAGGAAAGTTTTTAAAAAACGCAAACTTCTCAGAAGATGAAATTGAATATTTAGATGAACTGAAACGTCATGTATTAGAACAAAAAGAACAATTAAGAAAGAGATAAGAGTGTAAACTTTAACTATAATTATGGAAAGATACAATACGCTTAGCAGTTACCTAAAGAAAACTTTCGGACACAGACTTCTTAAACTATCAATAGACGGCGGATTTTCATGCCCTAACAGAAAAAACAAAAAAGGCGGTTGTAAATTTTGCTCAGAATCAGGAAGCGGTGAATTTACAAAAAAATTCCCCACAATAACCGAGCAATTAAATTCACAAATCGAAATTTTAAAAAACAAAGATACATCCAATGAATATATAGCATATTTTCAAAGTTATACCAACACATTTTTACCTGTTGAAAAACTAAGGGAATTGTATTACGAAGCTATAAATTTTAAAAATGTAAAAATTTTATCTATTGCTACGAGGGCAGATTGTTTTAATGACGAAATTTACGATTTACTTTCTGAAATCAATGAAAAAGTTGAAGTTTGGATAGAACTCGGACTACAAAGTTCAAATGAAAACACCAGAAAAGAAATGAATATAGGTTATAATTTAGAAACTTTTAAAAGTTGTGTTTTAAAACTAAAAGAATTAAACATAAAGACGATTTTTCATATAATTTTCGGACTTCCAAATGAAACTGAAAAAGATTTTAAAAATACTATAACTTATACAAACCGATTTTCACCGTTTGGAATAAAAATTCACAGCTTATACATTCAAAAAGATTCTTTACTGTATCAAGATTATCTTAATGAAAAGTTAAAACTTCTGACACAAAAAGAATATATTGATGCTTTGATTACGGCAATAGAAAATTTGGATCCAAACATAATAATACACAGACTGACCGGTGACGGGGATAAAAATAAATTAGTTGCTCCCCTATGGTCAAAAGATAAAATAAAAACAATAGGCGAAGTAAATAAAATATTAAAACAAAAAAACTCATATCAAGGAAAAAATTTAAATTAAATTATACAAAACAGGGGGGGAAGATACCCCCTATTTTATTCCAAAAAATAACTTTCCTGTAAAAAAATCTGTCTTAAAAATTTTTAAAACCAAATTAAAAACCATAAAATTTTTCAAAAAATTCAAAATGCTTTCTTAATTTAAATAAGCATTTTAAAGTTTCCGTACATTTCTTGACTAATAAAAATTATTAATACAAAAATTTTTTATTTATAATATAAGCTTCCATATTTCATTATTTTTATCTAAGTAAAGTAAACTTTTTTCATCTCAAAAAAATATTTATTATAATTTTTTAAAAAATTACTGAAAATAAACTTTAATTTTAAAAATCTAAAGTATATTTATTTAAAATTTTCAGTAAATAACAATTAAAAATTTTTATTTTTTTATAATTTGTAGATAATGGTTTTTAATTGCAAAAAAATATTTTTTTTAGTAAAATAATTTAGTATATAATTTTATTTTTAAATTACATACTAAAAATTTTTAAAAAAGGAGAGGAGTATAAGTATGAGCAAAAAAGCAATTATAGGTACTTTATTATCTTTCATATTAGTCACCGGAGGTATTGTCTATACAATCAGTAACAGCCTTCAACACAATAAAAAACGTGCTGACATTATTAATAATGAAAAAGTTATTATTGATACAGCTAAGGCTCCAAACGAATTGAAAGACGGAGAATACCAAGCCAGTGCAGAAGGCTATGAAGGACCTATCACTGTAAAAGTTATAATTAAAGATGGTAAAATCTTTTCAGTGGACGTTATTTCTCAAAATGAAACGCCTGAATATTATGAACTTGCTAAAAAGATTTTACAATCCATAGTTGAAAAAAATACTTTTAATGTGGACTCAATATCCGGAGCAACGGTAACTGCGGATGCAATCAAAATAGCCGTATATAAAGCCTTGTTACAAGCAGGTGCTAAATCAAGTGATGTAGCGATAAATCTTGAAAAAGGCAACAAGGAATTAAGAGAAAAAGAAAAATCGAAAATTTCAGAAAAACTTTCGAACATTGTTGCCGGAACCGTAAGTTTAACAAATGAAAAATTAAAAGACGGTACATTCATAGGAACAGGTTTTGGTTATAACGGTCCTATAAGAGTTTCAGTAACTGTAAGAAACGGTGTAATTGTTGCAGTAAATGTTATAAGCCACAACGAGGATTATCCTTATTTCGGATGGGCTTTAAGAGTTTTGTCAAATATATTATCCGGAAATAAAAATGTAGATACCGTTTCGGGAGCTACAGTTTCCAGCAGAGGTATATTGAATGCAATAAATAATGCCCTATTACAAGCGGGAGCAGAGAAAAAACAATTCGAAGTCGAACAAATTTCTAAGACAGATGAAAATATTAAACAAAACAAATCAAGTGAAACAGATATTGAACAAATAAAAAAAGGTTTCAAAAATTTGGTTGACGGTGTTTATATCGGTAGCTCAAGCGGATATTATGACAATTCAATTCAAGTTAAAGTAACTGTACAAAACGGTAAAATTTCAAAAATTGAACTTATGAAAAATAATGACGACTCCCAATATTTTGACTCAGATAAAGCAAAAATCTTGGAACAAAGAATTGTAAATAAGCAATCAACAGATATCGATACGGTTACAAATGCAACTGTATCATCAAAAGGTTATATTAATGCCGTTGTAAAGGCTTTAGAAAAAGCTGTCAATCAAAACGGAACTCAAGCGGATAAGTATAT
>JALEHY010000038.1 GCA_022770425.1 Parvimonas sp. | reverse complement strand
GACGCTGAGGCTCGAAAGCGTGGGGAGCAAACAGGAGTAGATACCCTGGTAGTCCACGCCGTAAACGATGAATGCTAGGTGGTGGGTGTCAAAGCTCGGTGCCGAAGTTAACACATTAAGCATTCCGCCTGGGGAGTACGGTGGCAACACTGAAACTCATAGGAAGTGACGGGGACCCGCACAAGCAGCGGAGCATGGGGTTTAATTCGAAGCAACGCGAAGAACCTTACCAAGGCTTGACATATAGTTGAGTTATTGAGAAATTGATAAGTCCCTCGGGACAGCTATACAGGTGGTGCATGGTTGTCGTCAGCTCGTGTCGTGAGATGTTGGGTTAAGTCCCGCAACGAGCGCAACCCTTATCTTCAGTTACCAGCACGTAGAGGTGGGGACTCTGGAGAGACTGCCGATGACAAATCGGAGGAAGGTGGGGCTGACGTCAAATCATCATGCCCTTTATGTCTTGGGCTACACACGTGCTACAATGGTTGGTACAACGAGAAGCGAGATAGTGATATTAAGCAAAACTCTAAAAGCCAATCTCAGTTCGGATTGTAGGCTGCAACTCGCCTACATGAAGTCGGAGTTGCTAGTAATCGCGAATCAGAACGTCGCGGTGAATGCGTTCCCGGGTCTTGTACACACCGCCCGTCACACCATGGGAGTTGGCAATACCCGAAGCCGTCGATCTAACCGCAAGGAGGAAGACGTCGAAGGTAGGGTTAATGACTGGGGTGAAGTCGTAACAAGGTAGCCGTATCGGAAGGTGCGGCTGGATCACCTCCTTTCTAAGGAGTACAAAGAACGACAGTTCAAAAAGGATAAGGTATTATCACTGTTTTTTAAGGTTCGTATTTTTTTAAGAAAAGCTGTAAGGCTAACTGAAAGAAGAAATAAAGAACATTTTGGGGGTGTAGCTCAGTTGGGAGAGCACCTGCCTTGCAAGCAGGGGGTCAGGAGTTCGAATCTCCTCATCTCCACCAAGAAACCTGACAATTAAAGAGATATATTTCTGGTCAAGCGACCAAGGGCATAGGGTGAATGCCTTGGCACTGAGAGCCGAAGAAGGACGTGATAAGCTGCGAAAAGTCACGGGGAGGAGCAAATATCCTAAGATCCGTGAATATCCGAATGGGGAAACCTACTTGAGCAAACCTCAAGTATCTTATAGTGAATAAATAGCTATAAGAGGGGAGAGCAGGTGAACTGAAACATCTAAGTAGCCTGACGAAAAGAAAGAAAAGATCGATTTTCAAAGTAGCGGCGAGCGAAATGGAAAGAGCCCAAGTTAAGTTAAGGAGAAAGAAGGATAGTAGAATAGTCTGGGAAGGCTAACCGAAGAAAGTGAAAGTCTTGTAAACGAAATCCGGATTAATCTGACTTAGAAGGAGTAGCATGGGACACGAGAAATCCTGTGTGAATAAAGGGGGACCACCCCCTAAGGCTAAATACTACTCAGTGACCGATAGAGAATAGTACCGTGAGGGAAAGGTGAAAAGAACCCCGGGAGGGGAGTGAAAAAGAACCTGAAACCCTATGCCTACAAGCAGATAGAGTAGCAAGAGCTATGATATCGTACTTTTTGTAGAACGGGCCAGCGAGTTATGGTGTGCGGCAAGGTTAAGTAATGAAGTTACGGAGCCGTAGGGAAACCGAGTCTGAATAGGGCGAAGTAAGTCGTATGCCATAGACCCGAAACCAGGTGATCTATCCATGAGCAGGTTGAAGTGAAAGTAAAATTTCATGGAGGACCGAACCGGGTAGCGTTTAAAAGCTATCGGATGACTTGTGGATAGGGGTGAAAAGCCAATCGAACTTGGAGATAGCTGGTTCTCCTCGAAATAGCTTTAGGGCTAGCCTCAATTTAGTTTACAGGGGGTAGAGCACTGAATACCGTAGGGGCGTTAGACGTTACCGAAAGTTATCAAACTCCGAATACCTGATAAATGATGATTGGGAGTCAGACTATGTGGGATAAGCTTCATAGTCAAAAGGGAAAGAGCCCAGACCACCAGCTAAGGTCCCTAAATATAGATTAAGTGGGAAAGGATGTTTTACTACTTAGACAACCAGGATGTTGGCTTAGAAGCAGCCATACATTTAAAGAGTGCGTAATAGCTCACTGGTCAAGTGGTAGAGCGCCGAAAATGAACGGGGCTAAAATCTAATACCGAAGCTGTGGACTAATTAAATTAGTGGTAGAGGAGCATTGTGTAAGGGGCGAAGCTAAGTTGGAAGACGAAGTGGACTTTACAGAAGAGAGAATGCTGGCATGAGTAGCGAAAAGGAGGGTGAGAATCCCTCCCGTCGAAAGCCTAAGGATTCCTGAGGAAGGCTCGTCCTCTCAGGGTAAGTCGGGACCTAAGCCCAGGCTGAAAAGCGTAAGCGATGGACAACAGGTTGAGATTCCTGTACTATCTTTGAATGTTTGAGAGAAGTACTGACGCAGGAGGATATGTTGAGCGTGTGAATGGTAGAGCACGTCTAAGCAGGTAGGTAGATCATTGAGGCAAATCCCAGTGATTAATACTGAGAAGTGATGGGGAGCGAAAAATAAGTAGTGAAGCAACAGATTCCAAACTGCCAAGAAAAGGTACTATTGAGTGAGAAGATACCCGTACCAAAACCGACACAGGTAGGCAAGGAGAGAATCCTAAGACGCGCGGAAGAACCTTTGTTAAGGAACTCGGCAAAATGACCCCGTAACTTCGGGAGAAGGGGTACCATTAGATGTGAAATGCATACGTATGGAGCATAGAGTGGTCGCAGAGAATAGGCCCAAGCGACTGTTTACCAAAAACACAAGTTTCTGCTAAATCGAAAGATGAAGTATAGGAGCTGACACCTGCCCGGTGCTGGAAGGTTAAGGGGAAATGTTAGGGCAACCGAAGCATAGAACTTAAGCCCCAGTAAACGGCGGCCGTAACTATAACGGTCCTAAGGTAGCGAAATTCCTTGTCGGGTAAGTTCCGACCCGCACGAAAGGTGTAACGATTTGGGCACTGTCTCAACAAAGGATCCGGTGAAATTGTAG
>JALEHY010000024.1 GCA_022770425.1 Parvimonas sp. | reverse complement strand
TGAGGAATTTCTAAGCTAAAATTTGTTTTCGATTATAAATTTATATGTAAACCGATAAAGATTATTTAAGTTTTGAAATGAGTATTGACTTTTTAGAAATAATATGGTATTTTGAGCTTAATTAGTAGATATTTAAATTATTAAAAGGGAGGAGTATATTAATGATTTTAAAACGTTTTAAAAAATTTATATTTTTTAGGATTTTCTTTCATTTTATTTTTATATCGTCAATAGCGGGATTGCCGACAGTTATAAAATATATGATTGATGCCGATTACAGCAACGGAATTTATGAGGTTATAAAACTTGTAGGTTTGTTTGTGTTGCTTATTGCTGTCGGGATGATTTCGCAGTATATCAGTCAAAGGAGTAGCTGGAAACTTGAAACGGAGTTTAATTTATATTTAAGAAAAAATTTGTTTTCCGTAATAATCTGTAAAGAGCCGAATAATTTTAATCAAAACAGTATAGGAGATTATAATTCAAAGTTAAATAACGACATTTCATCTTGTGCCGATTATTTGGAATATAGTATGATGATATTAGAGTCTTTAATTTCTTTTATTATTTATGCGATTTATATTTTTATATTAAACTATAAAATTGCAATCATAATATATTTAGTTTCTTTTATTGTTCTGTATTTGCCAAAAATAACCGCTAAGAAATTTTCAAAAAAGAAGAGGACTTTATTGGATAATACCGCTTGTTATCATTCAAAGATTATAGATTTGTTAGGAGGCTATTCTTTCATAAATTATTTTACATATAGAAATATAGCAAAAAATTACGAAAACTCTCTTAAAAAATGGAAGAGAGCAGGTATGATTTCGGTAAATACAAAACTTTTGTAAATGTTTTTAATGCATCGGTTATGAATTTAATTAATATTTCATCATTTGTAATTATTGCATATCTGTTGTATAAAAAAGAAATTACAGCAGGGATTGCAACAGCCACTATTGCATATATTCAAGATTTTTTACTTCCGCTTCGCACCATTATTGACTCTGTAAGTCTTCGTAAATCAGTAGAAACGGTTATGAGTGATATAATTTCGGAAATTTCAGAAAACAAAAATTTAGAATCGGAAAATGTAAAATTTGTTAATAATATTAGGTGTAATAATGTAAGTTTTAAATATGATGATTACATAATTAAAGATTTCTCCTATACGTTTAAAAAAAACAAAAAATATGCAATTATAGGAGAAAGCGGCAAAGGAAAGTCTACGTTTTTAAATTTGATAAACGGAAATATTACTTGTACTGGCGGGAGCATTACAATAGACGACAGAAAAGTATCTTACAGATTTTGTAATCAATTAATAATGTATCTGACGCAAAAATCTCATATATTTTCTACAAATTTTTGGAATAATGTAAGTATTTGGGGCAGCTTCGATAAAACTATTTTAGAAAAAGGCGATAAGTATATTCCGGAAAATAAAGTTGAAATTTTATTAAAATCAGAAAACAATAATGAGTTGAGCGGCGGAGAAAAACAATTGGTAAATTATTTAAGAGCGGTTTTGTCAGGTAGGGAAATATTATTGCTGGATGAGCCTTTTTCAGCAATGGATAAAGCTATGGAAAATTATGTTTGTAACAGATTGTTAGAAATGAAAGATAAAACAATAATTATGATTACTCACAATGTAGAAAAAGAATTTTTGGATAAATTTGATCATATAATCTATATGTAAAAAACAGATGACAATCAATTAAGGTTATTCCTTGTGTAAGTTTATAGTTTGTGATAAGATAATTACATTGAATAAATTGTTAAAAAAGAAATTATGGGTTAATTATTTTGATTAAATTCGAATTTATTGGATTTTAATTTTTAGGGGAGGTATTATGGAATTTAATAAGGATAAATGGATAAAAGACGGTGTAATTGCAAATATGCCGAAAAAACAGCAAGATAAGTACAAACTTTTTGTTTATTTAGCTTCCGATTGTTTTGAGGAAAGAAAATATACAGAAAAAGAAATCAATGAAATTTTAAAGAGATACTACGGAGATTTTTGTTATTTAAGAAGATATATGGTTGACTTTAAAATTTTAAAAAGAACTGACGACGGAAAAGAATATCGTTTTAACAAGTAGGTATTAGAATAATTTTAAATGGGGAAATATGATAGATATAAGAGAAATTTCGGTTAATGAAGCAGGTATTTTTTGGGATAAGCATATTAAGTATTTACTTGAAGATGAAATTATTATAGATAAGGAAGATATAGAATATTTTTCAGGCAGAGAGTACAGAGAGTTTTTAGAAAATCGTATGGTTGGCGAAAATGACAGGCACCATATTGCATATTTTTTCGAAAACAATGTAGAAATAGGTGCAGTACAATTTACGATTTACGATAATGAAGACGGAAAATATTTCGGAGAGTGTTTTATACTTGATTTTTGGATATATCCTGAATTTAGAAATAAGTCTAAAGGATTGGAATGTTTTAAAAAATTAGAAAAGTATACAAAATTGAACGGAGCAAAACATTATGTTTTAAATTCAACAAAAGAAAATTCTATTCGGTTTTGGAAAAGGATAGGTTTTGTAGAAAACGGAACAGACGAATATGGAATGAAACTGTTTAGATTGTATTAAATTTAATAAATCTATAAAAAATAAAATTAACAGATAAATATTTAAAGGTGCTTTTTTAAGCTCCTTTATTATATGTGTAATTAAGATTAATATTTACTGTTCGGTTTATTGAAGAAAAATTGATAAAGATAGGTGTTTTGTTATGAGTTATATAGAGATTAAGGACTTAAAAAAATATTTTAAGAGTAATTTGGTTTTGGATGTCGACAGTTTGAACATAGAAAAGGGCGAGATTGTTGCCATAATCGGGAAAAACGGTTCCGGAAAGAGTACATTGCTAAAGATAATAAGCGGGATTTTGTTTCAAACAAGTGGAATCTGTTCTGTTTGCGGATTAAGTAATCAAGATAAAAGAATAAAACAAATTTCTAAATTCGTGCTTGAAAGCGGTAAGGGTTATTATGATTATTTGACAGCTAATGAGAATATATCATATTTTTTATATCTCAATAAAGTTAAGTTGGATAAGAGTAATAAGGAACTTTTAAATTTTTATATTCAGTATTTTGAATTTGAAAATAATTTAGATAAAAAAGTAAGTGAGCTTTCTCAAGGAAACAGACAAAAATTGTCATTAATAATAACGTTAATGACAAAACCGGATATTATATGTTTAGATGAACCGACAAACGGATTGGATGTTTCGGCTGTAAATTTGTTTATGTCTTTTTTGTATAAACTTTCGAAGGAAGAAAATAAGACAATTATTTTTACAAGTCATGACTTATCTTTTTTGAAAAATTTAAATTCAAGAATTATATTAATTGACAACGGAAAAATTTCTTTAGACAAATGTTCCGGCGAATTGTTTGTCAATTCCGATACTGAAAAGACGATTATAGAAACAGACGGCAAAAATGTAGATATTTTAAAAACTTTAAAAATGACAAAGTACGAATTTTTAAATGACAGGATATTTTTATCCGTATATGATAAAAATGAGGTAAAATTTATACTTTCAAACGTTGACGTTTATTCTGTAAAGAATTCTCCTTTGACTTCGGATGATATATTTTTCAAGGTGATTTCAAATGATTAGAGAATTTTTTTGTGAATTTAAAAGAAATCTTGCAGAATTGAATAAGTATAAATTCAATTTAATATTTGCGAATTTGCAAATTTTTATATTAGCATATATGCTCACAAAATATTTTTTTGCAGATAATAAAGAAATAATATTTTTGCTTTTGATAATTTGGTATTTTTCAACACACGGACTTAGCATACCGACTTATATAGTTGAAGAAGAAATTCTTGACAGAACATTGTTAAGTATACTTCAGTCCGAAACGGGAGTTCTTAAAGTTGTAATTTTAAGATGCGTAAATACCTTTTTTATTGACATAATAAAAGCGGTTCCTGTTTTTACTTTTTTGTATTTTGTCGGAAATTTTGATAAATCTGTTTTTGAGTACGGTTTTATAAAATTGACTGTTATAATTATGTCTGTTTTTTACAGTTATTCCGTGGGCATATTCTTATCTTCGTTCGTATTTGTTTTTAAGAGATTCAGTAGTTTTATTTCTCTGACTTATTATTATATATTATTTTTTGGAGGAATTACATCAATTATTGAAAATAAAATTTTATTTTTCACAACAAAACTTTTACTGCCATATATAAATGCAAGAATTATTTTTGAAAATTTATTATCAAATAAAATCTCGGTAATTGTTATTTGCTACTTGATTTTACAAATTTTTGTGATGAGTTTACTTGCATATTTGCTTTTTTCAAATCTGTTAAGAAAAAGCATTGAAAAAGGAGATTTATATGGAATTTAGAAGAAAATACTCAGAAGTAAAAAATTATAAAGCTAATATGATATCGACTTTATTTAATGAATTTATTTTTATAATCGGTTTATTTTTTATGATTAAAAATGTAGGGAAATTAAATACGACTATGATTTTTGTAATCGGCAGTTTTTATATTTTTCGAACTGTGATATCGGAAACAGTCTATGAACTTGAAACAGAGATACGTTCAAAAACTTTATTTAATTTAACTTTATCAAGAACAAGTATTTTAGTTATTTATTTTAAAAGAAGTTTGGTTACATTTGTAAGAACAATTTTGATATTTTTTGTAAATTTTTTGTTTTTTTATAAGGATATCCGTTTTACGGAATTTGATTTTAAAAATTTCGTTATATATTTATTATTAATTTTGACAATAGTTTACTCATTGTACTATACATTTTTTTCATTATGCATTATTTTTGAGAGAATATCAACTTTTACTTCTTTCTTTAGTGCTTTGGTTTTGGCTTTTTCGAGTGACATTGCTTTGTTTAGGGAACTTTTTAATATTTTATTGGGAAAAGAGTATAATCTACCGATTATAGTATATAATATTATATTTTTATTTTTGATAACTTTAATTTTTTTGAAGTTTGCATTTAGAAAAATTAATAATTACGGAATTTAGATTTTACAAAAAAACTGACCTAATTTTTAAGAAAATTTAGATTAGGTCAGTTTTTGTTTTATGTTTTTACTTTTTACTTTTGAATTTTAGTTTAAAGTTATTTTGAGTAGTTTGGAGCTTCTTTTGTTATTTGAACATCATGTGGGTGAGATTCTATAAGTCCTGCTCCCGTCATTTTTACAAATTGAGCGGTTTCTCTTAAAGTTTCTAAGTCTTTTGCTCCTGTATAGCCCATTCCGGCTCTTATTCCCCCGACTATTTGGTAAACTGCGTCAGCTAAAGTTCCCTTGTAAGGGGTTCTTCCTTCTATTCCTTCAGGAACAAGTTTTTTTCCTTCTTCTTGGAAGTATCTGTCTTTTGAACCTTTTTCCATTGCTGCAAGAGATCCCATTCCTCTGTAAGTTTTAAATCTTCTTCCTTGATAAATTTCAAATTCTCCCGGTGATTCATCGGTTCCTGCAAGCATTGAGCCAAGCATTACAACATTTCCTCCTGCCGCAAGTGCTTTTACAACATCTCCTGAATATTTCAATCCGCCGTCGGCGATGATTGTTTTTCCCATTTCCCTTGCGACTGTTGCACAATCGTAAACTGCTGTTATTTGCGGAACTCCGACACCTGCAACAACTCTTGTTGTACAGATTGAACCGGGACCGACTCCTACTTTTACGACATCTGCACCTGCTTCAAAAAGCGTTCTTGTCGCTTCGGCTGTAACTACATTTCCGGCTATTAAGTCAAGGTTTGGATATTTTTCTTTAATTTCTTTTACTTTTCTTACAACTCCCATTGAATGTCCATGTGCAGTATCTACAACTATTGCATCAACTCCGGCTTTCACTAAAGCATCTACTCTTTCAAAAGTGTCATTTCCCGTTCCGACAGAGGCAGCGACTAAAAGTCTGCCAAAACTGTCTTTTGCCGAATTAGGATATTTTACAACTTTTTCAATATCTTTTATGGTTATAAGTCCTGTTAAAATTCCGTTTTCATTTACTAAAGGCAGTTTTTCGATTTTGTGATGTCTTAGTATTTCAGAAGCTTGTTTCAAATTTGTATTTGACGGAGCGGTAATTAAATTTTCTTTGGTCATAACAGTATCTATTTTTACTGTATAATCTTCTAAAAATCTCAAATCACGATTTGTTAAAATGCCGACTAATTTTTTTTCTTCCAATGAATTAACGATAGGAACACCTGAAATTCTGTATCTTCTCATTAAATCTTCGGCTTCTTGAACAATGTGATTTGGCGTTAAAAAGAAAGGATCATTTATTACTCCGCTTTCTGAGCGTTTTACTTTTCTGACTTCGTCGGCTTGTTGTTCAATCGGCATATTTTTATGTATTACACCAAGTCCGCCTTCTCTTGCCATTGCTATTGCCATTTTGTGTTCTGTAACTGTGTCCATAGCTGCAGAAATAATCGGAATGTTAAGTTTTATTTTTTCCGTAAGCCTTGATGACAAATCAACATCTTTAGGTAAAACCTCGCTTCTTGCAGGAATCAGAAGCACGTCGTCAAATGTTAAACCCTCTTTTTTAAATTTTGTTTCCCACATAATAACCTCCTAAAATTAAAAACTAAAATATGTACAAATTATATTTAACATATATTATACAACAATAAAAAAAAAAATCAACGACTTGTTTGCATAAAATCATTGAAATAATGCATTAACTAAGAAAATTGAAGAAAAATTTTTTATAAAGTTTAGCTATGTAGTGTACAAAATAAAATATAAGTGATATAATTATTAGTAATTAAGGAGGATTTTATGAATACAGCTCAAGAAATGTTTAAAAATTTTATTATAGAAAATACAGAACCTGAATACGGAAATGAAGTTAATGAATTGCTTAAAGAATCTTTTTTGAAACAATCAAACGGTACTTTTTCTTTGGAATATATTTTAGAATTTAAGGAAAAATTGCTGAAATATGTAAAGAAAGACTCTTTTGAGTTGGTAAATAAAACTATTGAAGATTTTAAAAACAGAACTTTTAATTGTTAATTTTAATTTTTTAAAATTAAACTGAATTTTTTATAATTTAGTTTTAATTAATAAATTTTAAGGAGGTATATTATGGGAGAATACTTAGTTTTAATAGGTATTGTAATCATAGTTGTAGGCTTTGTTTTAAAACTTGATGTAATTTCTGTGGTTTTAATTGCGGGGCTTGTAACAGGATTTGCAGGAGGCAAGAATGTTATTGAAATTCTTGATATTATCGGAAAGGGGTTTGTTAATAACAGGTATATGAGTTTGTTTTTCCTTACACTTGTGGCAATAGGGATAATGGAAAGATACGGACTTAAAGAAAAGGCTGCCGACGGAATTAGAAAGATAAGAGGGGCAAGTGCCGGACTTATAATTTGGATTTATTTGTTTATTCGTTGGGTTGCAGCTGCATTTTCTATAAGACTTGGAGGTCATGTTCAATTTGTTCGTCCTTTGATTTTGCCTATGGCTGAAGGGGCTGCGTCTAAAACTGTTGACCTTACGGAAACTAAATTACAAGATTTAAAAGCATTGGCAGGGGCAAGTGAAAACTACGGAAATTTTTTCGGACAAAACATATTTCCTGTATCTTCAGGAGTGTTGTTGATTGTTACTACTCTTAAGGAGCAGGGATATACAATAACCGGAACCGAGGTTGCTTACTATTCAATCTTTGCCGGAGTTGCAATGATTTTGTTGTCAGTTGTTCAATGTTTCTTGTTTGAACGTAAACTTAGAAAGGGAGGAACTGCAAATGTTAAAGTGGATAAGTAGTAATACATTTTTTATAGATGAATTTATTTATATTTTATGTGGTCTTGTTTTGGTATTAACCGGAGTCAGGGCGTTGAAAAATGAAAAAAACAGAATCGGAACTTTTTTGTTTTGGGTTTTAGTAGGTTTTATTTTTGCGTTTGGAGGATTTGTTGTTAAATATGTTGAAAACGGTGGAGCGATAATCGGGGGAATTCTTTTGTTTTTAGGAGTTTTAACTCTTACAAAACAAGTTCAAATGGGTAAGTTTAATCCTCCGACTGATGAAGAAAGAAGAAAAAATGCAGACAGAATCGGTTGGAAAATAATTGTACCGTCAATTTTAATGGCAATTCTTGCAGTATTTTTCTCTGAGTTTAAAAGATTTGGGTTTATAATAGGAGTGGATCCAAAGACAGGAAAAGATATAATCTTTAATTTTTCGACTGCTCAAATTCTCGGTTTATCAACTGTAATTGCACTTGTAATTACTTGGATTATTGCAAAGCCAAAAACTGCAGAAGTTAAAGAAGATACTACAAGACTTTTAATGCAAGTCGGAACTTCCAGTTTGTTACCTCAACTTTTAGGTGCATTGGGATTAGTTTTTGCTGCAGCGGGAGTAGGAAACATAATCGGAGAAATAGCAGGCGGTATTGTAGGCGGCGGCGGAAGAGTCGCAGGTGTTGTGGTTTATTGTTTGGGAATGGTAATTTTCACAATGATAATGGGAAATGCGTTTGCTGCTTTTACGGTAATTACTATAGGTATCGGAATACCTTTTGTAATTTCACAAGGAGGAAATCCTGCAATAATCGGAGCGTTGGGTTTGACTTGCGGTTACTGCGGAACTCTTATGACACCTATGGGAGCAAACTTTAACATTGTTCCGACTGCAATTTTGGAAATAGATGATAAATACAGAATAATAAAAACTCAAGTACCTTTAGCTATAGCTATGATTTTTGTTCATATAGTTTTAATGCTTACATTAGGTTTTTAGGAGGGAATATATGAAAATTTTAGTTAGCGGATTTGATCCTTTCGGTGGCGAAAAAATAAATCCAGCCATTGAATCTGTAAAAAAATTACCCGATGAAATAAATGGTGTAAAAATAATAAAGGTAGAAATTCCGACTGTGGCACATAAGAGTTTAAAAAAATTACAAGAAGTTATAGAAATTGAAAAACCCGATGTTGTTTTAAGCATAGGGCAAGCGGGAGGAAGACCTGATATAACTGTTGAAAGAGTCGGAATAAACGTTGATGACTTTAGGATAAAAGATAACGAAAAAAATCAACCTATCGACGAAAAGATAGCAAAAGACGGTCCTGATGCTTATCTTGTTACCGTTCCTATAAAGGCTATGGTTCAAAAAATGACAGAAAACAAAATACCTGCTTCAGTTTCAAACACTGCGGGAACTTTTGTTTGTAATCATGTTTGTTATGGAATGGCTCATTTGGCGGCTACAAAATATCCGAATATGAGAACGGGATTTGTTCATATTCCGTTTTTACCTGAACAGGTTTTGGATAAAAGAAATATGCCTTCAATGCCTTTGGAATTAATCGTAAAAGGATTGGAATGTGCGATATCGGCTATAATCGAAACGAAAGAAGATGTAAAAATAGGCGGAGGAGCAACACATTAAAATACGATGAAATAAAAAAGCGACTGTGTAAATTGTTTTAAATTTACAAGGTCGCTTTTAATTTGAATTACAAAAAAGTAAAATGTGATTTTAAAAAAATATCTCGACTACATAATTGTATCATATTTTAAATAAAAATATCAGTCTTGAAAAAAATATTATCAATGTTATAATTAAATTACAGTATGAATATACCGAATTTACTTAGGAGGGTTTCTTATGAAAAGAAAAAATACTGTTCTGCTGTTTGTACTGACGGCTATGGTAGGATTTAATTTTTTATCTATTAATTCATCGGTATCTTATACTGAAGAGTTAAAATTAAAAAATAGTGTTAGAAGTTATGGCGGTCTCAAAAATTCATCATTTAGTGTTCAAATTATGGGAAGTGGAGTAGGTGCAATAAACGGAGTACGAATGGGACGTGATTTATTGCTAAAAACTTTATTGAGAGATGCCAGGAAATCTGTGTACGAATATATAAAGAAAATTTTTTCTCAAAACAGAACAGGGACAGTTAACGTATCAAGCGGCAGATATATAAGTTTTACTCCTTGTAGTAAGTGTCCTTGGGCTTCAATAGCATATAATTAGTAACTAAGAAATAGAGGTAAAAGTTATGACAAAAAGAGATAAAAATATTGCTGAGTCTGCTTTAGACGGAAAACGTCAATCTGATTTGATTACAACATTATCTGTAATTCCTTTTTTGGAGGTAATTTTATTTTTTGCTTTTATAGTTTTGTTTCCTTTTAGAATAAAGAAGTATTTAAAGTGGATAAAACAAAAAGACAAAGTTTTTTGGTAAGATTAAAATTTTGTTTATAAATAAAGAAGGTCGAAAACTCTACGACCTTCTTTTTGTTCTTTAGTTTATTTTAGATAATTTTCAAACCAGTCAAAAATTTCTTTTATTCTTCTTATTCTGTGAAGCGGTTTTCCGCTTCTTGAAAGTTCATGATTTTCTCCTTTGAACATTACAAGTCTTGCAGGCACATCGTGATATTTTAATGCAGAGAACATTTGTATTCCTTCGGGAATCCAACATCTGTAATCTTCGTCTGAATGAATAAAGATAGTAGGTGTTTTAACTTTATTTGCATATCTGACAGGAGAGTGGTACCACAATTTTTCGTAGTTACTCCAAGGAGTTGCGGATATTTGATCGTCAATGAAATAATATCCTATGTCCGTTAATAAAAATTCTGTAGTCATATTTGCAATGGAACGTTGAGAACAAGCTGCTTTAAATCTGTTTGTATGACCTATCGCCCAGTTAGTCATAAATCCGCCATAACTTCCCCCCATAATCGCCAAATTATTTTCGTCTACATTAGGATAATTTTCAATAACTTTATCCGTAAATTTCATAAGGTCGTCAAAGTCGATTTCTCCGTATTTTCCACGAATATCGGCAAACATCTTTCCGCGACCGTCAGAACCTCTCGGATTTGTGAAGAATACAAAATACCCGTTATTTGCAAAAAATTGCATTTCGTGATGGAATACTTTTCCGAAAACTGTTTTTGGACCGCCGTGAACATGTAAAATTCCGGGATATTTTTTGTTAGGGTCAAAATCCACAGGTTTCATAACATATCCTATAAATCCGATACCGTCATTTTCAAATCTTAGTTCTTCAACTTCACTTAAAGTGTATTTTTCATCATTATGGAAAGAAATTCTGTTTTCCGATAAATTTTCTATCTTATATATTTCCTGAAGGTTATTGTCTTTAAGAGCAACCGCATAAACAATTCCCTTAGAATTTACATCAAAACAGTCGATAGAACCTTGTTTTTCATTTAACTTTTCGATATTTCCGTTTTTATCTATTTTGTATATATATGCGCTGTTTACTTCTGTATTTGTAAAATACAAAAATCCGTTTTTAACAAAGGTATGTTTTCCGCTTGTCAGTCTTACGTCGCTACCGACAGAATTATTCATACACATATCAAAGTTGTCATTTACAATTTTTTGAATTTCTTTATTTTCCGTATTAATCAAATAAATATTGTTATTTTCATTAAGACCGTACTCTTTCATATCTGTTGCCATAGCGATTACATTTTTGTTATCAATGAAATTTGCATAAGAAAAACTCATTTCTTTAGCAATCGTTTCAAAAGTTTTTAAAGAAATATCCAAAATATTTACATCACTTACTAAAGGCATTTTTCCGGTATAAGAATTTGAAACAAATACCGCTTTTGTGAAATCATCGTTTAACTCAAGACTGTAAACATCTGTTATATCATCAGTTAAAGCGGTTAATTCCATAGTTTCCTTATTAAAATAGTATAGCCTGTTTCTGTCTTCATTTGTAAAACCTACTGCATTGTTCCAAAAAGGAATTTCTGTTGCGACAAGATAGTCCTTTGAATCATCATAAAGTTTTTCCTTCGGTTTTTCTTCTTTATCTTTAAGTTCCTTTTCGAGTTTTTCAAGTTCTTTTTGTCTGTTGAAATTGGCTAAAAGTAAAAACTCGTTATCGCTTATTTGTTTTATATCATTAACCAAAGCCGGAACGGTAAAATCTAAAAACGCCTCTCCTCCACAAGGACAAATTTTATAAAATT
The DNA here is from genome assembly GCA_022770425.1 of Parvimonas sp. Classification (GTDB taxonomy): domain Bacteria; phylum Bacillota; class Clostridia; order Tissierellales; family Peptoniphilaceae; genus Parvimonas. Next base: position 343 of record JALEHY010000024.1, on the reverse strand, counting down.
TAGTTATATCTTCTTTTTCGTTTTTATTCTCTCTATCACTTACAAAAAGTAAATTTCCGTCAAAAAGTTCAATAAAAGAGCTTTCTTTAGCTCCATTAGTCAACATAAAACTTTTTTTTGTTTCTAAATTCATCTTGTAAATTCTGTGTTCATAAGAATTTTTTTCGAGATTCATATTTGAAACAGTGTAAAACAAATTCTTTTCATCATTTGCCAAATGTAAATTACCGAGAAATTTAAAGTTTTTAAATTCATCAATTTTAATATTTTTCATTTCAGCCTCCTCAATATTAATTTTACAACTTGATTATACTACAAAAAAAGAAAATAAAAAAGAGATAAA
>JALEHY010000053.1 GCA_022770425.1 Parvimonas sp. | reverse complement strand
TTCCCAGCGAGAATCGAACTCACAACTGTCCCTTAGGAGGGGACTGTTATATCCATTTAACTATGGGAACTTAATATCTGTAATTCTAAAATTTTATGAACTCTCTTTCAATTTTTTAAATTCTTCTCTTTCAATTTTAGAAAAAATGCAACCGCAATAGTCTTGCCTGTACATTCCAAACATCAATGAAAGCTCTACACTTCTCTTATATCCGTTTCGCTTTTTAAAATCTGAAGGAAGATGCTTTGCACCAATCTCAATTGCAACTTTTTCCGCTATTTCATTTAAAACCTCAGAATTTTTATGAGGACTTATTGTGAGTGTTGTTGTGAAATAATCAAATTTTTCAGTTTTTGCCAAGATAGCTGCTTCTTTAAGTCTTAACTCATAACAATTATAGCAACGTTCTGAGCCTTCTTTCATTTTTTCCATTCCTTTTACGATTTTGTAAAACCTATCCACGTCATATTTTCCGATAACCATATTTATAGGATATTTTCCGTTTATTTTATCAATCAATTTTCTTTGTTCTTCAACTCTAAAAAAATATTCCTCTTTAGGATAAATATTAGGATTATAGTAAAAAACCGTTATTTTAAAGTAATTAGACAAATACTCAAGACAATAACTGCTACAAGGTCCACAACAAGAGTGAAGAAGTAATGTCGGCACATAAGATTTTTTTTCATTTTCTTTTATTATATTATCAAGTAGTAATTGGTAATTTTTTTTCATATAATCCTCCTTTGAATATTATATAACAAAGTCTTTTTAAAATCAAATTTTAAAAAAGATGACTTTAATAAACTTTAAAAGTCATCTTTTTTTATCTTAATTAAAACTATTTTGTTTTATAATTAGTATACTTTAATTTTTCAAAAAAATCTCTAACAATAGGCAATGAAATTAAAAAAATTGTTATTATTCCCTCAACTCCTATATATGAAAAATTATACCAGATCGAATAAAAAATCGGATTCCATCCTTCAGGTGCATAACTTCCGAAAAATACATATCCTGAAATTACAGAAAATATGTATCTTCCAACTATTGCAACAGAATAAGCAAATGTTAGAGTCTTATCTTTACATACAAAAATTCCGCTAAGTCCTAACGCTCCAAACGCTAAAATGTAGTCAAACACCAGTTGTATAGGATGATATACAGACGGCTTTATTAACAAATTTAAAAGTCCATAAGAAATCGCAGATACAAGTCCGACTCTAAGTCCAAACATATACCCTATATAGACAACAAAAAACATTGAAAATAAAGTAACACTGCCTCCTTGTGGTAAACTAAAAACAGTAACCTGATTTGTCGCTATTCCAAGTGCCAAAAGAATAGCCGAAAAAGTTAATGCTCTTGTTGAAAATATGTTTTCGTCTCTTTTGAAATAGAAAACAAAAAACAAAAAAGCAAATGCAATTAACACAACAATCGTAGATTTGCCCGTCACAGAAGAAAAAAATTCTTTTAACATAAAAACCTCCTAATATATTCACTAAAAAGAGGCGCAAAAAAACATTCCGCTTTCCTACGTCAGTATTACCTGCCTCAGGTACAAAGGGTATTTCTCAGCTTAACGCACCCCCAGCGAATATTAAAAAAATATTTGTGATTAACACAAGGAAATTTTACCATAAATTTATAAAAATAACAAATATTTTTTAAGAAAATTTTTAAATTTTAAAAAAATTTTTTCACAAATTTTTTATTATTTTTAACTCACATTTTTTATTTTAATCATTTTTTGCCGAAATTTCAATATTTTAGTACCTTGTTAATTAAGTAAATCATAAAAAAATATTATAAATAAATACTTTCAATAGGCATTTTTTATTTTACCTTTCATATTTTCTGTGCTATAATTCTGTTGTGGAGGTGTTGTTTTGAATTTTGTAGGAATTGATATAGGTTCTACTGCAAGCAAAATTATAGTTCTAAATGAAAATAAAAATAAAATTTTACATAAAAAATTAATGCCAAGCGGTTGGAACAGTAAAGAAACAAGTGAAAAAATTAAAGAATGGTTAAATTCTATAGGATATACAAATGAAAATTCAAAAGTTGTTGCAACGGGATATGGTAGAATTTCCGTTCCTTATGCGAATAAAGTGGTAACTGAAATAACCTGTCACGCAAAAGGTGTATATTTTTTAATGCCTAAAGACTTAACTATTATAGATATCGGAGGACAGGACACAAAAATTATTATTTCACAAAACGGAAAAGTTATGGATTTTATAATGAATGACAAATGTTCTGCCGGAACCGGAAAATTTTTAGAGATTATGGCAAATAGACTTGGGACAAGTTTAAAAGAAATTTTTGACCTTGCAAAAGTTGGAAACGAAGTTCATATTTCTTCGACTTGCACAGTTTTTGCAGAGTCTGAAATTATAAGCCTTATGGGAAGCGGAACTAAAAAAGAAGACATTGCAAAAGGTGTTGTAACTTCAATTGTAAGAAAGGTTGTATCTTTAGCTGACAGAAAGGAAAAAAGTGATATTTATTTTTTATCAGGAGGTTTTTCAAAAAGTGATTATGTGCTTGAACTACTTGAAAAATATTTAAACGCTAAAGTATTTACAAACGAAGACGGTCAATTTGCAGGTGCTTTAGGCGCTGCATTAAGTATTTAATTATGAGAACATTAGATGAATTAAAATCTGAAGTTTTAGAACTCAGAAGAAATGCCTTTATTGAAACAATAATGGGACTAAATAATGAAACGTACATAGTAGGTTATATCGGAAAAATCGTTCCTAAGGAAATTTTTTATGGATTTAATTTAATTCCGTTACCTTTGGACGGCATTGACCTACACATATTAAAATACTCACAAGAAAAAGGAATTTGTAACATAATAAATTCAACTTTAACTTATGCAATCACAAACAAATGTCCTTTGATATATAATGCAAAGTTAATTGTTACGGATAATTCCTGTCCTATGTTTTCAAAAATTTTAAAGGAAAATCTTAATGAAAAAATTTTCGTTTATGAAAATTTAGAGGATTTAAAGAAAAAAATAAAATCTGTTTACAACAGAACTTTTGATGAAAAAAGTTTTTTAAATTCGGTTGAACTTTCAAAAAAAATTTCAGCTAAACTTTATGCACTTTCAAAAACAAATATTGACTCAAAATTTTTATATGAGGTTGAATTTTACACAGAATTTATATTTTCTTTAGAGAAAAGGCTGAATCTAATAGATGAAATTTTAAGTAAATACAAAGATGTAAATAATAAAAGAAAGATTATCTATGTTCCTCGTGCTATTCAGATTTTAGATGAAATAGACAAAAACTTTAAAAACTATAAAATAGTTGAGGGTTGCTTTTGTTTAGGAGAAAACTTTTTGGAATACAAAAAATTCGGTTATGAATTTTTAAAAGAAAAATATGGTTCCAAAAAAGAATATACGGATATTTTATTTAAGGATTGTCCTTATGATAAAAATAAAATTTTTAAAATATAGGAGGAATTAAAAATGGCAGATTACAGAGAAATGTGGAATGACTTAGGTATGGACTTGGAAACGCATGATATTTTATGTGAAGTTTTACCTGTTGCATTTGGAGATGTTTTCTTAAGTCAAGAAAACAGACCTGAGTGTATGGATTATTTCAATATGGTAGTTGCTGAAATTCACGGTATCAGACCGGCAGAGTTAATCGAACATCAAAAAAACGGCGGAAAAGTTGTAGGTTCTTTTTGTATCCACGTTCCTGATGAAGTGGTTATTTCAGCCGGTGCTATTGCAACAGGTTTATGTAGCGGTTCTCAGTTTTGGGTTCCTGGAGGAGAAAAAGTACTTCCGACTGCAACTTGTCCTTTAATTAAAGCATCTTTAGGTGCTCGTTTTGACAGAACTTGTCCTTTCTTCAGACTTGCAGATCTTTTTGTAGGAGAAACCACTTGCGACGGAAAGAAAAAAGCATGGGAAATTTTAGCAAAAGACGCTCCAATGTACATAATGGATATTCCACAAATGAAAAGAGAAAAAGATTTTAAAAAGTGGAATGAAGAAATAAAAGGCTATATGCAAAAACTTGAAGAATTAACAGGAAACAAAATCACCGAAGAAAGTTTAAAAGAAGCAATTAAGATTGTAAATAACAAAAGACGTGCATTACAAAGATTAAGCGACTTTAGAAAATTAGAAAATGTTCCTATTTCAGGTAGAGATGTTTTACTTATAACTCAAATTGCATTCTATGACGATCCTGTAAGATTTGCATCTCAAGTAAACAGACTTTGTGATGAATTGGAAGAAAGAGCAAAAAATAATGTAAGTGTATTTGAAAAAGGTGCAAAGAGAATATTATTAACAGGTACTCCTCTTTCAATTCCAAACTGGAAATTACATCAAATAGTTGAAAACACAGGCGGTATGATTGTTTGTGAAGAAATGTGTACAGGTAACAGATATTTTGAACATCTGGTTGACGAAAGCGGAAATACTATTGATGAAATGGTTGAAAACCTAACAAACAGATATTTAGGAAATATAAACTGTGCTTGTTTCACTCCTAATACCGAAAGAGTTGACGATATAATGAGACTTGTTAAAGAATACAAAGTTGACGGAGTTATAGATGTAAACTTAAAGTTCTGTACTCTTTATGATACAGAAGGAACTATTGTTGAAAAGGCATTAAGAGAAGCTAATATTCCTGTATTGGGAATTGAAACAGATTATACCGACTCAGACAGTGAACAACTAAAGACAAGAATCGGTGCATTTATCGAAATGTTAGGTTAATATGGATTATTACATTTTTTTCAAAGATGCTAAAAACGGTCAAGAGCTTTATAACTTAATGAAAAAAGAAAATATAAAATGCACTATAGTTCCAACTCCAAAGACCGAAGATCATTGTTGTGGAATAAGCGTATTATACTACAATAAAAATGATATTTTGTTAATAAAGCAATTGATAGAAGAAAACAAAATAGAAATATTGAAATTCTATGAAAAAAAAAGAGATATCAATCCAAACAGAATGAAATTTTGTTAAAAAAATCCCCAATTAATTGGGGATTTTTTTGTATCTGTTCTTACTTATATCTCTTCTTAAATGAAACAATTCCAAAAATACCTGAAGCCAAAATCGTTATAGCAGAGCAACTCACAGACAATGATGTTTTAGGTAATTTTTTCTCTGTAAAATTAGCTTTATCCACATTCTTTTTTTCAAATTTGTTTTCAAAATTCTTATAATTATCATTCTTAAATGTTATTTCTTTTATATCTTCTGTAAATTTATTATTCGGTTTTTTAATTTTTTTAACCGAACTATTTTTTTCAACAACATATTTATCGGAAAATTTATTTTTATCTTTTTCGCCATAATTTAAAACATACTTTGAAAAATGATTTACCTTAAATGTAACTTCTCTTTCGTTTTGAGAAAGTATATTTACTTTTTCAAGTGCCGATACATTATCTTTCAGATAAAATATATTCTTAACTTCCCTATTTTTAGGAATAATAACTTCATACTCTTTGTTAGGCATATTCACTGTTTTACCGTCTTTATCTACAAAAAACACATCATAAATATCTGTGTAAAAATTCGACAAATTTTTATTTGATGAAAAAACTTTTTCTACAACTAATTTAATGTCCTTTTGAAATTTGTCTGTTTTTACTTTTACTCCGTATTTATTATCTGTTAGAACTCTTATATTCTGTGTATCTTTGTCCTTTAATATAACTTCTATATTTATATCCGTATCTTTTACCACAAAAAAATCAGTTGACAATTCTTTACCGTTAAGTTTTATCGAAGATACTTCCTTATTATCGGATATGTCAGTAATTTCAAACTTGACTAAATTTCCTGAAACTGCATCAGTTACAATATTTTCATTCACTTTAAAAATAACTCTCGCACTTCCGTTTTCAACTTTGGATATCAAATTATACCTTATTTCTTTAATAATCTTAGGAGCATTCTCAGTGGATGATATTTTTAAGGGATTAATAATCGTCGTATCAACTCCGGGAGCTTTTACTCCTATCCAGTAAGGTGAATTATCTTTCTCCTCCTGAGTAGGATTATGTTTTCCGTCTTTTGCATAACCAACTGTATCTTTAGAAATTTTAATGTTTTCAGTAATTGCCTTTCCAGCTTCACTTACAGTATTATAATTATTTCCTCCCTGTAAAAATGCCTCTTTAACATTTATCTGTCCAATACCGGAAACTCCATTTCCTCCGGCGCCTATTAATTGTCCGTCACCGCCAACTGCTATAAGTTTGCCTTTTCCTTCTACTTTACTTCCAACATTCAAAATTAAAGCATCTCCACCTATTGTTGTAGTAGCATTTTTACCGCCTCCATACAATCCCAATTCAGAATTTTTCGGAATATTTAAAGTAGCCCCTTCCGAAAGTTCCATTGCGGGCTGACCTGTATATAATTTTCCGGTTGTCGGCGATTTGCCTGTCGGAGATTCATCTCCTCGTACATAGACTCTTCCATTTATTGTTACTTTCCCTTCCACTTTGATTACAGGAGTTTCTATCAATCGTGCAACATTGCTATCGGTTAAATTATTGGCATTTGAATATATTATAGAATCTTCTAAAACAGCACCGTCTTTTAAAATTAATTGTCCGTTTATGGACGATCCCGTCAGATATTTTTTATTGTATTCATCATAATTCATCTGAAACTTTCCGCCATTTTCAACAGTTATAGTTCCATAAAGCGATGAATCATAAAAATTTAATTTTCCGCCATTTTTTACTAAAATATTTACACTGCTAAAAATTTTCATATTACGCAATGTAAGAGAAGTTCCATTTTCAATTATGAGAGTTTGATGAGGTTTATCGTTTTGATTTACAGCATAGCCAAGTACTCCATAAGTTCCGCTCTCCCTTGATCCATGCCATAACTTTAATTCACTCGGAACAGTAACAAAAGACTCTTCATTTGGATTACTGCTTGCAAATAATTTTATATTCCAAGGGTCCATATCCCATTCATACTTATCTTTACTTTTTAGAATGTTAAACTTCTCTCTCACAAGTTGATCTGATAATTTTACTTTTTCTATATCATAAACATTAAACTCTAACTCATTTGACTTTGCATTTCGACCTAAGCTGTCAACTGCATCAATTGATATTTTATATTTACCTTCTTTCGTCGGAATCCCTCTTAACGTTACACTACTGTCAATAACATTATAAATAGGTTTCATTCCCATATTTTCATTGTCAATTGAAACTGTACTCTTTGCTAAGTTTATGTTTTTTGCCTCTTTAACAAGTTTCCAATCAGAATCTTTAGGTTGTTCTCCTTTCACACTTTCAGCAATTTGAACTGTCACATTGCTATTTTTATTTGAGCTTGAAGAACCTGTTGCCGCAGAAATTGCATCATATTTCTTTTGATTTACAATTGCCGATTCAAAATGTCCAACTAACCTAATATGTAGTTCTTTATCGGTAAAAGTATTACTTTCTATTTTTTTATACTTGATATCAGAAATTTTTTGAAATTTATATAAAATTTTTTCTTTCGATTTAAACACAATAACCGAACCGTCTTTAATCTTTTCTCCAAGATAAATTTTGTCCGTATCAATAAAATATTTCTTTCCAAAAGTAGATATTTTTGAACTTACTTTGTCAAATTTCTCGGCACCTACCTCTACACCGTCAATTTTTTCTAAATCTGATTTAGGCGTTAATGTAACACAATAAGGTTCAAACGGGCTACTTGAAGAGATTCCTTTTAGAGATATATCGACTTTTTCATTAATTTCTTTATCATTAATTAAATTTTTATTATCATCGTTTGTAATAACTTCTCCGATTTTATTTTTAAAAATATTAGTATAAGAAACTGGATTTTCCACCACAAAGACAAAACTGTTTTTTTCGGTTACAAACTTCACTTTATCTTCCTTTTTTAAAGTATTGTTTATAATAATTGACTTTTCGTGATATCCTGACTCTTTTCTAAAAAATTCACCATCATTTAGATTATAGGATGAATTTGTTTCTTTTAACTCTGTGTCATTTATACAGATTTTTTTAATACAATCAGCCATTTGCTGAGTTTTAAAAACAAATTTATACCCCTTAGGGTAAATATTCTGTGAACTGCTTTCCAGTTCTAAATTACTCATATCCGCAAAGATAAAAGCAGAAAATACAATTGAAAAAATAAAATTTAAACTTAAAAATATTGTAAATAATTTTTTCAAAAAATTTTTTTTCATAATTACCTCCATAAATAAAATTTTGATATTGAATACTAAAATAAATACCTAATATAGTATATTATAAAAATATAAATTTTGTCAATATTAATTATCAACAAATTGATTTTTATACTCCTAATTTAACGTCTTCTGCAAAATTAAGATAAAAATCTTCAAAAAAAAAGAGCTTTCGCTCTTTATCTGTACTTTAATGTTTCTTTTACCAAAATGTCTATAGCATCTATTACTTTTGATTTGTTTTTTTCGTTAATTTTTACTAAACTCAATTCTGTACAGGCAACTATTCCGATAACATCGTCCGTACAATATTTTTCTATCATTTCATTTAATTTCTCATCTTTTGTGTCATTAGTTTCTTTTATTGTATAGATTGTATCCATTATATCCTTTTTGTCTGTTTCATCCATTTCAACTAAAGAAATATTATTCTCTAACGCATATTTTTCATATATTTTTGTTTTTGACGTTCCGGTTGTCGAAAACACACAAATTTTTTTGTAACCTAATTTTTTAATTTCTAAAACAGAACTCTCAACCATATTCACAATCGGAATCGAAGTAAAATTTTTATAATCATTGTAGTAATAATGGCTTGTATTACAAGGAATGGCTATAACTTCTACTCCTATTCTGTTCATTATATCAAAATCCGATTTTATTTTTTCCAAAAATTTTTCATTTTCGTTATTAAATATACACTCTGTTCTATCCGGTAATGTAGCATGATTTAAAATTACCAAATCTATATGTTCATTATCACTTTTTGCCGGTGTACTCTTAACTAATTTTTCATAAAAATTTACGGTTGCAAGCGGACCCATCCCTCCGATAATTCCTACTTTATACATATTATCTCCTAAAAATTTTTCTTAATACTTTTTTTAATAACATATTATTAAAACAAAGCCACGGTCTTATATCTCCCACTTCCCAAATTGCAGGAGCAAGTTTTTTTGTAAAGATTTGAAAAAATCCTTTAAAAAAGCTTAATTGCTTGGTTTTTGCATATCCTCTTAAAGCCATAAAGTCCTCGAAGCCGTATATAAATGCATAATTTGTATCATAATCTACAAATTTTTTATCATTTAATTTACCTGTTAAATCAAGATATGCAATGTAGGGCATATTTATTCCTAATCTATAAATCAAATTATTAAAATTCGTAGTTCTCGCATTTATTTCAATTAAGTAAATTTCTCCTGTTTTTTCATGTTTTTTAAACTCAATTTCTCCAAAACCTCTATAACCTATATTCTCAACAAAAGGCTTCCCTATATCAATTAGTACATTATTATATTTTTGAATGGTAAAAACCGACGCTCCGAAATTAATCGGCCATTGTCTTAACTTTTGAAACGTAGCATAATGTGTAGTTTTACCAACACTGTCTATATAAAAATCATAAGTAAGCATATGGTCGTCAAACCCCGGTACTATTTCCTGAACAAAAGCCACAATATTATTTTTTTCACACTTTTCTATACTTTTTTTTAGTTCATCCGCACTATTACAAATAAATGCTTTTTTTCTGAAAACTTTTGTAAAAATTACTGTATCTACAGGTTTTAATATGCATGGATATCCGATTTTATCAACTTTTTTAAGTAAATTTTCATCAACTATGCTTATAGTTGCAGGAATTTTAACTCCGTTCTTTTCGGCAAGTTCACTTAATTTCCACTTATCCATTAAAATTGAGTTAAGACCGTCTTTGGCTTGACTGATCAAAAAATATTCTTTCAAAACATCATAATATTTATCTATAAACTCCACATACTTATCATGAGTCGGAAATAAAACAGGTTTTTCTTCTTGATTTTTTGCATAAGATATTAAATCATTAACAGCCCTGTCATCAATATCCCCCAAAGTATCAATTTTTAAAAATTCATCCACATATTTAGATTTTGCTCCATAGGCTTTATCAAAATCATAATCACAAGCCACAACATGAACATTTTCTTTGCCTAAACATCTGATTACGCTAAGTCCTATGTAATAATTACAACCTAAAACTATTGCTTTATTCATCTTATTCTCCCTTATTTAAAACAAAATACAATTCGTACCAAACTAAAAAAGTATAAATTGTATAAACTTTTCTGCCTGTATTCCTTACATTATTAAAATGATCATCGAGCAATTTATTTATCTTTTTAACATCAAAAAATTCTTTTACAAAGTCTTTATTAAACATCTCTTTGACTATTTTATAATACTTTTCTTCTTTAATAAAACTTACAAAAGGAACTAAAAATCCAACTTTTCTCCTATCTGACCAATCCTTTGGAATAGCTCTTTGTGCAGCCTTTCTGAAAGCATATTTTGTAGTTTCGTTGTGTACTTTGTATTTTACAGGAATTTTTCTTGCCAAATTCCACATTTCCTTATCAAGCAACGGTACTCTAAGTTCTATTGAATTTGCCATTGTCATTTTGTCTGCCTTAAGTAAAATATCTTCAACTATCCACATATTCATATCTAAATAAAGTCTTTTAGACACATCGTCCATATCCTTAACCTCATCATAATATTTCTTGGTTAAGTCTTTTGCTCTTATAGAATTTTTATAATCATCTGTTAAAAGATCATTTGCTTCGTCATCACTCATTATATTCGCTAAACCGATATATGAATCTTCGACTTTTTCTCCAAATTTTGTAATTATTGTTTTACCATGAAAATGTGGTTTATCTTTTGTCATTTTATAAAGTTTATTTCTTAAACAAAATGGTAATTTTGCGTAAACCCTTTTTAAAAACGGCATTTCATATTCATTATAACCTGCAAAAAGCTCATCTGCTCCCTCTCCGGAAAGAACAACTTTTACTTGTTCTCTTGCAAGTTTGGACAAAAAATACAAAGGAACTGACGATAAGTTTGCATGAGGCTCATCTGAATAATATTGGACTTTTTCAATTCCATAAAAAAATTCATCCGGATTTATAATTTTAGAGTAGTTCTTTACTCCCAACATATCGGATAATTCCTTAGAATACATTGTTTCATCAAAACCTTTATTCTCAAATCCCACAGAAAAAGTTTTATCAACTTTTGCTTTTGAAACAACATAACTTGAATCTACACCTCCGGAAAGAAACGAACCAACTTCAACATCACTTATTTTATGATATTTTATAGATTCTTCAACTTCTCTTTCAATATTATTTACTGTATTTTCAAAGCCTTCATCTTTATAGTCAAACTCCAATTTAAAATATCTTTTAATTGTCAAGTTATTATTTTCATAAATATAAAAATGTCCCGGTCTTAACTTTTTAACGCCTTTAAAAAAAGTTTCTTCCAATGGATTATACTGAAAAACCAAATAGTTTTTAAGAGCTTGTTTATTTACTTTTTTTTCAAATTTAGGATATTTTAAAAATGATTTAACTTCAGAACCGAATAAAAAATCTTCTCCTATTTGTGAATAATAGTAAGGTTTTATTCCGAAATGATCTCTTGCTCCGAATAATCTTTGTTTTTTATCATCCCAGATTGTAAAAGCAAACATTCCTCTTAATTTTGATAAAATTCCTTCCTCTCCATATTCCTCATAACCATGTAAAATTACTTCCGTATCGGTTTTTGTTTTAAACTTATATCCTTTCTCTATTAAATCTTCTCTTATTTCTCTGTAATTATAAATTTCCCCATTGAAAATTATTACAACATCTCCACTTTCATTGGAAATAGGCTGAGCGCCTTCCTCAACATCAATTATACTAAGTCTTCTAAATCCAAAGTGAATTTTATCCTTCTCATAATAACCTTCACTGTCAGGTCCTCTGTGAATAATAGTATCATTCATTTCTTTTATTACATTTTTATTATTTATATCTAAACTATAATATCCGACAAATCCACACATATTATTTCCTCCTAAAAAATACAACTAACGTATCAGTTTATTATATCATAAAACAATTTTTTTTGCTAACAAAATATGATGTATCAAAAACGACACATCATATCTTTATCTACAATAAATCTATAAGTTTATAAACATCTTCTTCTTTTGTTGCCCAATCGGTAACGAGTCTAATGACTGTATGATTTTCATCATATTTTTCTTTAAAGCTGAACACTACTTTCTTTTCAAGCTCTTTAACTTTTTCATTTTTCATAATTATAAATTGAAGATTTGTAGGAGAATCAAAATAAAAATCATAACCTTTATCTCGTATCGCATTTTTCAATATTTCTGCCATATCTATTGCATGCTTTCCAAGTTTAAAATATAAATCATTTGTAAAAAAAGCATCAAACTGTGCTCCTAATATGTATCCTTTGGCAAGTAATGCACCGTGCGATTTAATTATTGTCGTAAAATGATTAGGAACAATATCCTTTGAAAAAACAACCGCTTCTCCACATAATGCACCTAATTTTGTTCCTCCAATGTAAAAAACATCTGAATATTTTGCAATATCGGATATTTTTACATCCGTATCTTTTGCCATAACTCCGTAACCTAATCTTGCTCCGTCAATCATAAAATATAACTCAAATTCTTTACAAATTTGTGAAAGTTCTTTTAATTCCTCATTTGTGTATAAAGTACCATACTCTGTAGGATGTGAAATATAAACCATTTTTGGAAAAACCATATGTGTTTTTAAATCATCTGAGTAAAAAGTTTCCAAATATTCTCTTAACTCTTTAGCACACATCTTTCCTTCATGTTGCTTAAGTGTCATAACTTTATGACCTGTATATTCGATTGCCCCCGCTTCGTGTGTACTTATATGTCCTGTATCAACTGCAATAACTCCTTCATAAGAATCTAAAAGCGAACTTATGATTATTGAATTTGTCTGTGTGCCTCCGACTAAAAAATAAATATCTATATCTTCCTTAGAGCATATTTTTTTTATTTTTTCTTTTGCACTTTTACAATACCTGTCATTTCCATAGCCCAAAAGTTTATTTTCATTTAATTTAGACAACACCTCCAAAATTTGAGGATGTGTTGCCGTAGAATAGTCGTTTTCGAAAAACAACATTCTTATCCCCTCCTTCTCTATAAGAAATTAAAATTTTCAGACATTATTCTAAACCTTTTTTTTTATTTTGTCAAAGCTATACATTTTATTGTTAAATATTTTTGTTAAGAAATGAAAAAAGTATTGAAAATTATCTCCCTACTTTATATTAAACAAAGAAAAAACGGCAAATCAACGAAAAGATCTACCGTTTTTATACCATATCTTCTATATAAATACTGACTTATACATTTCGTCAACAACAAACAATTTACAATTATTTGCTGTTTCATTAATTAAAATTTTTTCTAAATATTCAAACTCCGACTTTTTTACAAATAAATTTACTTTTACATTTTCTAAATATTCTATATTCTTTATTTCAAGTTTAAACTTATTTAAAATATTTTCAACTTTCCCCAAAAAAACATAATCTAAAAAAATTTCGATTTCAAAAAATTTTTCTTTTTTTACAATTACACCCTCATTCAAAGACTCCACAACAGTTTTTGTATATGCTCTTACAAGTCCTCCCGCTCCGAGTAAAATTCCTCCAAAATATCTTGTAGCTATAACCAAACAATTTGTAACTTCTTTCTTTTTTAATACCTCTAACATAGGAATGCCGGCTGTTCCCGAAGGTTCTCCGTCATCAGAGTACTTTTGAATTGATTTTTCTTTCCCTATTACATAAGCATAACAGTTATGAGTTGCATCTTTGTATTTTTCATTTATTTCTAAAATATAATTTTCAGCCTCTTTTGCAGTTTCAACATAAAAAATATGTCCTATAAACTCAGATTTATTCACAACAAAACTTATACTTGCATCTTTGTCAATACTCAAAAAATTTTCATTATTCATCTATCTCAAATCCTTTATACAATTCATAATCTTCTTTCTTTAATGTAATGTTTAAAATCGTTCCGTTTTCAGCATATATAACAGAATTCGGAACATAAGAATTTAAAATCTTGCTAATGACATTCTGTTTGTCGTAAGGAACTAAAAGTTTTACTGTCTTTGCAAAAGAAAAAAGAACCGATTCGATTTTTTCTAAAAGCAAAACAATATCTTCATCTCTTTTAGCACTTATATATACTTTATTTTCAATATTTGAATAAAGATACTTTACATTTTCATCTTCCAACTTGTCAACCTTATTAAACACATATATAATGTTTTTTGAATCACAATCAAGATTTTTTAACATATCATTTGTCACCTTAATCTGTTCATCAACATTAACATTTGAAATATCAACAACATGTAAAATCAAATCAGAATACCTAATTTCTTCCAATGTACTTTTAAAACTCTCAACAAGATTGTGAGGAATATCAGAAACAAAACCAACGGTATCAACATACATTGCTTTAGAACCGTTTAAAAGTTTTCCTTCTCTAACATAAGTGTCCAAAGTGGCAAATAACATATCCTTTACAAAAACTTCTTTTACCTTCTCATTTTCATCTTTATCATAAGAAATTAACTTATTTATCAAAGTAGACTTTCCGGCATTAGTATATCCGACCAAAGATATCAAAGGTTCTTTTGAATTAATTCTCTTTTTTCTTATTTCATTTCTGTTTTTTTCAATTTCTTTTAACTGATTTGAAATTGACACTATATCACGTTTTATAGTTCTTCTATCCAATTCTATTTGTTGTTCTCCTACACCTTTAGCACCTATTCCTCCTGCCTGTCTTGAAAAACCGCTTCTAAGAGCTGAGAGTCTTGGTAAAGTATATTTTAGTTTTGCAAGTTTAACCTGTAATTTTGCCTCCTTACTCCTTGCTCTTTCATTAAAAATATCTAAAATTAAATTTGTTCTGTCTATAACTTTACAGCCTATAACTTCCTCCAAATTTTTAACTTGTGAACCTGTAAGTTCATTATTAAATACAACAACCGTTGCTTCCAACTTTTCACAATAGTCTTTTATTTCAAGTGCCTTCCCTTTTCCAATATAAAGTGATTTGTCGATAACATCACGATTTTGTGACACACTAAGCACAACCTCTCCGTCAAGTGCAAAAACTAAATTTTCAAGTTCAAAAATTTTATCTTGCAATGTTTTTTCATTCATATTTATATTTACTGTAACAGTTATAACTTTTTCACTCATAAAAACCTCTTTTAAATTATTATATTTTTATCATAATTATTTTAATTGTATTATCCTAAAAAAAATATACTATATTAATTATATCATAATTTTCACTGTATAACTAAATTAAAATTTTTACATATTTTGTATATATTTATAAAATTTTTTAAATATGATATAATAAACATAAACTTTTGCACTGTGCAAAGTACGATAACATTAACTTAGTTATTTAAAGAAATTTATGATATAATGTATTTATATTTCAAGGAGGTTTTTATGAGTTATTCAGAGAATAAAAAAGAAAATTCTAAAATCGTAACAGAAAAAAAGAAATTTAATATATTCAAAATAATCTTTAAAGCTTTGAACATTACTATTTTGTCTATTTTGATGATCGGAACGGCAATTACGGGAATGATGGCGATTTCATTTATTGACGTTATAAAAGAAACACCGGTTGTCGATGCGTCAAGAATGAATGAACTTATGATTCAATCATCTGTGATTTTAGACAAAGACGATAACCTTGTAGAAAAAATCGAAAATTTGGAAAACAGAACTTTAGTTTCTCTTTCAGATATGCCTAAGCATTTAATCGACGCTTTTATTTCAACCGAAGATGAAAGATTTTATTCTCATAAAGGTGTCGATCCGATAGGAATAGGAAAGAGCTTTATTGATACAGTTTTTGGAGGTAGATTAAGAGGCGGTTCTACAATTGCTCAACAGTTAGCAAGAAATATGTATTTATCAAGCGAACAAAAAATTGAAAGAAAATTAAAAGAAGCCTACCTTGCACTCAAAATAACCGACTCAATAAAACGAGAAGGCGTTTTAGAGGCTTACTTGAACAGAGTATTTTTAGGTCAACATTCTTACGGAGTACAAGCAGCAAGTCAAGGTTACTTTTCAAAAGACGTAAAAGACTTAACAATTGCCGAATCAGCATTACTTGCAGCCATTGTTCAAAGTCCTTCAAACTTTTCATTATATAAAACTTTAAAACCTGAAAATGTAACAGAGGATTCCATTGTAATAAGTGATGTCAACCTAAGCGGTCAAGTTTACAAGGCTGTTTATAACCCAAAAGTTTTAGACAGACAAAAATACGTTCTAAAAAAAATGTTGGAACTTAAAAAAATAAGCCAAGCTCAATATGACGAAGCGGTAAACGAAGATGTTTTATCCGCTATAAAGCCAAACTTAGGAATAGAAAGAGAAGTTTCTACATATTTTACCGAACTTGTAAAGTCACAAGTTGCAGATAAATTAGTTGAAAAATATCACTACTCAAAAGATGAAGCTTGGAATAAAATATACAACGGAGGACTTACAATCCACTCCACTATGGATCAGACGATTCAAAAAAATATAGAAAATATTTACGAAAACTTTTCGAACGTTATGAATATGCCAAAATGGGGTTCAACTCCTGCTTACGTTTCTTGGCAAAGGGACAATTACGGAAATATAGTAAATGATAAAAAAAATATAGTCTTTTATACAAAAAACAATCTTTTAAGTTCAGAAAATGAAATAATAATTCCTAAAGGAGAATTTTCAATAAATGAAGATAAAAGTTTAAAAATAAACAGTAACAGATTGTATGTTTATGAGAATGTTATATCAGTTGCAAGTTATTATACGGTAAATGAAAATAATAATTTAGTTACTCACGGAATCGGAAATTTTGAAATTCCTGAAAATTCTGTAAAAGTTGAAAATGCAAACTCTTTTGAAATTAACAGTTCCGTATTTAATGATTATAAAGATTTTTACAAAGTAGGAGATGACGGAAATCTTTACTTGAGTTCAAAGTATTTTCAAATTGATGAAGTTGGAACTTTACAACCTCAATCTTCATGTGTAGTAATGGATCATCATACAGGAAAAATAGTTGCAATTGTTGGAGGTAGAGAAACTAAAGGAAATCCTCTTAACAGAGCTTACAGAGTTCCAAGACAACCGGGATCTACCATAAAACCGTTGGCGGTTTATACGCCTGCTTTAGACAACGGATATACGGCAGCAACTGCTATCGAGGATGCTCCTCATTACAATGAAAAACATGAGTTATGGCCAAAAAACTGGTATAACGGTTATAGAGGATGGCAAACGCTAAGATACAGTATTGTTCACTCAATAAATGTAAACTCAGTAAAAACTTTAAAAGAAGTTGGAATTGAAAAATCAAAAGAATATTTGGCAAGATTTGGAATAATTAATAAAAATAATGAACTATCCGATACTTTCGTAACAAGATCCGAGTCCATTGACGTTAATGACGAAACTTTAGCCAGCTTAGCACTTGGTGCATTTACAAGAGGTGTAACTAACTTGAATATGACCGGAGCCTTTTCCGCTATTGCAAATTCAGGAACATATATTGAGCCTATTTCATTTACAAAAGTTACAGACTCAACAGGAAAAGTAGTTTTAGAAGCTGAACAAAGAGAAAATAAAGTAACATCTGTAGAAAATACTTTTATTATGACAAATATTTTAAGTGATGTTCCGAAAATTTCAGCTCCGACTGCAAAACATCCGACAATTGATGTAGCCGGAAAAACAGGTACAACAGAAGAAGTACAAGACTCTTGGTTTGTAGGTTTTTCTCCTTATTACACTATGGGAGTATGGATCGGTTTTGATAACGCTACTTTAAAACTAAATGAAAACAACAACCAAGCAGCTACACTTTGGGGAATTATAAATAAAGAAATTTTAAAGGACAAAGAACCTAAAAAATTTGACGGTCCTAATGAAAATATAATTCAAAGACTTGTTTCAAGTAGAAGCGGACTTTTAATTAACGGAAGTTCAAAAGTAAATGCGGTTTATGAATACTTTGTAAAAGGTACGGAACCTAAAGAGTATGATAATAGTTATGAAACGGTTTTGATTGACAGTAGAAACGGAAAGTTGGCAACTAATTTAACTCCTGAAAAATACATTATAGAAAAAACTTTCTATGTGGGGCCGGGAGCTAAAGATTCCGAAAAACCGCCTACTGAACTGTCTGAATTGGGTGATGATGAAAAAACAACAAAACCTGAAGATGATAAAAACAAAAAAACAACAACAAAACCTGAAGATAACAAAAATAAAAAAACCGAAGACAAAACAAAACCGAAAGATGATAAAAATAACAATAACTAAAAATAAAAACGCCTGTTGGCGTTTTTATTTTTTACATTATATTTTTTAGATAATGAAAAATTTTATTGCGAACTTGCTTCCCACAACTTTTGGTAATACAGATTATTCAAAAGTAAATTTTCGTGAGTATCAAAACCTACAAGTTCTCCTTTATCAAGCAAAATTATTTTGTCCATCCCTTTAATAAGCGACAGTCTATGAGTTATTACAAGCATTCCTTTACTATTTTGGGAATAAATGAAGTTAAAAATTTCCTTTTCGATTAAAGGATCAATTGCCCAAGTAGGTTCATCAAATACAAGAAATTCTGCACTTTTATGAAGTCCTCTAAGTATTGCGAGTTTTTGCCACTGCCCCTGAGAAAGATTTTCATCAGAAAATCTTTTGGAAAGTATAGTGTCATAATCTAATTTTGATTTATCAATATAGCCTATATCCAAAAATCCTTTTTCATCAACTTCTTTTTCATAATCTGATATTTTTACATTATCTAAAGATGATAGTTCATATTTCATAAAATCCTGAAATACAGAACTTGATTTTATTGACGTTATTTTCCCTCTTGTAGGTTTATAAAGTTGCAACAAAAGTTTGGAAAAGGTAGATTTCCCACTACCGTTCACTCCTACAACACCTATCTTCTGCCCTTTTTTTATCTTAACATTTATATTTTTCAAAGCATATTTTTCAGTATTCGGATACTTAAAAAATACATTTTCAAAAACTATTTTATCAGAAAAATTTTCGTTTAAATTATTATCATCAAATTCAAGAAATTTAAAATAAGCATCTAATTGAGGAATAAACTTATTAACACTTTTTATCCTCGTATAAAACCCTTCTTCAACTAATGAAAGAATTGAATTCATAGTTACGAACAACACTCCGTATTGTGCCAACGTAATCTCACTTTTACTTATAAATATTATAACAAAACACATAATAAATGATGACAATTTTAAGATTCCGATTCTTATATCGTTCAATAGTAGTTTTTTATAGAAAAGTCGTAATTGAACACTTAATTCTTCAACCACAGAAAAAAATTTTTTAAGCAAAAAATCGGAACTGTCCAAAGCATGAATTTCTTTAGAAGTTTCTTTGGAAAAAAATAAGTTTGAGTAATAAACTTTTTTTCTCCTTGTATTTTTTATACTTTCTTCTAAGGATTTCTCAATGTTTCTGTCAAATTTGTTATGCAAAAACTGTAAAATCACTATAACAATCAGAACAAATATTAAAGTTTTACTTAATGTATACAAATATATCGCCAAGAACAATAAATTCAAACCATACATAAAAATCATATCAATATAAGCATTGGTAACAAGTACAATCGAATTTTTACCGATATATGCTTGACTTAATAAATCTAAAAAATCTTTATTTTCATAATTTATAGGAGAAATATTTTTCTTATTCATTTCTTTTTCTACTTTTTTTCTTAAAACAATATCATAATACTCACAATAATATCCCATAAATGAACGTAAAATATAAATTGATATTTTTAGTAAAATAAATGCAACAAAAACAAAAATTATTGTTTTCTCTCCAACACTCCCTATGCTGTAAGCATTAATCATCTCCAAAACAAGTTGCAATGCTCTTATGCCTATAACAAAAGCCACAGCCTCCAACGTAAATAAACCGTAATTAATAAAAAATTTTTTTCTGTCCAAATTAAACACAAATTTTACAGCTTTAAAAACACTTCTATTCATAATATAAGCTCCTTTGTGTAGAATACAATTTATTAAAATATGTATCTGAACTTGTTAATTCTTCAAAACTTCCGTTTTCAAAAATAACTCCGTCTTTAATTACTAAAATACTGTCACAACTACGGCAACTGTTCATTCTATGGGTAATCCAAATAACCAAATTCTCATCTGAAACTTTTTTGTTTATATTGTCAATTATTTTTCTTTCACTTACAGCATCTAAAGAGGCGGTAGGCTCATCGAATATTAACACTTGATTTTCTCTTAATAAAATTCTTGCAAGTGCTACTTTTTGCCATTCTCCCAAAGAAAATGAAATTCCGTCATCAAGTTTACCTAATACAGTATTTTCTTTAAATTTTAAATTTGCAACTTTTTCACTAAGTCTAACTTCATTCAATACCTTATCAATACTTTTATTTTCTCCTAACGCAATATTGTCTAAAACAGATAGCTCATACTTATTAAAATCCTGAAAAATTACTCCGAACATATTTTTTATTGATTTTTTTGAGATTTCGGAGAGTTCTACCCCATTTATCAAAATACTCCCTTCATAATTTATTAATCCAAGCAATAACTTTATTAGAGTTGTTTTTCCCTACAATGTCAAGCAATTGTTACATAAAATTAGACGATATTTCTATCGCCTAATTTA
>JALEHY010000004.1 GCA_022770425.1 Parvimonas sp. | reverse complement strand
CAATTGATGACATAGATTTTACAGGAATAGACAGAATAGCTGCACAGCTTAAAAGCGAAAATTTAACTTCCGAAGATATTGAATTTATACAAAATTCTATTAATTTCGTTCTTGAAAAAAATAAAAATAAAAAAGGATAATATTTTATGAATAACCTAAAAAGATTTGAGGAATTTGCTAAAGAACAGGCTGTTGATATTTATAAAATAGAAACCACAGAAAATATCGACGGCTTGTACATAGATAACAACATTTTTATAAATGAAAAACTTGATACTTTTGATTATAAAGAAGTTTTAGGACACGAATTAGGTCACCATTGTACGCAACTTGGGAACAATTTAATCAAAAAACCACAATTTAAAGCGATGTTTGAATATTTCGCGGATTGTTGGAAATTAAAATTTGAATTATCACTTGAAAAATTGGGGTACTACAAAATCAATGATTATGAAATTTACGAGATATGCGAAATTGAAATGGTAAAACCTGAGTCTATACAAAAAGCGATAGACTACTATAAAAGTAAGTATGGTAATGCAGTGGTAGAAACGGAAAAATATAAAATTAAATTTTATCCGAATTTTAAAGTTTGTAAAATAGATGATGATTTTTACGATGAGTATTAATTTTAAAATTAATATAAAAAATTTAGGAGGATTTTATTTATGAAAAAGAAGATTTTAGTAATATTAACTATTACACTTTTGGTAGGTTGCTCATCAAAAAAAGAAAAACCAAAACAAGCTGTCAAAACCGAAGAAAAAAACATTAAATCGAATCCTACACTTGATGAAATAGATCCAGTGCAGAATGGAGATTTAAATTCTGAAAAAGAATCAATAGCTGAGTCAAAAGCTGAAATTTATAAAGCTTTTGAATATGCATACTCTCCTGAAGCTAAGCACAATAAAGGAAAAGATAAAATAGAGTTAAAAGGGCTTAAAAATTATGATAAGGTTGTATTAGATGGTATTTATAAAGCTATAGACCAAATTATTGAAAAATGCGAAAAAGAAAACAGATATTTTAGAAAATCAGAAATGGAAATTTTAAAATTACAAGCAGAAGAAATTACAAGATTAACGGAGAAGTGGACAAAAATTTATAGAAAATAAATAAAAATAACAAAAAAGCCCCCACAATATATGGAAGCTAATCTGTAAGTGTATGATATACACTATCCTCGCAAGATAATTATATCATATATTTAAGATTAGCACAACTTTTTAGAAAGGAAGTGCTATTTTTATGAGAAACCCAAATGGATATGGTAGTGTGGTAAAACTATCAGGAAAAAGACGCAATCCCTATATGGTAAAAATAACCACAGGTTGGACTGATGATGGAAAACAGATAATAAAGCCTATAGGCTATTACAAAACTAAACAAGAGGCAAATATTGCTCTTGCAGAGTATAACAAAAACCCTTACGACTTAGACAAGTCAACAACTACTTTAAAAGATTTATGGGAGTTATTTTTTAACAAAAAAATACAAAAACTCAGTAAATCAAATCAACATTGTTTAACATCAGTATACAAAAATCACGCAAAACCGCTTTATGATAAATTGTATCGTGATATTAGATCTTATGATATACAAGACATTATAGACAATACAAATTTGAGTTATGCCACCCAAAGTCATATAAAGAGCTTATTTACTCATCTTGATAAATTAGCTTTAGAAACTGAATTAATACAAGTTAGCTATGCAGTACTGCTAACGACTGATAAAATACCTGAAACTAATAGAACGATACTAACAGATGAAGAAATAGAAAAAGTTAAAAATAATAGGCAAAATTTAACATACAAGGTAATTTTATTGTTACTATACACTGGAATGAGAAGTTCAGAACTTTTTAAAATAGAAAATAAAGATATTAATCTTGAAGAACGAAAACTAAAAGGAGGACTAAAAACAGAAAACGGAAAAAACAGAATAATACCAATCCACGATTATATCTTTGATATAGTACAAGAATTTTATAATGAAGATAATAAATATTTAATTACAAACTACACAAAACAAAGTTTTTATCTAAATTTTAAAAAAATATTCCCAAACCATACACCCCACGAAATGCGACACACCTTTAGAAGCAAATTAGACAGTGCAGGCGCAAACCAAAAATGTATAGACTTGCTCATGGGTCATAAAAGCAAAGATGTGGGAAACAGAGTATACACTCACAAAACACTTGAAGAACTTAGAAAAACAATAAACCTTTTAGAATAGATAACGCACAAGTAACAAAACACTAAAAAGTATTGAATTTTCAATACTTTTATTTTATTATATCATAATTTTCTTTTTGATAACTTAAACTACTGTATATAATGATGAAATAATTTAATATTTACCATTTGGCGTAAATATTAAAGTTATTATATCATAATTTTCTTTTTGATAATTTAATTTATAGTAAATTATGATGAAATAATCTTAATGTTTACCATAAGACATAAATATTAAAGTTATTATATCATAATTTTCTTTTTGATAATTTAATTTATGGTAAATTATGATGAAATAATCTTAATGTTTACCATAAGACATAAATATTAAAGTTATTGTATCATTATTTCCTTTTTGATAATTTAATTTATAGTAAATAATGATGAAATAATTTAATATTTACCATAAGACATAAATATTAAAGTTATTATATCATAATTTCCTTTTTGATAATTTAATTTATGGTAAATTATGATGAAATAATCTTAATGTTTACCACTTGGCGTAAACATTAAGATTATTATAACATATTTTAAATACAAAAAAGGAGAAACTAAAAATTTCTCCTAAAAATTTATTTTTTATTTTAAGCATAAACAATAAATAACTTAACTTAAAATAATTACAATTTAATTTCTAATTGATTTTCCATTTTTTTCTTTTCAGATTCTTTTTCATAAAAACATCTTCTGCAAAGCGGTTCGTAAGACTCCGCCGCTCCAAGTTTTATTCTCTCGCCTTCTTGAGTTTTTCTATAACTTACCCAAGCATCTGCTCCACAATTTGCACAAACTGCATGATGTTTATACAAGTAATCCACTCGTGGCATTATTTCTTTTACAATTTCAAAAGGTTCAGATTTAAAATCCATGTCAAGACCTGCTACTACAATTGTAAAACCATTCTCTAAAAATGTATCCAAAATCTTAACTATATCCTTAATTTCTCCTTTTATAAATTGAACTTCGTCTATACCAATGACTGTCGCTTTACTCGTTTTCATATACTCAACAATTTCATAAATAGTTTCCACAGCGATAGCTTTCATTTTATTATTATCATGTGTTACTATTTCTTTGTCTGCATATCTATTATCAAGTTTGGGTTTAAATACAACTGTTTTGTATTTTGCAATTTCAAATCTGTTTAAATCTTTCCAAAGACTTGAAGTTTTTCCCGAAAACATACTACCGGTATGTAAAATCATTTTTCCCTTATATTGATGCATATTAACCCTCAAATTCTTCTGTCAAAATCTCTAAAATTATCACATCATTAAGCGGTCTGTCATTAGAACAATCTACAGATGCAATTTTATCTACAATTTCCATTCCTTTAAATACTTGTCCAAAAACGGAATGTTTAAAATCTAACCAAAATGCTCCGCCAAATTTGCCATAATTTTCTATAACTTCGTCATTGTACATATCATTTTTCGAATTTTTCAAATGCTCTATATAGTCATCAGAAATCTTACTGTTTTGAACAATAAAAAATTGACTTCCGTTAGTATTCGGTCCTGCATTTGCCATACTAAGTGCACCTCTAAAATGTCTTAAGTCAAAATTAAATTCATCTTCAAAAGGCTCATTCCAAATACTTTCTCCTCCCATTCCTGTTGCAGTAGGATCTCCGGATTGTATCATAAAGTCTTTTATAACTCTGTGAAATTTTACACCGTTATAATATCCTTGTTGTGATAATTTTATAAAATTTTCACAACTTTTAGGAGCTTTATCCTCAAATAATCTTAGATAAATGTCCCCCATATTAGTTTTCATTATATAAATTCTTTCTCCATTTTTTGGAAATTCTAACTGTAACATAATACCTCCTAAGTATAAATAATTTTTTATCTATAAATCCGTAAAACAACTCTCCAAACAATTTTCTAAGGAAATTTTTTCCAACACATCAAGAAAAGTCTTTGGAGGTTTTACTTTTAAACTGATATCTTCATTTGTTATCGGATGTTTAAAAAACAAACTATAAGCATGTAACATTTGACTGTCGACTTTTATCTTTTCATTTTTAATACCATAAGTTTTGTCACCAATGATCGGATGATGCAAATAGCTTAAATGTACTCTTATCTGATGAGTTCTACCTGTATGAAGTTCTATATCAAGTAAAGAATACTTTAAACTTTCACCTAAGACAGTATACTCGGTAACTGCGTTTTTTGAATTTTTTTCGATTACCGCCATTTTTTTTCTGTCATTTATATTTCTTCCGATAGGTTTATTTATTATCCCGCTTTTATTAGAAAATATTCCATTACATATAGCTAAATATTTTTTTTTAATTTCTCGATTTGCAAACATTGATACAAGCTTTAAGTGTGTTTCATTATTTTTTGCACAAATTATAAGTCCTGTTGTATCCTTATCAAGTCTGTGAACAATTCCGGGTCTATCATGATTCACATTTGATAAATTTGAAGTATAATTTAAAAGCGCATTTACCAAAGTTCCTCTTTCAGAACCCGGTGCAGGATGAACAACCATATCAACAGGTTTATTAATAACTAAAATGTAGTCATCTTCATAAACTATATCTAAAAAAATATTCTCTGATTCTAACTTTTTATTATCTGTTTTCGGCAAATTTATATTTACCTCATCTTTAATGTTTAAAATAAAATTTGGCTTTACAGACTTTCCGTTTACTAAAACAAATCCTTCTTTAATTAATTTTTGAATAGAAGTTCTTGATAAATCTGGAATTTTCGAAGATAAAAAGCTATCAATTCTAATACTTTCCCCTACAAATAAAAAACTTAAACTCTCCAAAAATTAAACCCTCCAATCAATTTCACTTACTCCGTTTGACACTAAAAACTCATTGGCTTTGGAAAATGGTCTACTTCCAAAAAAACCTCTATTAGCTGAAAAAGGAGAAGGATGAGGACTTGATATAATAAAATTATTTTTTGATTTTTCAATTAAACTGATTTTAGAAATTGCAAAACTTCCCCACAGTATAAAAACTTTAGGAGAATCAATCTTTGAAATTAATTCTATTACTCTGTCAGTAAACAATTGCCAACCTATATCCTTATGAGAATTAGGCTTTCCTTGTTCAACTGTCAATGTAGCATTTAACAGAAATACCCCTTGCTCAACCCAATGCGACAAATCGCCATGAGTAGGTAAATCAATTTTCAAGTCAGAATATAACTCTAAATAAATATTTCTAAGAGAAGGAGGAATTTTTTCACCCTTATTTACCGAAAAACTCATGCCATTGGCTTGGTTATAACCATGATAAGGGTCTTGCCCCAAAATTATAACTTTGATATCTTTAGGAGCTATTTTTTTAAATATATTAAAAATTAAATCTTTAGGTGGAAAAATAACTTTTCTTTTATACTCATCATTTAAAAATTTAGTCAAATTTAAAAAATATTCTTTTTTAAATTCATCTTGTAAAAATTTAGTCCAAAGTTTATAATTGTCACTCATTTTATTTCTCCTTTTTAAAGAAAGATATAATTATCATTAAAATACAACTTACACTTATATAAATATCTGCAAAATTAAAAACCGGAAAATCATAAAGACCACCTATCTTTGTATGAATAAAATCAATAACATAAGAATACAAAATTCTATCTATAGCATTACCCAATGCCCCACAAGCTATAAGAATAAATAAAATTTGTTCTATTTTAGGTATCTTATCTTTATTTTTATAAATATAAAAATTTATAAAAATAAAAGCAATTATTGCAACTACTATAAAAAAATATTTATATCCGCTAAAACTCCCAAAAGCTACACCGGTATTCTCAACATAAGTAAATTCTAACCAATCTTTTATAATAACTATTGAGTTTGCTCCCTTTAATTGTGTAAGTGCAATATATTTTGTAAACTGATCCAATACAAGCCCTACAAATAAAATAATATATATCATATTCCATACCTCTTAACATTAATAACATATTTCTCTTTTTTAGTAATACCTTCACAGCCTGACACTTTGAATTTTCCTACACCTCTTATAGATATAATGTCATTTTCAAAAATTTTTTTATCGGCATCAATGCATTCATCATAATTTAGCTTAACATTTCCGTGTTTTATAAATTTTTTAGAGTTTTCTCTCGATGTTTTAGCCAACTCTTTTATAAAACAATCTAACCTGAGGCTTGAAACAATTATTTTTATATCATCAAACTTTTTAAAATTTTTAGGACATAAAAAATTAGATAACAAATTAATATTAACTACTTTTTTCCCAATTTTTAAACCATCTGAAAAAATAAATGTTCCAATCGGTTTTAAACAATAAACATACCAAATACCATCAAACTTAATAATATCTCCGATTTTTTCACGATTTATTCCCTTATTTAAAATACTTCCAAGTATATGTCTGTGTTCAAAACCATCGTCTTTAAATGTAATTATCTCTATAAAATCATTAATTTCAAAATATTCATTACTTACTATTACAATATTTCTGTCATACTCATCAGTAGGAAATATTATTTCATATTTTAAATCAAAATTTTTTAAAAACTTTTTTACATATAAAAATTCTAAAGGTGAAAAAAAATTTGAACAATAAACAAACTTGTTACTTTTTTCCATAGCAATAAGACCATCTAAAAATTTACTGATGGTCTTTTTTAATTCTAAATTATTTATTTTTTCTAAAAACAAACTTTTATCAAAATTTTTCATCTAATTATAATTGATAAAATCCGGTTGTTTCTATTTGATCTTTAACCTTGCCGTCAATATCGATTCCCTTAGGAGCCAAGATAAAAATATCCTTTGTAACCTTTTGGATTTTTCCATTTAATGAATAAATTCCACCACTTACAAAATCAAAAATTTGTCTTTTTTTATCAACTTCTAACATTTCCAAATTCAAAACAACAACTTTACCCTTTAAAACATCATCCAAAACTTGAGTTCCGTCATCAAAAGTTATAGGCTCTCTAACAGAAATTAAAAATCTATTGATATTCGGCATAGTAACAACATTACTGTTTTTTTCAAAAGTATTATTTTTCGTTGAACTTTTTACATAAGATTCGGATACTACCGGTTTTTCTTTTTCAACAACCTCTTCTTCTAAATCATCATATTCATCATCATAATCTTCGTTTCCAACAAATTTCTTTATTTTATCCATAAAACCTGCCATTTTCTAATCCTCCTTATATATTACTATTACTCTAAAAACAAGAGTTATTTTTTATTTATTAGAATAGTCTCTTTCTCCAAAAAGTAAAGTTCCTATTCTTATTAATGTTGAACCTTCTTCAATGGCTATTTTAAAATCATTACTCATTCCCATTGATAAAATGTTCATTTCAACATTTTCATAACTTAAAGTTTTTGCAGTTTCAAAAAGATACTTCATTTTTTTGAAATATACCCTTGTATCTTCAGGATTTTCACAATATGGAACAATTGCCATAAGACCTAAAACTCTTACATTTTTTCTTAATGAAACTTCTTCCAAAAACTCAAATAATTTTTCATCATCAACACCGAATTTACTATTTTCTTTCCCGATATTAACTTCCACTAAACAATTTACAACTAAATTTCTTTTTTTTGCTTCTAAATTCAATTTATCTAAAAGCGAAATTCTATCTAAAGAGTGGATCAATTCCACCTTATCAATAATATATTTAACTTTATTAGTTTGTAAATGACCAATCATATGAAATTTTACTTTTTCTTTAAAATAGTCATATTTTTGCAATATTTCCTGTACTTTATTCTCCCCAAAAACGAAATATCCTAACTTTAAAACTTCCTCCATCTGCTCTAAAGACTTTGTCTTTGATACAGGTAAAAGAAAAATTTCATTTTTACTTCTATTACAAACTGAACAAACCGATGAAATTTCGTTCAAAATAAAATCTATATTTGCACTCATTATTCTAAAATCTCACTTTCTTTTATTCCTTGAGAATTTCTCAAAACATTTGAAAATGCTCCAATATAGCTATTATTAGCATCAATATAAACTTTATTATTTATAGTATCTGTAAATTTAACAGATACCTTTACCTTTTTTATATTATTAAATGAATCTATTGTAAATACATAATACTTACCATTTTCGTAAAGAATAGAACTACCGGGTAACTCGTAAGACTTATCAACAGTTTTTTCAATGTTCACATCCATAAATCTCTTATCGGCAACATTTTCAAATCCCTTTGAAAACTCTGCTATCACCAAATCATTAGATTTTTCTCTTTTTATATTAACAACTTTCCCCGATACAACATTTGTCCCGAAATTTACATTAACAATACTATTAATTTCAATATTTTCAGACATACCGCTCTTTACTTTTAAACAAAGATAATACTTTAAATTATCAACAATCTTCACACCGAAAATTTCTGATTTTTTAACATCATTTTCAAAATTGAAATCATCTTCATCCAACAAATCTATTATTGAAAAATCATAAACATTTTCAAGTCCATCTATCTTAGTAGACAAAATTCCGGAATTTTGTGATACAATCTTTCCACTATTTACAGTATCGTTCAAAGCAGAATACCTAAGCAACTTATCTTTAAGAACACTTTTTGAATAAACTATTCCTTTGTTATTCCTCAAACTTTCAAATGCAACAGAATAATCCTTTTTTCTGATAGAAGATAAAATTTTGTCTAAATTCAACAAATTAGACTCCGAATTATAATTTTCTAATTCACTTTTCAATGAAGAAGTTTTATCTGACAGATACTGCTTCAAGTTATCATTAATACCTGAAACATCTACCTCTGTTATTGTCTTATTGACTTCAACTTTTTTGTTATCAGTTTCTAAATCAGTATTTCCAACATAATACAAATATTCATCTTTTATTATTAAAGCCTTAGCTGAAGTTTGTACCTTATACTTATGCGGACTTTCTAAAATTATAATATCACTTGTTTTTTTACTAAAAAAAGTATTTTTAATAAAAAACAGAGAAATAAATAACACGAAAATAATAAAAAATATATTTTTTTTACTACTTAATAAATATTTTAATCTTATCTTTCTTTTCATATAATTACCTAATTATAACACAATTTTAAAAACAAAACAATTATTTGTTTTTATAAATTATATCTTCTCTCTTAGGTCCGTTAGAAATCATTGTAACCGGTACTTCAAGCTCTTTTTCAATAAATTCTATATATTCTCTACATTCAACCGGAAGATCTTCATATTTTTTAATACCTCTTATATCTCTTTTCCAACCTTTTAATACTTTCCAAACAGGTTTTGCCTTTGATAAAAGATTCGTAGTAGGAAAATCTCTATAAATCTCTCCATCAATCTCATACCCAATACAAACCGGTATTTCATCAAGATACCCAAGTGCATCTATTATTGTAATTACAACTTCCGTACTACCTTGTACTCTACAACCATACCTTGAAGCAACAGCATCAAAATATCCCACTCTTCTTGGTCTACCTGTTGTAGCTCCATACTCACCTTTATCTCCGCCACGTTTTCTAAGTTCTTCTGCTTCATCTCCAAAAATTTCACTTACAAATGCTCCTGAACCAACCGCACTTGAATAAGCTTTAACAACAGTAACTATATCTTTTATAAGATAAGGAGGTACTCCGGCACCTACAGCTCCAAATCCTGCAAGAGTTGAAGAAGAAGTAACCATAGGATAAATACCGTGATCAGTATCTTTTAAGGAGCCTAATTGTCCTTCCAAAAGTATAGTCTTATTTTCTTTTATAGCATCATGTAAAAACTTAGAAACATCACAAACATAAGGCTTAATCGCATCTCTCCAACTAAGCATCAATTTATACAACTCATTTTCATCTATCTTTTCTTTATGATATAAATTTTCTAAAATCACATTTTTATACTCAACCACTCTTTTAACTTTTTCAAATAAATTATCATCAAACAATTCACTTACTTGAAACCCTATCTTAGCATATTTATCAGAATAACAAGGTGCTATGCCTGACTTAGTAGAACCAAACGAATCCTTTCCTAACCTTTCTTCTTCGTATGCATCAAAATCAATGTGATAAGGCATAACCAATTGTGCTCTGTCTGAAACTAAAATATTTATATCCGGTACATTTTTTTCTTTTAAATACTCTATTTCTTTTAATAAATAAGGAATATTTAATGCAACTCCATTTCCAATAACCGAAGTTGTATGTTTATAAAAAACACCTGAAGGCAATAAATGTAACGCAAACCTGCCATATTCATTGATAATAGTATGACCTGCGTTAGATCCACCTTGAAATCTAACAATTATATCAGCATTTTCAGATAACATATCTGTTATCTTTCCCTTGCCTTCATCTCCCCAGTTTGCTCCTACTACTGCTTTAATCATATTTCCTCCTAATTAAAATAAAAATTTATAATAAAATCCAATATTATACAAATAAACTGTCCAACCAAAAAATACAAATCCTATGAGTGAACCAAAAACAACATCAGAAAACCAATGCACACCAACAATTATTCTGCTGATCGCAATGCACATTCCAAATATAATACCAACAGATAACCAAACCCATAAACTTGAATGTCCTTTAAAAAGTATATACATTATGGTAGGATAAAAACTAATTCCTATACAAGAATGACCACTCGGAAAGCTATACCCCCAATATTTTATCTCAGATTTTGAAACAGGTCTTTCCCTTCTAAATAAAAACTTAAAAGAATTTAAAAATATCATATTAAAAAGTGAAGAATTTAATATGGCAGTTGCTAACACATAGTTTTTTTCAGAAACCGCATAGAAAAATATAGGAAAAATTATTATTAATGAAGTCACAACATCTCCCATAGAAGTTATATGTTTCATAGATGACTTCAAAAATCTTAAATTTTCCTTTTGAAAAAAATTCTTTAAGGTTAAATCTATAATAAAATGCTGTTTTTTCAGCCTATTTCCAACAAAAACCGCAAGAGCAAAGACAATTGCAGTATAAATAATCAATAATGTCATTAATTCCTCCAAAAATTATCATAAACATCGAGAGCAATATTTGATAAAAAAGAACCAAATAAAATCCCAATCACAACATCACTTAGCCAATGTACTCCAAGCAAAACTCTGCTTATAGCAATCAATAAAACTAAAACAAATGAAAAAACTCTAATAAATTTGAATCTGTATTTTCTGTACAAAATACCAGAAAAAGTCAGATAAAAAAACGAACTGTTCATAGCATGTCCACTCGGATAACTATACCCGTATACAAAAATTTTAAAAAATTGAACGGGTCTTTCCCTTGATACAATTAGTTTTATAAACTCATTTAATAAAAAACAAATTAAAAAACCACCAATCAATACCATCAAAAATTTTTTATCCTTTCTATACATAATTATCAAAGCAGGAAGTAACACAATATAAACTACACTATTTGATAAAAATGTAATGAATTTAGTAATAAAAAATAATAAATCATTCTTAACAAAGATGTTATTAATTTGAATCAAAGACATAATTTTAAAATCAAAATCACTTGCTTTAAGAAAAAAACCTAAATAAACAACAATAAAAAACATCAAACAAAATTTAATAATCAGCAATTTAATATTTGATTTAAAATTTTCCATAATCCCCCCAAAACAATTATAATTATATCATAAATTTAGTATTTAATCAAAATTTAAAAAATAAAAAAAAGTTTTTAAACTTTTACTAACAAAAATTTTCCCTATAAATCAAAAATAACCACTGAATACACAATGGTTATTTTCAAAATACTGGCGTGCCATAGAGGATTTGAACCCCTGACCTTTTGGTCCGTAGCCAAACGCTCTATCCAGCTGAGCTAATGGCACATAATAGAAAACTCAGAATGAATTCTGAGTTACTGGAGCGGAAGACGAGATTCGAACTCGCGACCCTCGCCTTGGCAAG
Source organism: Parvimonas sp. (assembly GCA_022770425.1). GTDB lineage: Bacteria > Bacillota > Clostridia > Tissierellales > Peptoniphilaceae > Parvimonas. The sequence goes on along the minus strand of JALEHY010000004.1, from coordinate 177 downwards.
GCGATGCTCTACCACTGAGCCACTCCCGCAAAATTATGGAGCTGGTGGGAGGACTTGAACCCCTAACCTACTGATTACAAGTCAGTTGCTCTACCAATTGAGCTACACCAGCATAGTTGGCGACCTGGATGGGACTCGAACCCACGACCTCTAGCGTGACAGGCTAGCATTCTAACC
>JALEHY010000064.1 GCA_022770425.1 Parvimonas sp. | reverse complement strand
AGAAACCAGTTTTACATTTAACATATCTTTTTTACTTTTGTTTTCAACCGTAACTTTAAAACTTCCTTTTTCATCTCCGGTTAAGTTCAAAATTATCCCGTTTTTGTTATACAATTCCCTTACGCTTTCACTTGCAAAAAGTGTTGAAGAAAACATACTAATTCCAAGTGCCAAAGCCAATGTTAATTTACCGTTTTTCATTAAATCGCTCCTTTTTTTGATTTCTTTAATTATTTTTAAAAGTAATAGAATAATCTTTTCATCTTTATTTTTTTATTACTATTTCTACATCTCTGTCAAATCCATCATTATTTTTGACATCTTCCAAAAGTTCAACTTTTATTATCTTGTTTTCAGCAAAAGCACCCTTTTTAATTACCTTTACCGAATTCGGAATTGTAATAGTTGTTAAGTTATTCAATTGGAATGTACCGTCTTCTATAACTTCAACAGTATTCGGTAATTTTAAATTTGATATACTGTTATTAAAGAAAGCGGCGCTGTCTATTTTTTTTACACTATCAGGAATATTTACATCCATAAGTCTATTTACATATAATGCACCATATCCAATTTCTTCAAGTTCTTCATGGAAAGTAACATTTTCGATTTTATTTTTTGCAAAAACTAAATGTGGGAGTTTTTTAGTTGCTTTAGGAATTTTAACTTCTTTAAGTTTATTAAATTGGAAAATTTCCCCCTCTTTTAAAACAACATCATCCGATAAAGTTAAATTACTTATTTCATTTCCATAAAAAGCTTTATTTAAAATTTCCGTAGTTCCTCTAACTTCAAGGCTTTGCATTCCGTTAATTGCAAACGCAGATTTTCCAATAGTTTTAACATTCTCCGGAACAATTAAGTTTTTGATTCCGTTACTTGAAAATGCAAGATTTCCTATTTCTGCAATTTTACTTGGAATTTCCAATGTAGTTATCGTATTAGATAAAAATGCCGAATTTCCAATTCTTATTACATTTTGTGGAATAATTATACTTGTTAAAGCGTTATTAGAAAAGGCTTCATCCGGTATTTCAGTTAAATTATCAGAAAGTTTAACTTCTGAAAGTTTATTATTTGCAAAAATTCCCGCTCCTATTTCAATAACTTTAGAAAGATCTAAATTCCCCTCGAACTTATTATTTTTAAAAGCATTTGCTCCAATCTTTGTCACGTTTTTCAAATTAACCAAGCTCAAATTATTATTTTCAAAAGCGCTATTTCCTATTTCAGTAACAGTATCAGGAAGAATTATTTCACTTGCTCCACAATCTGTAAAAGAATTATCACCTATAAAAGTTACTCCCTCAGGTACAATTACTTTATATAAATTAATTCTTTCAAATGCTCCTTGCCATTTACTGCCTTCAATTCTTCTAACCTTTGTTCCTCTTATTGTATCAGGAATTTTAACTATAAAATCATTACCTGTATATCCTGTTATAGTTTCAGTAGAAACGTCAAAAGTAAAATCGTCTTCAGAGGCGGTTTCTACTTCTCCGAAACTTTGAAGATTTGTTTCAACATTTGAGTCAAAAGCAGTCGGATTTATTTTCGCATCAGTTTTTGGAATATTTACATATGTTAAATTGTTTTTTGCAAAAGCAAGTTTGTCAATATATTCCACAGTTTTTGGAATATTTACATTTACCAATTCATTTTGATAAAACGCCTTTTCATTTATCTTTGTAATTCCGTCAGGAATAACTACAGTATTTAACTTATTTCCTTCATAAAGTCTTCTTGGAATTTCTGTAAATCCATTTGGAAGTGAAAATTCTGTTAAATTGTTATTCATAAATGCACCTGCACCGAGTTCCTTTACAGTTTCAGGTAATACTAATTTTTCAATTTTATTATTTGCAAAAGCACCTATTCCAATAGTTTCTACCCCATGAGGAATAATTAAATTTTGCAATTTATTCCCGATAAATGCCTGTTCTTTTATCTCTTTTAAATTTTTAGGAAGATTTATTGAAGTAAGCCCATTACCGTCAAAAGCATTAGATCCTATCGTTTCTACTGTGTCAGGTAATTTTATTGAATTTAACCCTTTATATGAAAAAGCATAATCAGAGATATGTTTAACTGTAACTCCATTTATCTTTTCAGGAATTATAGCATCTTTAGGAAAATTATAACCAACTTCTAATATCGTTCCTGTACTTGAATCAAAAGGAATCATACTTTCCGGAGTTTCTTTAATATTATCATATTCAACTTCTATAAGAGTACAAGTGTCAAGATATGATTCAAATTTATTTCCGTTTACTTGTCCGAGAAAAGATTTTGTTATTACACTTCCAACTTGTTTATCTTCGTATGTAAGGTCAAACTTGCTTATTGTTTTTCCTTCCGGAGGAGTTATTGAAACTACATACTTGGTACCTTTTTCCATTCTAAAACTTTTTGGAAAAATTAAGTTAAGACCTTCTCCTTTAAATTCAAGCTCTGATAATTTTTCATAACCTGCTCTTATTTCAGTATCATCTTTAATTTCAAAGGAATATTCAAAGGAATAATGATGAGCTACATCTGTAAGTTTTGTTTCTTTTAACTCTTTTACCAAATCAACACCATTTACAATAAAATATTCCGGAAAATTCTTTGCTTCAGGAGTTAATTTTACAGTAACTTTGGTTCCAATTTTTAAAGCACCTACTTTTTCACTTTTTAAAACATCGGCAGAAATATTATTCCCACGAAGTTCTAAAGTTACATCTTTTTCTTTTGGCAATAAATTCAATTCTACTAAGGTTTCATTTGTTTCAACAACTTTAGGTTCTCCTTCATTACTATCTACAACAAATTTTACTTCTTTAAAAATATATTTATCATTTTCAGCCAATCTTAAAATGTATTCTTTTCCCTTTTTAACCTCTATATTGGAAATCATTGACATATCGCTTTTTAACTCTTTTACAACCATATTACTTTCTTTATCAACAAGTTCAAAAGTAACTTCTTCCAATAGAGGCATTTTTTCAAACATAACCATCAACATAGGAATTGTAAATTTATCTTCAACTGTTTTTTTCTCTAAATTAATTTGAGCTAAAATTTCATTGTTTGATTTAATTTTAGGTATTCCATCTTCTCCAACTATAAAATTAATTTCTTTGAAAGTATATTCAGAATTTTCTTTTAATCGCAATATATATTCTTTACCTTTAGTAACTTCTATATTACTAAGCATTGAATTTTCAGAAATAATCTCTTTCACACTCTTTTCATTATCTTTTTCTACAATCTCAAATTTTAATGGTGTCATTATAAAATCAGTACCACAAGAAATAATTACAGATTCAATATTTACACTTCGTATATGTTTTATCAATTCATCTAATTGATTATAGAATGTTTCAACATATTGCGGAATTGTTTCAGGTTTTGCCAGTTCTTTCTTAGCTTCTTCAATAACTGTATTCAATTTTTTAATTTTTTCGGATTGCTCTGAATTTTTAACTAATGCTTCTGCTTCTGCAATCTTATCTTCCAAATTCTTGCGAAGATATGATACATCATGTTGTTCAACTTTGAAAAGCGGTTCAACATTATTTTCAAATTTAATATTTCCATTCTCATCTATTGTAACAGTTATTTCTGACGGCTCAAATTTGTAATAAAATTGTGCGTTTTTAGAAACACAAACAGTGTAAGTTTTTCCACCCTTAGCACCTTCTAATTCAAAATTTATTTCTCCGTTTTCATCAGATTTTTCATTCTTGTATGATGCTAATTTTGGTTGTAAAGTATTAGCGGTAAATTCAACATCTTTAATAGGTTTATTAGTCTGTTTATCAACGACTTTAAATTTAACTTTCGTCAAAGCTAAAGTTTCCGACTCTTTCTCATAAGCATTAAATACAATTTGTAAATCGCTATCTGACTTTACAACGATACCATTTACAACTACAACATTTCCTTCTTTGTCTGTTTCAAATTTTACAAAGTCTTTATCAAATTTATATTTTGTATTTCCCATCCAAAGTTCATATTTTGTATTTGCTTCAAATTTAGGGAATATAAAATTACCATTTTCATCAGTTTTAAGAGTTGCTACAACTGTCGGAATTTTTCCATCCCACTTCATTAATCTTGCTCCGCTGTCTTTTAACAGCTTTCTGTCTTTTTCAACTCTAACCTTTAAATTTTTTGTTTCATCTTTTTTCGGTTCAATCGGCTTTTCAGGTTCTATCGGCTTTTCAGGTTCTATCGGCTTTTCAGGTTCTATCGGTTTTTCAGGTTCAACTGGTTTTTCAGTTTCATCTTTATTTGGAACAACCGGTTTTTCAGGTTCGATCGGCTTTTCAGCTTCTATTTCATTTTCTGATTTAGTTTCTTTTTCAGGTTTAATGACATTTTCTTTTTCGTCATTCCACATCAATACTCCGTTATAGTCGTATTCTGTATTGTTTATACTTAACTTTCCTGTAATATTTTCAATATGGTCATACTTTTCTTTTGCATTTACATTGCCTGAAACTATTGCACTTGCCAAAATACTTGCACTAACCGCCAACGACAACATCTTCTTTTTGTTTTTTCTTTTTGATACTAAAAGATAAACACAGC
>JALEHY010000049.1 GCA_022770425.1 Parvimonas sp. | reverse complement strand
AATAAAAAACATATCTGTTGTCGGTGTTAAAGACTATTTTGTTTTGGTTTTGATAAGTCTTATTTGGTTTGGTATAGGGTGTTTGCTGTTTGAAAGTATATTTAAGAAAAGTAAGAATTTTAATTGGAGCTATTAGTATTTAATTTTTAAAAAAATTCGATTAACTAAAAATATCACTGTAAAAAATTAAAAAAGCTCTTTACTTTTTTCTTTAAATGTTGTATAATATCCGAAGAAAATTGAAAGGGGAATCTAAAATGAGAAATGGAGTAAATGTGCCGGTTTTTTATTTTAATAAGTTTAAGTTAAAAGATTACTGTCATAGTGTTTATTTTTTTATTTTAGAAATTTCTCAAAATATTTGTCTTTGTAAATTGGCTGACAATCCTTTGGAAAAAGGGCTTGACAGCTTTTCTTTTATTCACTTTTTGCTTAATGCTTCAAGTGTTTTTACAACAAAATATTTTAATTTTATTAGGGAATAACAAAAGTTATTTCCTTTTTTTATGTTTAGGAGGTAAAAATGGAAAATTTTAGAAACTTGGTAAACAATGAGGACTTTTCTGTTGAAGAGTTAAGAAGTCTTATTAATTTAGGGGACGAAATTTACAAAAATCCGGTTGAATTTTCTGATTTGTGTAAGGGGAAAGTTTTAGGTTCTTTGTTTTTCGAACCGTCTACGAGAACAAGACTTAGTTTTGAGGCTGCAATGTTAAGACTTGGAGGAAGTTGTGTAACTATTCCCGAACCAAAGGGATCTTCTACATCAAAAGGAGAAAGTTTGGCGGATACTATAAGAACTGTCGGTGCTTATACGGACATTATAGCTATGCGTCATCCTCACGAAGGCGCTGCGGAACTTGCAAGAGAAGTTACTCCCGTTCCCTTTATTAATGCAGGTGACGGTGGTCATCAACATCCTACTCAAACTCTAACGGATTTACTTACTATTCATGAAACTAAGGGAACTTTGGAAAATATGACGGTAGGACTTTGCGGAGATTTGAAATTTGGAAGAACCGTACATTCTCTTGTAAAAACTCTTTCAAAGTTTAAAGGTAATAAATTTATTTTCATATCTCCTGTTGAACTTGAAATTCCTGAATATATCAAAATGTATCTGACAGATAGAGGCGTAGAATTTACGGAAGTGAGAACGATAGAGGAAGTTATGCCGAAACTTGATATTTTGTATATGACAAGAGTTCAAAGAGAAAGATTTTTCAATGAGGCAGACTATGTTCGTTTAAAGGATACATACATTTTGGATAAACAAAAAATGAGAAATGCAAAGGATGATATGATAATTCTTCACCCGTTGCCAAGAGTTAATGAAATAGCAACTGAAGTTGATACTGACAAGAGGGCAAAATATTTTAATCAAGTTAAATTCGGAATGATAGTAAGAATGGCATTAATTTTGAGATTGTTGGAGGTAAGATAATGTTAAATATAAACAGTATTTCAAACGGGATTGTAATTGACCATATTAAACCCGGATTGGGTTATGAAATTTTTAAACTTTTAGAGCTTGATAAGGCGGATTTCAGAGTTGCTTTAATTATGAATGTCGATTCTAAAAAACACGGTAAAAAAGATATGATAAAAATTGAAAATGTAATGGATATTGACCTTGCGATTTTAGGAATCATAGATAAGAGTCTTACTGTAAATATAATTAAAGACGAAAAAATTAAGGATAAATTAACAATGATTCTTCCCGAAAAGGTTGAAGGCTTTATAAAATGTAAAAATCCACGTTGTATAACTTGTCATGAAAAAATTCAAAATAAATTTATACTTATGAACAGAGATAAAGGAATTTACAGATGTAATTACTGTGACAATCTATATGTTAGCGGAGGAAAAATTGAAAAAACTAATTAAAAACGCCAATATAGTCGATAAAGACAATAATATTTTCGGAGAAATTTTAATTGAAAACGGAAAGATTGTGGATATTGGTAAAAATCTAAATTTTGATGACGGCTTTGAGATTATCGACGCAAAAGGAAAAACTGTTATGCCTGCTTTTGTGGATCTACATGTTCACTTTAGAGATCCCGGATTTACTTATAAGGAAGATTTAAAAACCGGTTCGCTTTCTGCGCTCAGAGGCGGATATACGACAGTAAACACTATGGCAAACACAAAACCTGTTTGTAGTGACTTTGAAACTTACAGTGATATAATGAAAAGAGCTAAAGAGTTGGATTTGATTGATATTAATCAGATAGTTGCCGTAACCGAAAACTTTGACGGAAAAAACTTGGTTGATTATTCTAAATTCAAAAATGCAAAATTTTTATCTGACGACGGTAAAGGGATACTTTCCGAAACTACGATGTATAAGGCGATTTTGGAGGCTAAAAAGTTTGATAAAATAATTATGATACACGCAGAAAGTGAACTTTCTTCGATTGATTACAGAATTGCGGAAGATCTTATGACTCTAAGGGATATTTATCTTGCAAAAAGACTCGGTGGAAAAATTCATCTTTGCCATGTCAGTACAACAGACTCTTTAGAGGCTGTAAGGCGTGGTAAAAAAGAGGGGGTAAAGGTTACTTGCGAGATAACACCCCATCACATTGCACTTTGGGATAATTCATACAGAGTAAATCCTCCAATAAGAGCAAAAGCTGATGTTGATGCTTTGATAGACGGAATTTTAGACGGAACCGTTGATGCGATTGCGACAGATCATGCACCGCATACGGCAGAGGATAAATCCAACGGAAGTCCGGGACTTGTAGGTCTTGAAACCGCATTTGCAATTTGTAATACAAAATTGGTTAAAGAAAGAAATATTAATATAAAAATTCTTTCAAAAGTTATGTCCTATGGAGGAGCAAATTTAATGGGAATTAAAAAAGGTTTAATCAAAGAGGGATATGACGCTGATTTAGTTATAGTTGATGTGGACAAAAAAGTTGTTGTCGATGCGAGTAAATTTGCATCAAAGTCAAGAAATACTCCTTTTGATAAAACAGAACTTTACGGAGAAGTATTAATGACTATAAAAAACGGAGAAATAAAATATAAAGGAGAATTTTAATGATAATAGATAAATTATATGAAGCGGTAAAAGAAAAAGGATTTGTTTGTGTCGGACTTGACAGTCACTTGGACTACATTCCGAATTTTATAAAACAAAAACACGAAAAAATTTCTGATATAATTTTTGAATACAATAAAGAAATAATCGACGTAACAAGTGATATTGTTGCAATTTACAAACCGCAAATAGCATATTATGAAGCGAACGGACTTGAGGGACTTATAGCTTATCAAAGAACTTTAAAATACATTAAAGAAAAGGGGATTTTAAGTATCGGAGATGTGAAAAGATCAGATATTGCAAGTACGGCAAAGGAATATGCAAAGGCACATTTTGAGGGAGAGTTTGAGGCGGATTTCATAACTCTTAATCCTTATATGGGAATGGACAGCATCACTCCTTATTTGGATTATTTGAAAAAAGGAGAAAAGGGAGTTTTCGTTTTGCTTAGAACTTCAAACGAGGGAGCGAAAGATATTGAATGCCTTGAGTATCAAGATGAACCTCTTTATTTTAAAGTTGGAGATGAGTTAAAAAAATTTGCCGATGAATTGACTTCAGAATGCGGATATTCGCCTTTGGGATTTGTCGTAGGGGCAACTCACAGTGAAGAGGCTAAAAAGATAAGAGAAAGATATAAAAATATTTTCTTTCTGTTACCGGGTTATGGAGCACAAGGTGCAAAGGCAGAAGACATCAGAACTTATTTAAATGATTTTAACGGCGGAGTTGTAAATTCTTCAAGAGGAATTATAAAATATTACCAAAAATTTGAAGACGGAGAAGAAAGATTTGCACATTATACAAGAGAGGCAGTTTTAAATATGAGAAAGGACATTTATGGGAAATAAATCATACGAAAAAGTTGAAATAATTTTAAACGAAAAAATTTCCGAAGGCATTTATAAAATGGTTGTTAAGGGAGAGTTTAAAGCGAGAGTCGGACAATTTTATATGGTTAAATGCTTTGAGGACGGAACTATGCTTCCTCGTCCCATAAGCATTTGTGATATGGAGAAAGACAAACTTACTTTTCTTTATGCGGTTGTAGGGAAAGGGACAAAGATTATGTCTGAAAAAAAGGTCGGAGATTTTATAGAAATTTTAGGACCTTTGGGCAACGGTTTTTTAATTGACGAGTTTAAGGGAAAAAAAGTCGCACTCGTTACGGGTGGAATAGGAATTGCACCTATGTTGTATTTAGCAAAGAAATTAGATGCAAAAGTTGACTTGTATGCAGGGTTTAGAGATGAGCCGTATTTTACGGAAGAATTTAAAGAATTTACAGAAAATACATATATTGCAACAAACACAGGAAATGTTGGACATAAGGGTTTTATAACTGAAATAATAAAGTCGGACTATGACGTAATTTATTGTTGCGGACCTAATCCTATGATGAACTCCGTAAAAAAATTAGACTTTAATATCCCTGTTTACGTATCACTTGAGAGTAGAATGGGTTGTGGAGTAGGAGCATGTTTAGCTTGCAGTTGTAAAACAAAAAGCGGAATGAAACGAATTTGTAAAGAAGGGCCTGTATTTGAAGCTAAGGAGGTGGATTTTTAATGTTGGAAGTGAATATTTGTGGAGTTAAATTTAAAAATCCCGTTATCGGAGCATCGGGAACTTTTGGGTTCGGCAGAGAATATAAAGATTATATAGATCTAAATAAAATCGGCGGTATTTCAACAAAAGGACTTACTTTTGCAGGGAAGGACGGAAATACGGGGATTAGAATTTACGAAACACCTGCGGGGATAATGAACAGTATAGGGCTTCAAAATCCGTCAGTACCGACTTTTATTGAAGAAGATTTACCTTTTATGGAAAGTTTTGATACACAAATTTTGGCAAATATCGGAGGATCCGGATTAGAAGATTATTTAAAATCCGTTGAACTGATAAATAAAACGAATATAAAAATAATCGAATTAAATATTTCTTGCCCGAATGTAAAAGAGGGGGGAATGGCTTTTGGAATAAAATGTGATATTGCAGAAGGAATTGTAAAAAAGGTTAGAGAAAATACCGATAAAATTCTTATGGTAAAACTATCTCCTAATGCTGAAAATATAAAAGAAATGGCAAAAACTTGCGTTGATGCCGGAGCCGATTGCCTTTCACTTGTAAACACATTTAATGCTTTGGCAATAGATATTTATAAAAGAAAAGCTGTTTTTGACAATGTAACGGCAGGACTTTCAGGAGCTTGCATAAAGCCGATAGCGCTTAGAATGGTAAGAGATGTTGCGTCGGTTGTAGACGTTCCGATTATCGGAATGGGTGGAATAATGAATTGGCAAGATGCAATTGAATTTATTATGGCGGGAGCAACTGCCATTCAGGTTGGAACTGCAAATTTTATCAATCCAAAAGTTTGTGTTGAGATAATTGAGGGAATGGAAAAATTCTGTAAAGAACAAAATATAAAAAATTTAGAAGAGATACGAGGAATTATTTAGGAGGAAATTATGGAACAAAGAGTATTGGAATTATTAAAGGAAAGTGAAGCGTTGTTGGAAGGGCATTTTTTATTGTCATCCGGAAAACACAGTGATAAATACGTTCAATGTGCAAAACTTTTGATGTATCCCGAAAAAGCGGAAGAAGTTTGCAAAGTTATCAAGAAAAAAATTGAAGATGCAAATGTAAAAGTTGATGCAGTAGTCGGACCTGCGATGGGCGGAATAGTGATTGCTTATGAACTCGGTAGAGCTTTGGGAGTAAGAGCAATGTTTACAGAAAGAGAAAATGACTTGATGACACTTAGAAGAGGATTTTTTATAAATGAAGGAGAAAATGTACTTGTGGTTGAAGATGTTGTTACAACAGGAAAATCATCATTGGAAACTATAAAGGTTTTAAAAGAACATGGTGCAAATGTTGTGGGAATTGCTTCAATAGTTGACAGAACAAACGGAAAATCAAATATCGAATATCCGCTTTTCCCTGCGATTTCTCTAAATGTTCAAGCATTTGACAAAGAAGATTGTCCGCTTTGCAAAGATGGGAAAATTGAACTTGTAAAACCCGGAAGCAGAAAGAAATTCTAAAAAATATTTTATCAAAGGTATCTTTAAAGATACCTTTTTGTTTTTGTAACTAACTTTTGGCGGTCTGTTGTTAAGTAGTAAAAAATGTATTTTGTTATTAAAACAGTATAAAGCTGTCAACTTGACTTTAATTTGATTAAATGTTAGAATTTATTACTACAAAGGAGGTTTAAATGAAAAATACGGATATTGATTTAAAAAAATTGAATATTTTTTCTGATTTGACTGACGAAGAACTTTCGGATATAAAGTCAGGTGTTACAGTAAAAAAATATAAAAGAAATGACTTTTTGTTTAAACCTACCGATAAAGCTGAAAATATGTATATAATTGCCGAAGGAAAAATAAAAGTATATACAATAAGTAATTCGGGCTTTGAGCAAATGCTATACATTTATAAAAAGGACGATTTTATAGGCGGACTGAATCTTCTTAAAATGACAGAATATATTTATTACGGACAAATCATAGAAGACAGTGTGGTAGTTTCACTTTCCAAACAATGTTTTGATAATATAATTACTGAACATCCTAAGGTTTCACTTAAAATTTTAGAGCAGTCTTTTTTGCGCATAAGACACGCAGAAGATTTGGTTACAAGGCTTATAGAAAATCATGCTGATGTAAAGGTAGCATCGTTGTTATTAAGTCTTGCAAGAAATTTCGGCGTAAAAAAGATGGACGGAATTCTTTTAGAATTAAATATAAGTCGGGAAAATATGGGTTCTTTTGCGGGGTTGACAAGGGAAACGATGACAAGAAAACTTGCTGAATTAAAAGATAAAGGAATAATTGAGCTTATTGAAAGTAAAAAAATATTGATAAAAGATGTTGAGAGTTTAAAGAAAATGTGTTTAAATTAGGATGATAAATTTTTATTTTTAACCTTACAAAATTGTAAGGTTATTTTTATTTTTGTAATGTTATATAAATGTTAGATTTTTTAAAATTTGGTAAACTGTATTTAAGTTAGTAAACTTAAATAGGAGGTAATTATGAGTATATTAGAAGTTAAAAATTTAAAAAAAGTTTATGGAACTAAAGGGAAAATTAAAACCGAAGCGTTAAGCAATGTAAACTTTTCAGTTGAAGAGGGAGAGTTTATTGCGATAATGGGTGAGTCGGGAAGCGGAAAAACAACGCTTTTGAATATTGTTGCAACTTTAGATAGAGCTACGGAGGGAAATGTTTTAATCGGAGGTAAAGACATAGGACAACTTAGTAACAAAGAAGTTGCAAATTTCAGAAGAAACGAATTGGGATTTGTGTTTCAAGACTTTAATTTGTTGGATTCTTTCAGTAACAGAGATAATATTTATCTGCCACTTGTGTTGTCGGGAGTTAAACCACGTCAATTAAATGAAAGGGTAGGTGAAATTGCACCTATTTTGGGAATAAGTAAACTTCTTGACAAATTTCCAAGTGAAATATCGGGAGGGCAAAAACAAAGAGTTGCTATCGCAAGAGCTATAATAACAAAGCCGCATTTATTACTTGCCGATGAACCGACAGGAGCTTTGGATTCACGTTCTTCAGAAACTATAATGAATTTATTTTGTGATATTAATCAAAAAGGTCAGACTGTTCTTATGGTTACACACTCATTGAGATGTGCAGCTTACTCAAAGAGAGTTTTGTTTATAAAAGACGGACGGGTTTATCATGAGATTTACAGAGGAGATGGCACTCATCAAGAGTTTATGGAAAAAATAAATCAGGCGCAAATTATGTTGAGTCATGGAGGTAATTATGAAAAATAGTATTGCCTTTAAATTTGCGATTAAAAATTTTAAAGCGAATAAGTTACTTTTGATTCCGTATTTGATTGCTTGCTCAATTATGGGAGGATTGTTTTTTATAATGACATCGTTAAGTCAAAATAAGTTTGTACTTACAAGACATTTTTCATTGAGTTTTGTAATAAGCTTCGGTGTAGTTCTTGTCGGGATATTTTCTTTTGTGTTTATGGTATACGGAAATAACTTTTTGATTAAGCGCAGAAATAAAGAGTTTTCACTTTACGGAATTTTAGGGCTTGAAAAGAAACACATTGCAAAAATACTGTTTATAGAAACGATTATAAATTTTACAATTGTAACTTTATTTTCAGTTTTTGGCGGATATATAATGGGCAAAGGTGTGTTTTTGCTTTTAAATAAATTGATGAAAGAGGTTGTCGTAAACTTAATGGATTATCCTTTTTCAATGAAAGTTGCATTTATTACTGTAATATTCTTATTTGTGATAATTTGTATAACATACTTTTTGAACTTGTTAAAGATAGGAAAATCTACCCCTATTGAACTTTTAAACAAACAAAAAAAATCGGAAAGTGAGCCTAAATCAAAATTTTTACTTGCACTTTTGGGAGTTGTTTCTTTAGGAACCGGTTATTACTTAGCTCTTACGACAAAGGGGATGCTTTCAAGTTTAAAAATATTTTTCTTGGCGGTTTTGCTTGTAATACTCGGAACTTATCTTTTGCTTACAGCATTTAGCATAGTTTTTTTGAAATTTTTAAAGTCAAGAAGAAATTTATATTATAAAGATATACATTTCATATCAATATCGGGAATGCTTTACAGAATGAAATCAAACGCTTTGTCTATTGCAAGTATTGCAATTTTATCGACATCAATCATAGTTGTTATTTCAACCACAATGACCATTTACGGTTCAATAAAATCCGTAGTTGATTCAATTGTTCCAAAAAGTTACAATGTTCATTCTTATAATGTAAGTACTATAGGTTTGTCAAATGAAAAACTCGAAGAACAGAAAAAAATCTTTGAAAATAATTTAAATAAAAGTTTGGAAAAAGACGAAAAAATTAAAAATTTAAAAGTAAAAGAAAGTATAACTTTTGTGGCTGAAATCATTGGAGATGACGTTATACCGTTAAAGGAAATGCCTAAAACAGAACCGGTTTATTTTTCTTTTGAGTTATTGGAAACGTACAACAAAAATAATAATACCGACATAACTTTAGAGGATAACGAAGTTTTATTTTCTACAAATGAAAAAAACTTAGTAGACAAAAAAACATTTAATGTATTCGAAACAGAACTTAAAACAAGACAAATTCCCGATGAAATTCCTAAAAATATGGCAGCGGGAAGTGTGAAATTTGTGATTAAAAAAGATAACTTTTTTAAAATTTTAAAGGGAAATCAAACCTTGAAAAACATGGATATAATTGCTGATTATGATGTTGAAAATGAAAACGGCGATTATGCAAAAAGAACCGAAAAATACTTTGGAACGATAGATTGTGTTATAAGCTCTAAAACAGAAATCCAACAATTTATTTATGGACTTGACGGAGGTTTTTTGTTCATAGGAGTTTTAGTTTCTTTTATATTTATCACAGGGGCTACTCTTATAACTTACTATAAGCAAATCTCCGAAGGTTATGATGACAGAGAAAGTTATCAGATAATGAAAAAAGTAGGACTTCCTGACACTTTGATAAAAAGAAGTCTGAGATTGCAAATACTTTGGATATTTTTCCTACCTATAATCATTGCTTGTATTCATGCTGCAGTAGCTTCTAAGATATTATTCCAATTACTTGGACTTTTCGGAATGCGAGAATTTTCTGTATTTGCTGTTAATCTATTAATAGTTGTTGGAGTATTTTCTGTAATATATATGTGTATATATTTATTAACATCAAAAATATATTATAAGATAGTTTCTTAAAATGAGCGGTAAATATTACTGCTCATTTTTCGTAAAGCATAAAAAAAAGAAATTTAACTTGTTTTAAAACAAAAAAATAAAAATATTAAGAAATTTTAAAAAAAATTTTTTTGTATAAAATAAAAAAAATTGAATAATATATTTAATAAAAATGATATCGTTTTTGGATAAGTAATCAAATTAAGCTAAAGCATTATACTTTATCATAGTAAAAAACAAGACACAAAAATTGTTTAAGTACTATTAAAAAAGACAAAAATGTATAAATATTCAAAGAAGATTATTGCGGATTGGAAGAACGACAATCAAAAGTTTAAAAAGGACTTGATTAAAAAAGAGAAATAATGTATAATTATGATTAAATTTATAACTTAAATAATAGTTATATACTTTATTTGTTATAGAGAATAATCCAATACATAAAGTTAGGGGGGCGTGTTAATGGAAAATAGGGAAAAACTATTGGAAATTAAAAATTTACACACTAGTTTTAGAATTCGTGACGAATACTTTGACGCTGTTGACGGCGTTGATATGCAATTATTCTCTGATGAAATATTAGCGATAGTTGGAGAAAGTGGTTGCGGTAAGTCAACTTTAGCAACAACTATCATGGGATTACATAATCCTAATTTTACTCGTTCAACAGGTGAAATTCTGTTCGAAGGTAAAAATTTAGTAGGATTGTCAGAGGAAGAATTCAATCAAATCAGAGGTGCAGGAATAGGAATGATATTCCAAGATCCGTTGTCTGCACTTAATCCATTGCAAAGAATAGGAAAGCAAATTGAAGAAGGGTTAATTTATCATACTAAATTAAATGCCGAAGAAAGAAACAAAAGAGTGTTGGAACTTATAGAACAAGTTGGTATTCCTAATCCGACTCGTGTTGCAAGACAATATCCTCACGAGTTGTCAGGTGGTATGAGACAAAGAGTTATAATAGCGATTGCACTTGCGTGTAAACCTAAGATTATTATTGCAGACGAACCTACTACTGCACTTGATGTAACTATTCAAGCACAAATTTTGGACCTTTTGGTTTCATTACAAAAGGAAATCCATGCAGGAATTATTTTGATTACTCATGACTTGGGAGTAGTTGCACAAATGGCGGACAGAGTTTGCGTTATGTATGCAGGACAAATAGTTGAAGAAGCGTCTGCTTTAGAATTATTTACAGATCCAAAGCATCCTTATACAAGAAGTTTATTAAACAGTATCCCACAAAAAGATGCTGATGATGAAGAGTTGTATGTAATTCAAGGTATGGTTCCATCTTTAAAAAATCTTCCAAGACAAGGATGTAGATTTAAAGCGAGAATCCCTTGGATTAAAGATGAAGAACATGAAGAAAACCCTACAATGCACGAGGTAGCTCCGGGACATTTTGTAAGATGTACTTGTTACAAGAATTTTTATTTTGAAAAGGAGGCTAAGTAATGAGCTTTTTAGAAATTAAAAATTTAAAGGTTCATTATCCGATTAGGGGAGGTTTTTTCAATAAGATAGTAGATTATGTTTATGCTGTTGACGGTGTAGATATGGTTATTGAAAAAGGAAAAACTTATGGACTTATAGGAGAAAGCGGTAGTGGAAAGAGTACTATCGGTAAAGCGATAATCGGACTTGAAAAGATTACAAGCGGAGAAGTTATTTTTGACGGAAAACATCTTACTCGTAGAATGGTCAGAAAAGATAAATCATTTACAAGAGACGTTCAAATGATTTTCCAAGATAATATGTCAAGTTTAGACCCTAAAAAGAGAGTTTTGGATATAATCGCAGAGCCTCTTAGAAATTTTGAAAAACTTACTGTTACCGAAGAAAGAAAAAAAGTTTTAGAACTTTTAGATATAGTTGGTATGCCTGAAGATGCTCTTTATAAATATTCTTTTGAGTTTTCAGGTGGACAAAGACAAAGAATAGGTGTTGCAAGAGCGATAAGTTTAAGACCGAGACTTATAATTGCGGATGAACCTGTTTCTGCGCTTGATCTTTCCGTTCAGGCACAAGTTTTGAACTTTATGAAAAAAATCCAAAAAGATATGGGATTATCATACCTTTTTATTTCTCACGACCTTGGAGTTGTAAAACATATGTGTGATTATATCAATATTATGTACAGAGGAAGACTTGTTGAAAGAGGAACAAAGGAAGATATTTACAAAAATCCGCAACATATCTATACTAAGAGATTAATTGCAGCTATACCTGAAACTGATCCTCGCATCAGAGAAGAGTTGGCTGCTCATAGAATTAAAACGGAACAAGAGTATAAAGCATTGGAAAAAGATTATTATGATGCAAAAGGTAGAGTTCTTAACCTTGTAAAATTATCAGATACTCATTATGTAGCTAAGAAAAAGGAGGGAAAGTAATATGTGGAAAACCGTATTAAGAAGATTCCTTTTGATGATACCTCAATTATTGATATTAAGCATTTTAGTATTTGTTTTAGCAAAATTGATGCCGGGGGATCCTTTCACAGGAATGATTACACCAAATACAGATCCAAAACAAATAGAAGCGTTGAGAGTTAAATATGGCTTCTATGATCCATGGCATATACAATATATCAGATGGATAAAGAATATGTTTAACGGTGATTTCGGAACAAGTTATGGATTTAAGATTCCTGTTGTTGACCTTTTAGGACAAAGAATCGGAAATACTTTTTGGTTATCATTGTTTTGTGTAACATTTATGTACGCATTAGCTTTACCGCTTGGAATATTCTCAGGTAGATACAGCGGAACTAAATTTGATAAAGCTGTTACTTTTTATAATTTTGTAACTTACGCTATTCCGGGATTTATTTTCTACTTGATTATGATTTTGATATTTGCGTATACATTTAAAATTTTCCCTTCTTCAGGTTCGGTTGATGCCGGAGTAACAGGAATTAATTATATTTTGAACAGAATACATCATATGCTATTACCTGCAATTTGCTATTCTTTAATTGCTAATGTTGCCGTTGTGCAATATTTAAGAAATGAAATTATTGACGCAAAAAGTGCTGATTATGTAAGAACTGCAAGAAGTAAAGGTGTACCTATCAACAAAGTTTATTCAAAACATATATTCAGAAACTCACTTTTACCGATCGCTGCATTTTTTGGATTTACTCTTACTAACTTGATTTCAGGTTCAGTATTTATGGAAACTATTTTCAGCTATCCTGGAATGGGTAAATTATTTGTTGATTCAGTTTTATCAAGAGATTATTCAGTTTTAACAGCGCTTATTTTAATATTCGGATTTATGACACTTGTTGGTAGTTTATTATCAGACATAATTATGAGTATAGTAGATCCAAGAATCAGAATAGAATAGGGGGAGTGAAAAATGAGTAAAGAACAAACAAAGGATACTTCCCAACAAATAAAGAAAACTCAAAATCCTACAGGATTTAAAGTTATCATTAGGGAATTTCAAAAAGATAAATTAGCAACATTTGCACTTGTTGTTTTAGTGGGAATAATTTTAACTGTATTTGTCGGAAGTCTTTTCTTCAACCTTGAAGATGTTATGAAAGTAGATTTATTTAAATCATATCTAAGACCGGGTGAAGAAGGATACTTCTTAGGAACAGATCAAGGCGGTCGTTCACTTTTAGGACAACTTATTATCGGAACAAGAAATTCAATAATAATCGGTTTTTCAGTAACTGTACTTACAACAATTACAGGAATTATCGTTGGATTGATAATAGGTTTTTACGGCGGTATAGTTGATAATATTATAATGAGAATTATAGACTTCATTCAAGTATTGCCTGTAATGATGCTTATCATAGTTTTCGTAACAATGGTTCCTTCATACAATATGTTTACATTTGTGTTTATAATGAGTGTTTTCTATTGGGTTGGTATTGCCAGACTTGTAAGATCCAAAGCACTTTCAGAAGGAAGACGTGACTATGTAAGTGCGTCAAAAACTATGGGAACTCCTTCATGGAAAATTATGCTATTTGGAATTTTACCGAATATAAGCTCAATTCTTATAATAGATTCTATTTTAGGATTTGCCGGAAATATCGGAATAGAAACAGGTCTTACATTTCTTGGATTCGGTTTACCGCCGGGAATTCCTTCACTTGGAACTCTTGTTAATAAAGCATTGGATCCGACAGTTTTAAGAGACAGAATGTATGTTTGGTTCCCTGCAGCTATGCTTATACTTGTGTTGATGCTTTCAATTAACTATGCGGGACAAGCATTGAGAAGAGCTGCTGATGCAAAACAAAGATTAGGTTAAAAATTAAAATTAAAAAAATTTTTAAAAAGCGAAGACATTTGTCTTCGCTTTTAATTTGATTTTGTAATATACACTAACAATTAATATGTAAAAAATGTATGATTATATTTATTATAAACTGTTTTCAAAAATTTTGTTTTGTCAATCAGTTTGACGATTGCTTTAAATGTTGAAAGAAGAGTAACAACAAAATGAAACTATCATTTAAAAATCGGAGTAGCTATAATTATACTAAATAACAAATTAAGCAGTAATTAACCACCTGAATAGCGGGTGGTTTTTGTATAATTTAAATAATATAAAAACTATATAGATAATTTTTGTAAAAATATCATCATAAAATAAAGTTTAATTTGTATTAATTTTAAACTTTTGTTTAGGAAAAGGTTGTTATAAATTTTGCTTAGTGTTATAATTAATATTAAGAGGAGTTGTTTGAGTAATATTTTTTGTAAAAAAATAAATTTGTGATTATAATCACTGTTTTTTAGAATAAATTTGTGTATAATTATATAACAATAGAAGTACATATTTTGTTTACAATATAGAAATAAAAAAGAGGAGATGATTTTATGGACGCTTGGAGAGGATTTAAAAACGGAAATTGGACTGAAAATATTGATGTAAGAGATTTCATTCAATTAAACTATACTCCTTATTTAGGAGATGAAAGTTTCTTAGCCGAACCGACAGAAAGAACAAAAAAATTGTGGGAAAAAGCTGAGGATTTAATTTTAGAAGAGGTTAGAACAAAAACTGTAAAAGTTGATACTACAAGAGTTTCAGGTATAAACAATTACCCTGCCGGCTATTTGGATAAGGAAAATGAACTTATCGTAGGTTTTCAAACAGATGAGCCTATGAAAAGAATAGTAAATCCTTATGGCGGTTACAGAATGGTTGTTAATTCGTTAAATGCTTACGGATTGGAAATGGATAAAACTATTGAAAAGTATTTTAATGAATTTAGAAAATCTCATAATCAAGGGGTTTTTGATGCTTATACAGAAGAAATGAGAAAAGCAAGAACGGTAGGACTTTTAACAGGACTTCCTGATGCCTACGGACGTGGTAGAATCATAGGTGATTATAGAAGAGTGGCTCTTTACGGAATTGATAAACTTAGAGCTGAAAAATTAAAAGATTATAAAAATTTAGAAAAAGAACTTGCATCTGAAGATGTTATAAGACTTAGAGAAGAACTTTCCGAACAATACAGAGCTTTAGACGAAATTAAAAAAATGGCTATGGAATACGGATTTGATATTTCAAAACCTGCTACTAATGCAAAAGAAGCTATTCAATGGCTATATTTCGGATATTTGGCGGCAGTTAAAGAAAATAACGGAGCAGCTATGAGTCTTGGTAGAAACGGCGGATTTATAGATATTTATATCCAAAGGGATATTGAAGAAGGAACTTTGACAGAAAGTGAAGCTCAAGAGTTAATTGACCAATTCGTTATGAAATTAAGAATGATGAGACATCTAAGAACTCCTGAATATGATGATTTATTTGCAGGAGATCCTACTTGGGTTACTGAATCTTTAGGTGGAATGGGCGTTGACGGAAGACCTTTGGTAACTAAAACAGCTTATAGAATTTTGCATACATTAACTAATTTGGACTCTTCCCCTGAACCTAATATGACTGTTCTTTGGAGCTTGGATTTACCTGAAACTTGGAAAAATTACTGCTCAAAGATGAGTATTCAAACAGGTTCTTTACAATACGAAAATGATGATGCTATGAGACCTCTTTACGGAGATGACTACGCAATAGCTTGTTGTGTATCTTCAATGCAAATCGGAAAACAAATGCAATTTTTCGGAGCGAGAACAAATTTACCTAAAGCACTTTTATATTCAATCAACGGTGGAGTTGATGAAATGAAAAGAGCAAAAGACGGTTCATTGATTAAAGTTATTGAAGGTGTTGACGCTATTAATGACGAAGTTTTAGATTACGAAAAAGTTTTGGAAAATTACAAACTTGTTTTGAAAAAAGTTGCTAAACTTTATGTAAATACAATGAACACTATTCATTATATGCATGATAAATATGCTTATGAAGCGGGACAAATGGCTTTGCATGACACAAATGTTCATAGATTTATGGCTTTTGGTGCTGCGGGAATTTCAATTGTTGCCGACTCATTAAGTGCGATTAAATACGCAAAAGTAAAACCTATAAGAGATGAAAACGGATTAGCGATTGACTTTGATATCGAAGGAGAATTTCCTACTTACGGAAATGATGATGACAGAGTAGACAGTATTGCTGTTGAAATCATTGAGTATTTTATGGAAGAACTTAGAAAAACTCCTACTTACAGAAATTCAGAACATACAATGTCAATTTTAACCATAACTTCAAATGTCGTTTACGGTAAAAAAACAGGAACTACTCCTGACGGAAGAAAGAAAGGCGAACCTTTCGCACCGGGAGCAAATCCAATGCATGGAAGAGATCACACAGGAGCCATTGCATCATTAAACTCTGTTGCGAAGATTCCTTATCAATGTGTTTGTCAAGACGGTATTTCAAACACTTTCTCAATAGTTCCGGGTTCACTTGGAAAATCAGAAGGCGAAAGAAAGGTTAATTTGACAAATTTAATGGACGGTTATTTTGAACAACTGGCTTTCCATTTAAATGTAAATGTTTTGGACAGAGAAACATTGATGGACGCTTATGAAAATCCTGAAAAATATCCAAATTTAACAATTCGTGTTTCAGGATATGCTGTTAGATTTAACAGACTAACAAACGAACAAAAACTTGAAGTAATTCACAGAACATTCCACGAAAGTTGTTAATTTGATAAAAGAAGTAGGGCAGGATTTTTTCCTGCTCTATTTTTATCTTGTGGTTGTATAATCTTTTAGAAAGAGTGATTTTATGGTAATTGGAAAACTGCATTCAATAGAAACAATGGGACTTGTTGACGGACCCGGAATAAGAACTATATTTTTTCTTCAAGGTTGTCCTCTTCGTTGTCTTTATTGTCATAATCCGGATACACAGGCATTACAAGGCGGTACAGAGATAACGCCTGATTTTGTGTTGTCTAAAGCTAAAAGATACAAAACTTATTACAGAGAAAACGGAGGAGTAACTTTTTCAGGGGGAGAACCTCTTTTGCAAGGTGAGTTTTTAAGTGAAACTTTAAAATTATTAAAGGAAAACGGATATAATACCTGTATTGATACAAGCGGATACGGTCAAGAAAAATATTTTAAAGAAATTTTGGAAAATACAGATACTATATTGTTAGATGTCAAGAGTTTTGACAATGCGGGATATATTGAAATGGTAAAACAAAAAATGGATGGATTTTACAAATTTTTAGAATATGTTGATAAGTATTTTAAAGGTAAAATTTGGTTTCGACATGTTATGGTACCGAATTTTACAGATAATAAGGAAGCTATGAAAAAATTTGTGGGGATAATAAAACCGTATAAAGATAAAATTGAAAGAGTGGAGATACTTCCGTATCATCTTATGGGGATTGATAAATACAAAGAATTGGGAAAGGAATATCCGTTAAAAGATGTTCCTGCGATGAGCAGAGACAAAGCATTTATGCTTGAGAATTATGTTAGAATGAAACTGGAAGATTAAACTTGAACTTGATGTTCAAGTTTTTATTTTTTTTTATAAAATTTGTAATTTATTCAATTGTGAACTTTACTATTTTTAAAAATTTTTGTATAATATTATAGAAAATTGTAGCGTACTTTAAAGTAAATTATATTTACATAATTTTAGAACAAAAAATAAAATTTAATATTGGAGGAGAGAATATGTCAAAATTAACAGTTTTTGATCATCCGGTCATTTCTCATAAACTTGGTTATTTAAGAGATGTAAATACCGGAAGCAAAGATTTTCGTGCTTTAATCAATGAAATTTCAATGCTTATGGCTTATGAAGTTACAAGAGATTTAAAAACCGATGAGGTGGAAATAGAAACACCTATTCAAAAGACAACAGTTAAGAGATTGTCAGGTAAAAAAATGGGGATAGTTCCTATTTTAAGAGCAGGTCTTGGAATGGTTGAAGGAATGTTGAATATTCTTCCTGCCGTAAAAGTAGGGCATATCGGACTTTACAGAGACCCTGAAACTTTACAACCTGTTGAGTATTATTGTAAATTACCTTTGGATGCCGAAGAAAGAGATTTTTTGGTGCTTGATCCGATGCTTGCAACCGGCGGTTCAGCATCTGATGCCATAAAACTTTTAAAAGAAAAAGGCTGTAAAAATATTAAATTGGTTTGTATAATTGCGGCTCCTGAAGGGGTTAAAGCTGTACAAGATACACATCCTGACGTTGATATTTTTGTTGCGGCGCTTGATGAAAAATTAAACGAACATTGCTACATAGTTCCGGGTCTTGGAGATGCGGGAGATAGATTGTTCGGAACGAAATAATAACGAAGAAATTAAAGTGTTAATCATAAAAGATTAACACTTTTTTAATTTTACAATAAGTGTTATATTTAAAAGTGTCGTCTTTATTTATAAAATTTGATACATTTCAAGCAAGGTATGGGGAAATACACAAAGATAAAATATTAAATTTAATCAAGATATAAACAGAGAAGATATAAAATTTTTAAAGAAATTTTGTTTATATCCTTGAGCTATCTTCCCCAAAGGTTAAGTAGCTGATGTTGTGAAGTAAAATCTCCGACTCTTTTAAATCAGAAAAAATGAAAAAAATTACATTTATTAAAAATATTCTAAAAATTTTTTGAAAAATTTAACTATAAAATAAAAAATTTATATTAATTGAACTTAAAAAATTTTAGAAAAGTGTTGACAAATAATTATTAACTGTATATAATGTATATATACAGTATAAGATGCGTGGAGGTGAAATATGTTAATAAATTTATACAAAGATAGTAAAGAGCCGATTTATTTACAGATTGCAAATCAGATAAAAAAAGAAATTATGAATAAAAATTTAAAAGCTGATGATTTGCTTCCTTCAATAAGAGCATTAGCCACAGACCTCAAAGTTAGTGTAATTACGACTAAAAGAGCTTATATGGAGCTTGAAACACAAGGCTTTATACAGACGGTAGCAGGCAAAGGAACTTATGTTACGAACAAAACCGTAAATGTTATTGAAGATGAGTATTTTAAATCAATTGAAAAGTCGATAGAAAATATTTACAATTGTGCGGATGCATTGGGAATTTCAAAAGAAGACATTATTAAAATGTTTGAAAAAAGGAGAAAATGATATGTTAGAAGTAAAAAATCTTGAAAAGAATTATAAAAGTTTTAGCTTAAAGAAAGTTTCCTTTAGCCTTGAAGAAGGTTGTGTTATGGGACTTATAGGAAAAAACGGTTCAGGTAAAACGACTTTGATTTCCTGTATTTTAAATTTGGTCATAAAAAGTGGCGGAGTATGTACTGTTTTCCAAACGGAAAATAATTTATTAACATCTGAGCAAAAAGAAGATATAGGAGTTGTTTTTGATGAAATACATTTTCCGGAAAAACTTAAAGTAAAAGAAGTCGGACAATTTTGTAGATTTGCTTATAAAAACTGGGATAAAGAAAAGTTCAATAAATTTTTAATTGACTATGATTTGAATTTAAACAAGAAAATATATGAATTATCAAAGGGCATGAAGATGAAACTACAACTTGCTGTCGCATTTTCTCACAATCCAAAACTTTTGATTTTAGATGAAGCGACTTCCGGACTTGATCCTATAGTCCGTGATGAACTGTTGGATTATATATTTGAATTTGTAAGAGACGGAAAGCATTCGGTCTTAATATCATCACATATTTTATCCGATATTGAAAAAGTGGCAGATGTAGTTACTTACATAGATGACGGAAAAATTTTAATTTCAGATTACAAAGATAATCTTATTGAGAAATATTGCATAATAAAAGGAGGAGATTCCATATTAAATAATATTGCAAAAAGTGACATACTGGGAGTTAAACACGGAGAGTATGGTATAGAGGCTTGTGTTTTAAAAGATTCCGTTAAGAATATGAATTATGATAAAGTCACTTTGGAAGACATAATGATTTTTTCAGATAGGAAAGATAGCTGAGATTTAAGGAGGTTGTTATGAAAGCATTGTTGTATAAAGAAATTGCAAGTCTTAAAATGGAGCTTTTTGTATCTGTTTTATGTGCGGTTTTGTTTTTTCTTATTTCTTTAAATTCAGGCAATGGAATTTTTGAAATGGTACTTTTTGTATTTGCGGTTATGTTACTGATAAACGGACTTAGTGTTGATGAAAAAAGTAAAGTTTTAAAATTTATTTTTTTAACAGATATTGAAAGAAAACAGTGGGTTGTTTCTAAATATTTAATTTTTGGAATGTATATGTTTTTTAGTTTAATAGTCGTTTTTTTAAGTTCTGTAATTTTAGCGGATTACCACTTGTTTTTTACCGCTTTGATTGTGATATTTGCAATGGTTGCGGTAGTTGGTGTAGCTATTCCCGTGTGTATAAAGTTTGGAGTAAAATACGCAATTATTCCGTTTGTGTTACTCTATATAATCGGAATTTTTACGAGTACAAATTTTACAAAAGACATTATTACAAATTTGAGAAAGTTTGTACTTTTAACCGATAATTACATATATACACTCATAATTTTGTTTTCTTTTTCTGTTATATTGATTGCTTTGAGTTTAACAGTATCTTTAAAAATAATAAAAAACAAAGATTTATAAGGAGTAAAAAATGAAAAGATTGATAAGTTTTGAATTATTTTCTTTAAAAAATGATTTGATTGATATTTCAATGATTATTGTATTTTTAACATTGATTGCGCTTAAAGGGGCAGATTATTATTTTTTATTTATACCGATAATGATATACAGAAATTTTAATCGAAAAAAATATTTAAATGATTTATCGAAAAATGAAAAATTTATGTTGACATTTATGACACGAAAAGAGTTTGTTTTTAGTAAGTATTTTAGCATGTTGTTTCGAATTTTGTTTTTAGGTTTTGTATTTTTGGCAGCAGTCTATATTTTTCAAGTAGAAAAGTTTTTTAATGCCGCTAAACTAATTATCGGTTTTTCAAGTTTTATTATGACAAATATTTTTGTAGAAGTAGTGTATAGATGCGAAGATGAAGTTACAAAGACGGGAATGGGAATAGCGTTGATTATATTTTTAGGAAGTGTTTATGTCGTTTTTGAGTATATAATCGGCGTAATATATTTAGAAAAATTTTTTCATGTTTTAATTCATTTCCTATTGTTTTTGATTTTAAGCTGTGTCAGTTTAGTTAAAACGATAAAAGAAGCGGAAATGGTAGATTTTTGTTAAAAATTTTTTTAAATTAAATTATCCTATAAATTTGTATTTAAAAGCGAGGAAAATAAGCAAAATTTGCCTTTCCTCGCTTTTAATTATTTTTCAACTGAATAAAAACATCTTTTTGGAGAGATTATTTTCTCATCTGTTTTTAATTTTTTTATTTCTTTGTCAACAGATGCTTTGTCAACTCCAAGTTTTTCAGCTATTTCTCCCGATTTTAAAGGATCTTCGTTTTTTAATAAATTCAAAATTTTTTCTTGTAATTCCATTTTATACCTCCTGATTATTATGTTCTATAAATACCCAATAATTATTTATATTCTCAAAGAACAAACATTTTCTTGTTGTCTTTGTTCGGTTTATTTGTTATAATTATATTACTGTAATTTCAACATAATATCTTAAATAAATTGTCAAAAAAGAAATTATGGTTTAATTATATTGATTATTTTATTAGGAGGGAGTTTATGAGGATAAATGTAAATTCTGAAATCGGTAGATTAAAAGCGGTTTTATTGCATAGACCACATAAGGAACTTTTAAATCTGACCCCATATTTGTTGGATGAGTTGCTTTTTGATGAGATACCTTTTTTGGATAATGCTCAAAAAGAACATGATATGTTTGCGGAAATTTTCCGAAAAAACGGTTGTGAAGTTTTTTATCTTGAAGACTTATGTGCAGAGAGTTTGACTGACAATGAAATCAGAAGTTCTTTTATTGAGGAATTTGTTGAAAATGCAGATGTTACTGCAGAATGTGAAAAAATAATACTTACAGAATATCTTAATTCCATTAAAGATAACAGAGAATTGGTTTTGAAGATGATGGAGGGCGTCAGAAAGAAAGAAGTTGACTTAAAAGAGCCTACCACTTTGAGCGGTATAATCTCAAAAAATGACTTTTTTATTTCTAAACCGCTTCCTAATTTGTACTTTACAAGAGATCCTTTCTCTTTCATAAGGGACGGTGTGAGCCTTAATACGATGTGGTCGGTTACAAGAAGACGAGAAACACTTTTCGGTAAATATATTTTTAATCATCATAAAGAATTTAAGGGGATAAAAAAGTGGTATGACAGAATAGAGATTCCTTCAATAGAGGGAGGAGATATTTTGGTATTGTCAAAAGATGTTGTAGCTATCGGAATTTCTCAAAGAACTACACCGGTTGCAATAGAAAAAATATCAAAAAGACTTCTTTTTGATGAAAACGGAGTTAAGACCGTACTTGCTATGGTTATCCCAAACAACAGAGCATTTATGCATTTGGACACTGTGCTTACTATGGTAGATAAGAACCTGTTTACATTGCATCCTGAAATTGAAAAAACTTTGGAAATATACTCTTTAAAACTTGACGGAGAAAAAATAAAAGTTACCAAAGAATCAACGGACATTGACGTTGTACTTAAAAAATATTTGGAAATAGATAAAATCAGTTTTATTCGTGAGGGAAAAGGCGGACTTTTGGACACACACAGAGAACAGTGGTCAGACGGTTACAACACTCTTGCACTTGCGCCGAGAGAGGCTATTGTTTATGACAGAAATACAATAACAAACGAATTGCTTGAAGAAATGGGAGTGAAACTTCATAAAGTTGATTCAGGCGAGTTGTCAAGAGGACGTGGAGGTCCAAGATGTATGAGTATGCCGTTGATAAGAGAAGATTTATAAAAAAATCATAAAACCATTTTGATTTATTCAAAGTGGTTTTTTATTTACTCTGATACATCGTAATTTTACTGAATGAATATTTACATTTTAAATTTAATTTTATATCACAGAGATTGAAGTTTAGTTTTGCGATTACCATTTGCTTTATCAAAGTAAAAATACACATTAAAAAAATCTGTGAAAAATCACTTTAATTTGATAATTTAACGATTATAAAAGTATATCATTTTTCATAAAAAACAGAAAATGTTGATTTTTCAACGAAAAAAACTTGATTTTTTCATTAAATAATGATATAATTTCAGGTACACTTTAAGATAAATTTTATTTTGATAATAGAAATAAAATGATAATAGAGATAGTTTATTATTTTAAGGAGGAGAAAAAATGAAAAAGAAAAAAATTATATCGGCTGTATGTTTAGCAACTATGATTTCTACTACGGTAGTACAGGCAAACGTTACTACAGCTTCTATGGCAA
>JALEHY010000035.1 GCA_022770425.1 Parvimonas sp. | reverse complement strand
AGAAACCAGTTTTACATTTAACATATCTTTTTTACTTTTGTTTTCAACCGTAACTTTAAAACTTCCTTTTTCATCTCCGGTTAAGTTCAAAATTATCCCGTTTTTGTTATACAATTCCCTTACGCTTTCACTTGCAAAAAGCGTTGAAGAAAACATACTAATTCCAAGTGCCAAAGCCAATGTTAATTTACCGTTTTTCATAAAATTCTCCTAATTGTTCTTTAAAATTTCACAATGTATTATATCATTTTTTATGACAAAAGTACAATAAATTTTACTTATCAACATTTCATTATTAATAAGAATTTTTTATTGCTAATAATCTGAACTTCATTTAATTATCCTCTGTAAAAAAAGTAGACTGTAATTTACAGTCTACTAATTTCAATGTTTTATTTAATTTTGCGGTTTGTTTTTATGGATAGGATTATTTACAACTATTACATTCTTAACATTAGGAAAATTTTCTTTATAACCTTTCCAACTCGAAATTTTATTATCTGTAAGTGACAAAGCTCTAAGTTTAATTGCAGGTGATGAAATTTCAAAAGTATTTATCATACAACCTACAAATGTTGCCATTTCCAATGATGGTTGGTTTTGTATTCCTTCTAAATTTTCAAGTCCTGTTCTGTCCATTGCAAGTGCTTTAAGTTTTGGATAAATCGGAATATCTTTAAGAGAAGTCATAAAAGTTCCAGATAAGTTAATTCCTTCAATATTAGGTAAATTCGGTAATTTATCCGCTTTCAAATCATAAGAATTTGAAGCGTCTAACTGTTTTAAGTTTGAATTACCATTTAAAGCTGTCAAATCAGAAGTCTTACAATCTTTCATTAATAAAGTATTTATTTTAGTATTATTTACAAAACTTAAATCAACTTGTTTTCCTTTTGTATTTGTCGTTTTATCAATTATTAGTTGTTGTAAATTTGAACAATTTTCAAGAACTGATAAGTTATCTGTCTTGTTGTTTGTAAAAGTAAATATTACCAATTCTTTTAAATTCTCCACAGCAGAAAGGTCTGTAATTTTAGTATTTGATAAATTCAATTTTGCAATTTTAGGCATTTTTTTCAAAAATTCGACTGAAGTTATATTTGAATCTTGTATATACAATTTCCATAATTTCTCCAATTTTTCTGTCTTTACTCCTTCAAAAGTCAATGCTTTTTCATCAATTGAATCCAACTCAAGTTGTCCAAAATCATTAAGTTTATTCAAAAATTGTAAATTTGTTATAGGCGATGCATTAAACGATAAGTAGTCCAATGTTTTACATAAACTCTTATTTTCATCTAACAATTTATTTATTTTTTTATCGTCAATATTTTTACTAAAGCTAAAACCCTGTATATTATTAAGATATTTCATAACAGGATCATTTTCAACATTTTCAATATCCTCTAAATTTATATAAATTACCTGACTTAAAAATTTTATAATTTTTTCTTTATCTTTTGTATCGTAAGGAAATTTTGCATTACCCGCAACTTGTATATCTTTTTTACTTTTTAAAAGTTCAACTATTTTAGGGTTTATCTTCAAATCATTAATCATCAAATTTTCTGCATTTTTGCTTGTTTCATCTATCGCCTCGGAAACAGACAACTCAACAGCATAATGGTCTACAACTTTTCCTGATGTATCAACAGCTACAGCTTTTAAAATTGATTTATCAAAAGACAAATCAACTTTCATTTCAAAAATAGCTTCTGTTTTCCCTTTTATCTCATTAAAATCATTATCTGTAGTCTTTTTAATAAACCACTTATATCCCTTTACAGACTTCACGCCACTATGAGCGTAAATTTGAAGAGTTTCTCCGTCCTCGTATTCAGTATCCCCGTGAAAATGCATATCCACATGAGGTTCTTTCTCACTAATATGTTCATTGTCGTGTGAACCGTGATCTATAACTTCAATTTTTTTACTACAGGTGTCAATAACATTTTTAAATTTATCAAAAGCCTCAACTTTTATAATTGAATTATGCTCTTTTAATGTAACCTTTATTTTTAAAAACTTACCATTTTGTCCCTTTATTTCTTCAAAAGAATTCGAATCACTTCTTTTCACATACCACTTATAGCTTACAATATCTTTTTCTTTATGACTATGTGCCTCAATGTTCATTTCATCTTGAGGGTGATAATGCCCTTTAACTCCATGAAGATGCATTTCAAATTCCTTTTTCTGTTCATTTTCATGGATATCTTCATTTTTCCAAACTTCAATTTTAGGCAAAGTTCCTACTTTTCTCTCAAGTTCTTTAAGTTCAGCATCATTCATTATTTGTTCACGACCGTTTATAGTTACATGATAATGGTCATCGTGCTTTACAATTTTCGTAACATTTATTTTTTCCGAATCTTTATTCAAATCCTCTTTTTCTTTATTATCTTTTGAACCGGAATTATCAGGATTTCCTTTGACTACTTCATCTATAGTTTGCTTTCCTGAAGGATCATCATAAGTAACATACTCTTTTCCGTCAGCAGTTTTCACATGCCAATGATCTCCATGTTTTCTTATAGATACAATTTTTTTATTATCTAATTTATCCGCTCCTACAACTTCAACAATTTCACTATTTTTACTTGAAACATTTGAATCATTTCTAAAACTGATATCATTAGGATTATCATAAGTTATATATTCAGTACCGTCTGCAAGTCTTACATGCCAATGATCTCCATGTTTCCACTTAGAAACTATTTCTTTAGAATTTAGTTTATCTTTACTGACAGTTTGAACATATCTCTCTTTACCTATTGCAATCTTACTTGGATCATCAAAAGTTACAATTTCGCTTCCGTCCTTCAACTTTATATGCCAATGATCTCCATGCTTAAAATAACTTTCTATCTCGTTGGCGTTTATTTCAGATAAACTTTTTTCCTCATTGTCATCACTAAGAACAATATCATTATTTGGAGTTTTAAGTTTATCATACTGTTCTTTACTTATCATATACTTTTTCCCGTTAAAAATAATATGATAATGTTCTCCGTGACTTTGAACATCTATCTTAACTTTTTTCCCGTCAATATAAACGTCTTCAACAGTATACCCTTTATACTTACTCCTTTTTTTATCATTTTCTTCAAATAAACTTACATCTATCTTTTCTTTTTGTGACTGTTCTTTATTTTTTCCGCCACAAGCACTTAAAATGATAACACTTGCCAATAAAACAGCTATATTTTTTTTACTCATACATTTCCTCCGTATAATCTTTGAATAAGAATTATTTGCAATAAAATTATAGCATATTTTTAAAAATTTTTCTATAATTTTTATACGATTAAGCATAATTTTTAAATTTTTACACTAATTATTTAATATAAAGAAATACTTCTTAAAAGTTCTATCTTAAAAATTAATAACTGTTTTTATATTCTTCAAATATCTTTTATGATTCTAAAAACAAAAAAAGGTTGCAAGAATTATTTAAAAATTCTTACAACCTTTTTATTAAACTTTATTATCCTTTTGAAAAATTACTATTTAGTACCTTTTGCAGCTTTTACATTTTTAATGTAATTTTCGGCAGCTTTTCCCAAACTAACTACATCATCTTTTGATAATTTATCTTCTTTTACAGAAGTAATTAGGTTTGTGTATTTTTCCTCAATAGATTTTTTATCCGCATCAGTATTTGTAGGAATTTCAAGTTCTAAAACTTTTTGTTCTTCCAACGCTTTAACTGTTGCGTCTTTTTCTTCAGTAGTTGCCTTTTCTACTGCAACTTCTTCTTTCTTTTCTTCCTTCTTTTCTTCAACCTTAGTTTCAGTTTTCTTTTGTTCAGTTTTTTGTGAACATCCAACCATAGCTCCCATTGCTAAAATAGCCATAGCTGAAATAAAATATCTTTTTAATTTCATGACAGTACCTCCGTTTCTCCACGCAGTATTATACTACATAAGCTCTATTTTGTCAAATTATTTTGTAAAATATTTTCGACTAAATTCACTATTTTATCAACCGAAAATTTATCCGCCATTTCTTTCATATTTAAAGACATATATTCTATTTTTCTCGGATTTTTATAGAATTTTGATACTTCTTTTACAACTGCATCAACACCGTCAGCAAATACGCCTATTTCCTCTTCAACGATAAATCTCTTATTTTCTTCTTCATGACCCGGAATGTAAAAAGGAATTAACATAGGAATATTTTTTACAATGGCCTCAGTAATTGTAAGTCCTCCCGGTTTCGTAATTAAAATTTGATTTTCATCCATGAGTTTTGAAATTTCTCTTGTAAATCCAAGCACTTGGAGTTTATTTTGATCAACAAATAAACTGTATTTCTTTAATAATTTCTCCCTTAGTTCTTCATTTTTACCGCAAACTATTGTCATCTTTACATCATCTCCTATTTCAAATATAGGAATTATATAATCGGAAAAATCATCCATCCCCAAAGAGCCGAACATAGTTAATATATTAAATCCTTCTTTTTTGGGATAATTTTTCTTTTTAAAATCATCATCTATCGGTATCCCAAATGCACAAACCCTATTAGATGGAATTCCGTCTTTTACCATTAATTGTTTAGTAAACTCACTTCCTACAACATAATAATCAACACTGTTGCTAAAATACATTTTATGTGTTATGTAGTCTGTGATAATAGATATAAACGGAACATCATATAGTTTTTTAGCTTTTAAATGCTCCATAATTCCAATCGCAAATACATGAGTCCCTATAATTATATCAGGTCTTCTCTCCTCAAGTAACGGTAAAATTTTGGTACTCAATACAGTTGTCATACTTTTGGAAAATAAGTTTGATGAAGAACTTATATTCGTACTTTTATATATCAATCCGAATAATTCCGGAGTTTTTGAAACTATTCCCAAATATCCACCGACTAAAAGGCTGTCCAACTTTTCAGAAATTTCTTTAAGTAAATCCACCTCGTCAACTTCAAAATCTTTTTCTAAAAGTTTATTTCTGACATTATCTGCGGCTTTATTATGGCCTCCCCCAAATGATGCAGTCAAAATCAACGCTCTTTTCATAATTTATCTCCTTACAAAAATGGTCGGCAATAAATTACCGACCCATTTTATCTTTTAAAATCGACTAATTAATAGTCTCTTCTTCCAACTTCTCATTATTTTCTTCAAAATCAGGTTCTTCTTTCAAATCGTCAAAATTAATTTCCGAATTGTCTTTTTCATAAGATTCCTCTTTTGCTTCTTGAAGTTCTCTGTCCTCTTCTTCCATATTCTCATAATCAATTTCTATTGATTTGTAAACTTTCATTCCGGTTCCCGCAGGTATCAATTTACCTAAGATTACATTTTCCTTTAATCCCAACAAACCGTCTGCTTTTCCTTTTATAGATGCGTCAGTTAAAACTCTTGTTGTTTCTTGGAATGAAGCTGCTGATAAGAAACTTTCGGTAGCAAGGGACGCTTTAGTAATACCTAACAATACATTGTCATACTCAGCCATTTGCTTATCTTCATTTAAAAGTTCTCTGTTTTTCAATTCTACTTCTCTGAAAGGAACTAAACTTCCTTCTAAGAAATTGCTGTCTCCTGAGGTTTCGATTCTAACTTTTGACAACATTTGTTTTATAATAATTTCAATATGTCTGTCATCAATATCTACCCCTTGATTACGATAAACTTTTTGAACTTCTTTTGTTATATATTCTTGTACACCTGTAGGTCCCTTAATAGCCAATATATCGTGAGGATTTACAGAACCTTCTGTCAACATATCTCCAGCTTTTATAACTTCTCCGTCTTTTACTTTAATTCTCGCTCCATAAGGTATAGCATAAATTCTTTCATCTCCGTCCTCTGCAGTAACAACTATATCATATCTTTTCTTATTGTCAACTAATTTTACAGTTCCGTCTATTTCAGTAATATACGCAAGTCCTTTCGGTTTTCTCGCTTCAAAAAGTTCTTCAACACGAGGAAGACCTTGAGTAATTCCAACTCCCGCTATACCTCCTGAGTGGAATGTTCTCATCGTAAGCTGTGTACCTGGTTCTCCGATAGATTGAGCGGCAATTATTCCAACCGCCTCCCCTATATTTACAGGATTTCCCGTTGCAAGATTTCGTCCATAACACTTTGCACAAACACCATGCTTAGCTTTACAACCTAATACTGAACGTACCTTTAATTCCTTTATACCGAGTTTTTCAACTTTTTCGGCTAAAATTTCGGTGATCATTTCATTTTTACGAATTAAAAGTTCTCCTGTATTTGGATTTAAAACATCTTCAAATGAATGACGTCCTACAATTCTGTCAGCAAGTTTTTCAACTACTGCATTTCCGTCTTTGAAATCTCTTGCAACTACATATTCATCAGTGCAACAATCATCTTCTCTGACAATAACATCTTGAGAAACATCCACAAGTCTTCTTGTCAAATATCCCGAATCGGCAGTTCTTAAAGCGGTATCTGAAAGTCCTTTTCTTGAACCGTGAGTTGAAATAAAGAACTCTTGAACTGAAAGTCCTTCACGGAAATTCGATTTAATAGGAATTTCTACTGTACGACCTGTTGCAGAACTCATAAGTCCACGCATACCGGCAAGCTGTCTGATTTGGTTAATATTACCTCTGGCTCCTGAATCCGCCATGATAGAAATACTGTTTTCCGGATTTTGTTTTTCAACAAGAACTTTAGTAATATCTTCAGTTGCCTTTGACCAAACTGAAATTACATACTCATATCTTTCTTGCTCACTTACAAAACCATCTCTGAACAAATCTTCATAAACATTTATCTTTTCTTCAGCCTCTTTTAAAATTTCCCATTTTTCTTCCGGAACGATAACATCATTCATAGAAATAGATATAGCACCTATTGTTGAATACTTATATCCTGTTGCCTTTATATAATCCAATACCTCAGCTGTTTTTATATTTCCGTGTTTTCTAAAACACTTATCAACTATTTTACCAAGCATTTTTTTATCAACAAGTCTGTCTATTTCAAGTGAAAATTTATCTTTATTTCTGTCAACAAAACCTAAATCTTGAGGTATATGCTCATTAAAAATAAATCTTCCTACTGTTGATTTTACAATTTGTGTTTCTTTTGTATCTTCATCTCTGTATAATATATTCACAGTATCATGAATTTTTATTGACTTTGTTGAATAAGCTTTAAACATTTCGTCATAATCCATAAATGAACGCACAGCTACATCTTCAACATTTCCGCTTGTTAAATAATACGAACCAAGCACCATATCTTGTGTAGGAGTAGTTATAGGTTTTCCGTCCTTTGGTGCCAAAATATTATTTGTAGAAAGCATTAAAAGTCTTGCTTCAGCTTGTGCCTCAGTTGAAAGAGGTAAATGCACTGCCATTTGGTCACCGTCAAAGTCTGCATTGTACGCTGTACAAACAAGCGGATGCAATTTTATAGCTTTTCCTTCAACCAAAACAGGCTCAAATGCTTGTATTCCAAGTCTGTGAAGAGTAGGAGCTCTGTTTAGTAACACAGGATGGTCCTTTATTACCTTATCCAAAATATCCCAAACTCTTGAATTTAATCTTTCAACATATTTTTTTGCACTTTTAATATTATGAACAACTCCATCTTCGACTAATTGTTTCATAATAAAAGGTTTAAATAATTCCAAAGCCATTTTTTTAGGAAGTCCGCATTGGTGGAATTTTAAATCAGGTCCTACAACAATTACGGAACGTCCTGAATAGTCAACACGTTTACCAAGTAAGTTTTGTCTAAATCTTCCGGTCTTACCTTTTAACATATCGGATAAGGACTTCAATTCCCTATTTCCGGCACCTGTTACGGCTTTTCCGTGTCTTCCGTTATCTATTAAAGTATCCACAGCTTCTTGCAGCATTCTTTTTTCATTTCTCATAATGATTTCAGGTGCATGAAGCTCTATCAATTTTTTAAGACGATTATTTCTGTTTATAACTCTTCTGTATAAATCATTTAAATCTGAAGTCGCAAATCTTCCGCCTTCAAGTTGAACCATAGGTCTTAAATCAGGTGGAATAACAGGAACTACATCAATAACCATCCATTCAGGTCTGTTTCCGGATTTTCTAAATGCTTCACAAACTTCAAGTCTTCTTGAAAGTCTTATTTTCTTTTGTCCTGTGGCATCTGCCAAATTACTTTTTAATTCTTCAGAAAGTTCATCTAAGTTAATATTTTGTAAAAGCTCTTTAACAGCTTCCGCTCCCATACCAACTCTGAAATTTTCTTCTCCATACTTGTCACAGGCTTCTTCGTACTCGCTTTCTGTTAATAATTGCTTTACATAAAGATCTGTATCTTTTGCATCAAGAACAACATAATTTGCAAAGTATAAAATCTTTTCAAGACCTCTCGGACTCATATCAAGTATAAGCCCCATTCTTGAAGGAATACCTTTAAAGTACCAGATATGAGAAACAGGAGCAACAAGTTCTATATGTCCCATTCTTTCACGTCTTACTTTTGACTTTGTAATTTCAACGCCACATTTTTCGCAGACATTTCCTTTATACTTTATTCTCTTATATTTCCCGCAATTACATTCCCAATCCTTCACAGGTCCAAAAATTCTTTCACAAAAAAGTCCGTCTCTTTCAGGTTTTAAGGTTCTATAGTTTATGGTTTCAGGTTTTTTAACTTCGCCCCTTGACCAACTTCTTATTTTTTCAGGTGATGCTAACCCAATTTTCATTGCATCAAAAGTGTTTAATTCCAACAAGGAGTTCACTCCCTTCCTATCGTTATTCCTCAATATCTTCTTCTACAAATATTTCTTCTGACTTTTCTTCTTTTTTATTTTTATCTTTATCATCTTCCAAGAAACTCAAATCAAATCCGTCAAATTCTTCATCTTCGGAATGGAAATCACTGATCTCTTGACTGTATA
Source organism: Parvimonas sp. (assembly GCA_022770425.1). Lineage (GTDB taxonomy): Bacteria > Bacillota > Clostridia > Tissierellales > Peptoniphilaceae > Parvimonas. The sequence continues at coordinate 37,038 of JALEHY010000035.1, read as the reverse complement.
AATCATCAAATTCTTCATCAACTTCTTCATTTTCGTACTCTTCATTCAAAACAAGTTGAGCCTTTGCAACATCAGAATTGTCTTTAAGTTTAATTTCTTCTCCGTCTTCATCGATAAGTTTTACATCTAAACATAAAGATTGTAATTCTTTCATAAGAACTTTAAAGGATTCCGGAATACCCGGTTCAGGTATATTCACACCTTTAACGATTGATTCATAAGTTTTAACTCTTCCTACGATATCATCACTCTTAACTGTCAACATTTCTTGAAGAGTGTGACTTGCTCCGTAGGCTTCAAGTGCCCAAACTTCCATTTCACCGAATCTTTGTCCTCCGAATTGTGCTTTTCCTCCGAGTGGTTGTTGTGTAACAAGCGAATAAGGTCCTATGGATCTTGCGTGAATCTTTTCATCAACCAAATGGTGAAGTTTTAACATATACATATATCCTACAGTTACAGGATTGTCAAATTCTTCTCCTGTCCTTCCGTCCCTAAGTCTTATTTTTCCGGATTCAGGACAACCTGCCATTCTAAGAGCTTCAAGTACGTCCATATCGCTTGCTCCGTCAAATACAGGCGTAGCAACCTTCCAACCAAGTTTTTTAGCCGCAAGTCCCAAATGAACTTCCAAAACTTGTCCCAAGTTCATACGAGAAGGTACCCCAAGTGGATTAAGCACTATTTGTAAAGGTGTACCGTCAGGCAAGAAAGGCATATCTTCTTGAGGCATAATTCTTGAAATAACCCCTTTGTTTCCGTGTCGTCCACACATTTTATCTCCGACATTAATCTTTCTTTTTGTAGCAACATAAACTCTTACAACTTCATTAACTCCCGGTGGTAATTCATCGCCGTTTTTTCTGCTGTAACATTTTACATCTACAACTATACCTGTTTCTCCGTGAGGAACTCTAAGAGAAGTATCTCTTACTTCACGTGCTTTTTCTCCGAATATAGCTCTTAAAAGTCTTTCCTCCGCACTTAACTCAGTTTCTCCTTTAGGCGATACCTTACCAACTAAAATATCTCCTGAATTAACTTCAGCACCAATTCTTATAATACCATTTTCGTCTAAGTTCTTCCTCATTTCTTCACCGATATTTATAACATCTCTTGTGATTTCTTCAGAACCAAGTTTTATTTCTCTTGCTTCACATTCATGTTCTTCAATATGCAATGAAGTTAAAACGTCATCAATTACCAACTGTTCATTTAAAAGCATAGCATCTTCGTAATTATAACCTTCCCAGTTCATAAATGCCATTAAAATATTTTTCCCAAGTGCTATTTCTCCATTTTCGGTTGAAGGACCGTCAGCAATAACATCTCCTGCATTTACCCTGTCATTTTCTTTTACAATCGGTCTTTGGTTTATAGTAGTACCTTGATTTGAACGTTTGAATTTTAATAATCTGTATTTATCTACAACTTTATCTAAATCTCTTTTTATATGAATTTCATCACTGTCAACTTTTATAACAATTCCTGAATTTTTAGCAATTATAACAACCCCACTGTCTCTTGCGGCTTTGTGCTCAATACCTGTTCCTATGACAGGAGCTTCTGTAACAAGTAACGGCACAGCCTGTCTTTGCATGTTTGAACCCATCAATGCACGAGTTGCGTCATCATTTTCAAGGAAAGGAATCATAGCGGTTCCGACAGAAACAATTTGTTGAGGAGAAACGTCCATATATTGAATCATATCTCTCGGATAAATATCATTTTCGCCGTTAATACCACGACCACTTACTCTGTCATTTACAAATCTTCCGTTTTCATCAAGCGGTTCATTTGCTTGAGCAATAATAACCTCATCTTCTTCGTCAGCAGTTAAATAAGCAATCTCTCTTGTAACAACACCGTTATTTACCAATCTGTAAGGTGTTTCGATAAACCCGTACTCATCTACTCTTGCATAAGTTGTAAGTGATGTTATAAGTCCGATGTTCGGACCTTCCGGTGTCTCTATCGGACAGATCCTTCCGTAGTGACTCTCATGAACGTCTCTAACTTCATATCCGGCTCTGTCTCTGCTAAGTCCGCCCGGTCCAAGTGCGGAAAGTCTTCTCTTGTGAGTAAGCTCAGCTAACGGATTGTTTTGATCCATAAATTGTGATAACTGTGAAGAACCGAAAAATTCTTTTAAAGACGCAACAAGAGGTCTTATGTTTATAAGTCCTTGAGGAGTTGCTAAATCAGGGTCTTGAGTTGACATTCTTTCCCTTACAACTCTTTCCATTCTTGATAAACCTATTCTGAATTGATTTTGTAAAAGTTCTCCTACGGCTCTTACTCTTCTGTTTCCTAAATGATCAATATCATCACATACCCCTAATCCATAAAATAAATTAAATTCATAACTTACAGTAGCTTCTATATCATCACGTATTATATGTGTAGGAGATAGTTCTTTAACTCTGTTTTTGACAGCTCTCTTAACTTGTTTTTCAAATTCTTCGCCTTCATACTCCGAACAATTTTCCAAAATTTCCGTCATAACAGGATAATAAACTTTTTCTGAAAGACCGTTACAAGAAATATCAAAACCTAAATCAAATGCATCAATATCAACAAAATGATTTCCTGTAACAATTATCTCCTTATCCTCAACTTTAATGTGAACTCTCTTATATCCGGCATTTTCTATTTTTATAGCAAGCTCTTCAGTTATATAGTCACCTTTTTTTGCAACCTGCTCCATTTCTCCAAATCTGTCTGTTGCAAATATATCTTCAGCCAAAACCGTATCTGTTATCCTGTTTCTGAGAGCTAACTTTTTATTAAATTTATATCTTCCGACTTTAGCAAGATCATATCTTCTCGGATCAAAAAGTAAATTATGTAATAAACTTTCTCCACTCTCAACAGTTGCAGGGTCTCCCGGCTTTAACTTCCTATAAATTTCAAGAATTGCCTCTTGATATGTTTTTGATATATCTTTTTCTAAAGTAGTGTGAAGTTCCTTAATATCTCCGAAATTTTCAATCATTTCCTCATTACTGTCAAATAGCAATGCCCTAACCATAGTTGTTATAGGTAATTTTCTCGTTCTGTCGATACGAACATTTACTACACCGTTCATATCAGTATCGTACTCTAACCAAGCACCCCTATTTGGGATTACAGTTGAAGAAAATAATTTATTTCCGGACTTATCAATTTCTTCACCATAATAAACTCCGGGGCTTCTTACAAGCTGACTTACAATAACTCTTTCAGCACCGTTGATGATAAAAGTACCATTATCGGTCATCAAAGGTATTTCGCCCATAAAAACTTCCTGTTCCTTAACTTCACCTGTGTTGTTGTTAGTTAAACGAACATCAACCTTTAAATTTGTAGAATAGTTCATATCCCTATCCTTACACTCTTGTTCCGAATACTTTGGCTTTTCATCTAAACGATAATTTAAAAATTCCAACTTCATAGTTTCGGAATAATCCCTAATAGGACTTACATCATCAAAAACATCTCTTATTCCCTGCTTAATAAACCAATCATAACTGTCAGTTTGAATAGCAATTAAGTTAGGAAGTTCCAAAACATTTTTAATTTTTGAATAACTTACCCTTTCTGTAATTCCATACTTTTCAGTATGCGTCATAAAACTTCACCCCTTTGAAAATTTAAAAAAAGATAAAAATACATATTATCCCAGTTTTATACTATTATCTTTAAATTTTACCAAAAAAGTTCAAAAAAGTAAAGAGCTTTTTATCTAAATTTTAAAAATTTTTAATAAATTAACTTGACACATATTATAAAATTAAGTTTGCAAGACAAAAAAACATCTCAAAGATTTTTGTAGTTAAATATTTTTTAAAACATCAGGATAAGGAATCTCTTTTATAAATTATAATTCCTTTGAGTAATTTATTTAATTTTTCTGTATTTACAAATTCACTTTAAAACAATTCGCTAAACTACCCGTTTTGAAATAAAAAATAAAAAGCGAGAAGTTGTATAAACTGCTCGCCTTATAATTATTCGTTGTCTTTATTGTCGGAAAGTACGGTCTTTAAATTTATTCTTTTGATACTCGGTTCCTTTATTTCCAATACCTCTTTTAAATTTTTTTTAAATTTATTTTCATCATCTGTAACAAAAAACATAGCACTTCCGTTATCTTCTGAAATTTTTCCTGTTTTTATCAGATATTCTCTTACTTCTTTTACAGTTTCTTTTGCAGGATTAATCAATTTTACATTTCTTCCCACAACTTGTTTTATCGTAGTTTCTAAAATAGGGTAATGAGTACATCCCATAACAATACAATCAACATCTTTATCTATCAAATCTTTAAGGTAATACTTTGCTGCCTCCAGTGCAATTTTACTGTTTCCAAGCCCATCCTCCGCTATCGGAACAAAAAGCGGACAAGATTTCGAATAAACTACATTTTTATTATTCTCAAAAAGTATAGCTTTTTCATAAGCTCCGTTATTAACAGTGGCGTTTGTACCTATAACTCCGACTTTATGATTTTTTGTAGTTCTATTTGCCATTTTACTACCGGGCAAAATAACGCCATAAGTTTCTATTCCAAGCTCTTCTCTTATCAAATCAAGCGCAACAGCAGAAACAGTATTACAAGCTACAATAAGAAGTTTTATATTTTTTGACTTCAAAAAAGATATACACTCCATCGTAAATTTTTTTATTGTATCTTCACTTCTGTCACCATACGGTACCCTCGCTGTATCCCCGAAATAAACTATATTTTCATTAGGCATAACTTTCAAAATTTCTTTTACCACTGTCAGTCCGCCTATTCCCGAATCAAAAACTCCTATCGGTCTATTGTCCATATTGCTCTCCTATCGTTGTAGTTTTAAAAGTTTTTTCATATTTGTTTTTAAAGTAATTATAAGCCCGTTCCAAATCTTTATCTTCTAAAAAAATTCCGAATACCGTCGGACCTGAACCGCTCATTAAAGCCTTTTTACATCCAAATTCTTTCATTTTATCTTTTATTTCTTTTATTTCATTACAATAATTTATAGAAACAACTTCCATTGAATTAAACATCCTATCAAAAAAAACGTCCATATCTTTAGAATTATAACTTTCAATAAGTAAATCAACTCTGTTATTTTGTCCTGAAGGAATTATATTTTTATAAACATAAGGAGTCGAAATCTCTATGCCGTTATTTACAATTAAAAGTTTAAGTTTAGGAATATTTTCTAAAATTTCTAATTCATCACCTATTCCTCTTGTTCTTGCAGTTCCTCCACACAATAGATACGGAACGTCAGCCCCTACCTTTCTTGCTATCTTTCTTTTTTCATCAAGACTCAAATTTAAATTTAACATATCCGAAACTATATTTATAAAGCAGGCGGCATTTGTACTTCCTCCTGCAATTCCTGCAGAAACAGGAATATTTTTCTCTATGTAAACACTGAAATTTTCTTTAAATTTAAATTGTTCTTTCATAATTGTAAAAGCCTTATAAACCAAATTTTTTTCATCAAGCGGAATTTCTCTTGAATTTGAAGTTATTATAAACTTTTCGGAAAATTCAACATCTAAAACATCATATAGATTTATAAGTTGCATAACACCGTCTATGTTATGATAACCGTCTTGTCTTTTTTCAATAACATCTAAAGTTAAATTGATCTTTGCATAGGATTTCTTTTTCATAAAATCACACTCCCATAATATTATACTACATTTTTCAATTAATATAAATTTTTGAAAATAAAATATAGTAAAATAAAATTAAAAATTATTTTTCATATATGAAATTTAATTTAAAATTAAGAAAAAGATTGGAAAATTCCAATCTTTTCTAAACAGCTTTAGCCATATTTACTTGTTCAGCCATTTTCTTTACAAGTCCGGGATGAATTGCATTTGTAGGACATTTATCCGCTGCTTGTAAAAGAAGCGCTTCATCTAAACCCTTAGCATAATTCACAACAGCCAAATTATTTTCAACAGAAAATGCTTCAGGATAAACTCTTACACACATTTTGCAACCTATACATCCAACTTGACAAGCATTTTTAACAACATTTCCTGCAGCAAAGCTCTTACACTTAACCATAACAGTTTGCTCATAAGGTACTAAATCAATCAAATTCTTAGGACAAATATCTATACATTTATTACAAGCAGTACAGTTTTCTTTATTTACAACCGCTAATCCGTTTATCATCTCTATTGCATTAAATCCGCAAACATCTTGACAAGTTCCACAGCCTAAACAACCATAAGAACAAGTTTTACTTCCTCCTTGCATCGAGTTGTTTACCCTACAATCTCTGATGCCGGTATATATGTATTTTTCTTTTGCTCTTTCTTTATCTCCTTGACACATTACACAGGCAACCATCCTTTGAACATCGCCCGCCTCTGTACCTAAAATTCTTGCAAGTCTTGCAACCAAATCCGAACCTCCGACAGGACAAGATGTAATTGAAGCATTCCCTTCTGCAATAGCTTTAGCCAATCCGTCACATCCGGGAAATCCGCAAGCTCCACAATTTGCACCAGGAAGTTCTCCTCTAACTTGCAATACTTTTTCGTCTACTTTAACAAAAAATACTTTTGATGCAAATGCTAAAATTAAAGCAAAAGCAATTCCTAAAACACTAAGTACCAAAACCGGTATAATTATTTCATTCATAATCTCACCTCTATACTAATCCGGCAAATCCATAAAATGCTAAAGACATAAGTCCAATGGTAATTAATGTAAGAGGAACTCCCTCAAGATTTTTAGGAACTTCAGTTAATTCCAATTTTTCTCTTATTGAAGCTAAGCACACAATGGCTAACAAAAATCCAAGTGATGCTCCCATACCATTAAATATTGTTTCTAACAAATTATATTCTTTTTGAATATTTGTAATTGCAACCCCTAAAACTACACAGTTTGTTGTTATAAGCGGTAGAAAAACTCCTAATGCGTTATAAAGGTTAGGACTCATTTTCTTAAGTACCATTTCAACAAATTGAACTAAAGTTGCGATTACGAGTATAAATACTATTGTCTGTAAATATCCAAGTCCCAAAGTATCCAATACAGTCTTTTGAATTATCCAAGTTACCGCACTTGAAATTGTAATTACAAATGTAACCGCCATACCCATACCGAATGCAGTTTCAACTTTATTTGATACACCAATCAAAGGACAAATTCCCAAAAATTGTCCCAACACATAGTTATTTACTAAAATTGATGCAACTAAAATTTTTAATATCGTAGCCATTAGTTACCTCCTTCTTTTTTAGCACTAACTTTTTTACTTAACATATTAAATCCTGCAACCAAAAGTCCAAGAATAATAAATGCTCCGGGCGCTTGCGTAATAACACCTATACTAACATAATTTTTCCCAAGTATAGGAAATCCAAACCAAGTTCCGTTTCCTAAAACTTCACGAACGCTGGCTAACACAACTAACGCAAAAGTAAAGCCGATTCCTTGTCCTACCCCGTCTATCATAGATGAAAAAACATTATTTTTTGATGCAAAAGACTCTGCTCTTGCTAAAATCAAACAGTTTACCACTATAAGAGGTATAAAAAGTCCCAAACTATCATAAAGCGCAGGTATATACGCAGCCAAGAACATTTGTACCAACGTTACAAATGTCGCTATAATTACTACATAAGCCGGTATTCTGACCTTATCCGGAATAAATTTTCTAAGCATAGAAATAACAATATTGGAACAAGTTACTACAAATATTACAGATGAACCCATACCTATTGCATTAACAACGCTTGTCGTTACAGCTAATACCGAACACATTCCAACAAGTTGAACAAGTACAGGGTTATTTAAAAATATACCGTCAAAGAAAATCTTTTTTAATTTCATATTATCCCTCCTACTTTCCAACTTCTTGTAAAGCGTCTATTGCAGCATTTAATCCGTTTAAAACCGCATTAACACTTATTGTTGTTCCTGTTATTGCTTGAATATCATTATCCGCTTCAGGATTTAAATTTTTTACCAAATGCTCTTTTACAGTATTTCCGATGACACTCTTTGCGTATTCATCAGTGGTAACTCTACTTCCAAGTCCCGGCGTTTCACTGTGTTTTAAAACTTTAAACCCAACAATTGTTTGGTTTTCGTTATTTATAGCCATAAGCATTGAAATATCTCCACCATAACCGTTTTTTCCCAAAGTTTTAAAAACATAGCCCACAGTTTTATCTGATTTCTTAGCAATTTCTACTTTTTCTATATTTTTTATCTTCGTTTTTATTGAATTAAGTTTTCCGTCTTCTAAAGTTTCAAATTTATCAGCGTCTGCAAAAACTTCTCTTAACGCTTCTTCGTATTGAAGTCTTTCTCTTTCTTTGATAACAGGAGAAGTAAAACTGTTTGCAAAAGCAAGAACAAAACCTGCAATTGCTGTTATTAAAAATAATCTGACTGTTAATTTAATAGTTTCTTTCATTATTTTTTAACTCTCCCTTCTCCAAAAACTTTAGGGATACAATATTTTTCTAAAAGCGGGGTAAATAAGTTCATAAACAGAATCGAATAACTTACACCTTCCGGTAAATTTCCGAAATTTCTTATAAGTGCAGTTATTATACCGCAACCCATTGCAAAAAATATTTGAGCTTTTCTGTTAACAGGAGCAGATACATAGTCAGTAGCCATAAAAAACGCTCCTAATATAAGTCCTCCCATTAAAACCTGAATAGGCAAATCCATTATCGGTGTTCCGGTAAGAGCTAAAACAACTGCTGTTGTTGATATGAACACAAGCGGAATTCTAAGTTGAATAACTCCTCTGTAAAGTAAATATCCTGCTCCGATTAATAAACATAAAGTCGAAACTTCGCCGATACAACCTCCTCTTATTCCTATAAACGCCTCAAGGAAATTTACTTGAGTTCCCTTTGATAAAGGAGTTGCATAAGTTGCCATATCCAAAGATGAGTAAGTTGATGAATTTATTAAATTTGAAATCCCTAAATTAGGGGCAACATAATTTGCCATTGCAGTTGGAAATGATGCCATTAATGCAGCTCTTGCAGCAAGTGCGGGATTCATAAAATTCATTCCAAGTCCCCCGTATAATTGTTTAACAATTATAATCGCAAACACACTTCCAAGCGCAACCATCCAATAAGGTATAGTAACAGGAACGTTAAAAGCTATAAGCATCCCTGTAATAACAGCAGAAAAATCTTTTATAGTAATCGGTCTATGTGTCAATTTTTCATAAGCATATTCAGAACCTACAGCAAAAAACACCGCTACCAACGTAACAAGTAATGCTCTAAGCCCAAAGAAATAAATTCCGGCAAGCAAAGTAGGTATCAAAGCTATAACAACATCTCTCATAACCATACTTACAGTTTCTTTGCTTCTTAAGTGAGGAGATGAGCCTACAAACAACTTGATTTGAGGTTCTTCACTACGTCCTGCTCTTGCAGGTCTTTCTCTTCTCTCTCTTGAAGGTTTTTCTTCTGATCCTTCTTCAGTTTCAGCCGTTCTTTCTCTTCTTTCCCTCAAAGGACGTTCAGTTCTTTCTCTTGGAGTTCTTTCACGTCTTGCTCTTTCGGGTCTTTCACTTTTAACTTCTTCAGTAGTTTCTTTATTTTCTACTGATTCAGAATTTTCTGTATTTTCTTCTGCAGTCACTCTCGGTCTTCTCTCTCTTGGAGTTCTTTCCCTTGATTCTCTTGCAGGTCTTTCTCTTCTCTCTCTGACAGGTCTTTCTGATTTTGCTTCTTCTGTAATAGGAGTTTTTTCAATTTTTTCCGCTTCAACATCCTTTACTTCTTCAACATTTTCAAATGCGACCTCTACTTCATTTATATCCGTTCCCTTTTCAACTTCAGAAGGGACTTCAACTTTTAAATCTTTTTCGTCCATAGTACCCTCCTTATGCTCTTTTTCCTTTACCTTGTTTTCTTACTTCAGCTTTTCCAAGTCTGATAGTTTCAACTAAAGGTCTGTTTGACGGACAAATATATGAGCAAGAACCACATTCAATACAATCCATTAAATGTAACTTCTCCGCTTCTTCAACCCTGTTTTTCAAAGTATATAGCTGTAAATACAAAGGCTGTAAGTATACAGGACAAATATCGACACATTTGCCACATCTAATGCAAGGACTTACAGCTTTAGGTGCACTTTCTTCTTGAGTCATAAAAAGCAACCCGCCCATAGCTTTTCCTGTAGTAACATTTGGAGTATATTGTGTTTCACCCATCATAGGACCGCCGGAAATAATTTTTCCCGGTGTACTTTGATATCCTCCGATAAACTCTACGATATCGGAAACTTTTGATCCTACTCTAACCATTACATTTTGAGGTTCTTTTAAAGCATGTCCTGTCATTGTAACTAATTTTTCATAAAGAGGTTTCCCATTCAAAACAGCATCACTAATGGCAATGGCAGTATTAGCATTTATTACTCTTATACCAACAGCAGAAGTGGATGCGCCTGACGGTACAACTATCCCCGTTGTAGCTTGAATTAATCTTTTTTGATCCCCTTGAGGATATTTAGTTTTAACGACAACAACTTCAACATTTGAATATTCCATAGAAGCCGCCCTTAACTTTTCTATTGCCAAAGGTTTATTATCTTCTATTCCCAAAATACCTTTTGGTGCATTCATTGCTTTCATTGCAAGTAAAAGTCCCTTAACTACTTTTTCAGGATATAATTCCATCATAAGTTGATCACTTGTCAAATATGGCTCACATTCAGCGCAATTTATTATTATGTAATCTGTAATTTGTCCTTCTCTTGCAGTCAATTTTACATGAGTAGGAAAACCAGCCCCGCCAAGCCCAACTATTCCGGCTTCTTTTATGGCATCAAGTATGTCTGCTGCGCTTACTTCATCAATATTCAAATTTTTTTCTTCATATCCTATTTCGTCTAATCCATCATTTTCAATTGTTATTCCTTTACACATCACTCCGGTTGCAGTCATAATATCATCTATTGACTTTACTTTTCCGCTTACACTTGAATGAACATTCGCTGAGATAAAAGCTGATGCTTCTCCGATTTTTTGTCCGACTTTAACTAAATCGTTCTTGCTAACAAGACAAGTAGCCGGTGCTCCGGAATGTTGTAATAAAGGTATTGTTACAGTTTTAGGAACAAATCCGAAATTCACAGGTTTAGAACCGGTTAGTTCTTTAAAATCGTGAATATGCTTGCCCCCTTTAAAAGTATTGACACTCACCGTTTTCACCTCTTCATTAATATGGTGCAGAAAGAGGGACTCGAACCCTCACGAGCATTGCCCACTACCCCCTCAAGATAGCGTGTCTACCTATTCCACCATTTCTGCCTGTACTGTTAATTATAATATTTTTTCAATAAAAAATCAAGTTCAATTTATCAATTAATTATGTAGTTTAAACTTTTAAAGTTTAAATTAAAGTTATAATTAAAATAAATAAAGTTAAACTTTTTTATTTAAAAGATAAATTATCATATTAAGTAAAACTCATAGAGAATCTATGTTAAAATATAGGTGACCAAACCAATAATTAACATGAGGATTACTCTATAAGTTACAAACATATTACCATATTTGAAAGAAGTTGTATATATACCAATTTTTAAATTTAGCAATGAGTATAAGGGAAATAGCTAAAGCAATTAAAAGCTCTCCTAATACAATTTCAAAAGAAATTAAGAGAAACAAAACCAAAACTAATAATAAGTATTCGTCTTTCGAGAGGTATTTCCCAATAGTCGCTCAAAACAAATATAAAAAAAAGAAGAACAAAGTGTAAAAGAAATTCTAAATTTAATTACAATTCGATAAAATATGTAGAATCCAAAATATCAGAACAATGGTCTCCTGAACAAATATATCAAAGGAGTAGTTTAGATAATGTTAAAACTCCATCAACTTCCACTATTTACAGATTAATTAAAGAAAGGTATATTACTAAAATTTTCTATGAAATCTTTAAGAAGAAAAGGAAATTTTAAAACACCTATTGAAAAATTGTTTAGAAACTTATATTAGGTGTTGCACTTGACTTGATAATTTACCAATTAAAAAACAGCTATGTTTTTATAACTGCCTTTCAAAATTTTTTATTAATCTTTTCACGTAAAGTAAAAATTTTTAACTTAATCTATTCGGGAAAATTTTACATTCTATTTTTTTTGCAGAAGGACATGCTGCACACCCTCCAAGCGCCGTTTCTCTTAAAGTTTCAGGAAGAGCATTACCAACCTCATACATAGCTTGTACCACTTCATCAAAAGGCACTATACATTCTACTCCTGAAAGTGCAATGTCACTTGCAACCAAAGCATTGATAGTTCCTGAACCGTTTCTTAACGCACAAGGAAATTCTACAAGTCCTGCAACAGGGTCACAAACAAGTCCAAGTACCATAAGCATCGCAAAAGACGCAGCCGTAAGTGATTGTTCCGGAGTTCCCCCTTTTAATTCAACAATAGCTGCAGCACTCATAGCAGTAGCAGCTCCGCATTCTGCCTGACAACCGCCCTCAGCCCCTGAGATTGTAGCATTTGATGCGATAATTCTACCTATTGTTCCGGCCACCAAAAGTGCTTCATACATCTTTTCGTCGGAAAAATTAAACATTTCTTGTATCCATGACAAACTTCCGGGCAAAATTCCCGCTCCACCTGCAGTAGGAGCAGCTACAATTTTTCCCATTCCGGCATTTACTTCAGAAGTTGAAAAACCTCTTGCTATTGCCGTAACTATTTCCTCTCCCAAAATACTTTTTCCACTTTTGGCATAATTTAAAATTTTCTTTGCATTTCCGCCGGTAATCTTGTACGGATTTATTTTGTCATTATTTATGACATCAGATGCGGACGCTTTCATAACATCATAAGTATCTTTTAACATTTTCAAAAGTTCTTCTTTTGTTATATCCATTTCGTCTAATTGATGTTCTAAAGCGATTTTTGAAATTTTCTTTTTATTTTCTTTACATAATCTTAATAATTCACTACCTGAAGAAATCATCCTTCCCTCCTATAAAGGTTTTAAAATCATACATTCTAACATATCCGGTAATCTACTGATTTTGACAACTGCCATTTCATCAATAGAACCGTCTATTTCCATAATCGCAGATGCTATTCCGTCATCTCTGTTCATGACTAAGCTACCTATATTTATTTTATTATCCGCCAAAATCGTACTTACTTGTGCTATCATACCATATCTGTCCTTGTATTTTAGAATTATAGTATAATAAACACCTCCGAATTTAACATCTACTCCGTTAATATTTGTTATTTCAATAGCTCCACCGCCGATAGACGAACCTATAACGTAAAAAGATTCCCCATTTTTATCTATAAATTCAGTCTTAACAGTATTAGGATGAGCATACAACAAATCCATAGGAACAAAAGAAAAATCTATACCTCTTGATTTGGCAATATCAAGCGAATTTATGATTCTTTCATCATCCGTATCATAACCTAAAATCCCTGCAACTAAAGCTTTGTCCGTTCCATGACCTTGATAGGTGCTTTTAAAACTTCCGTGAAGATGAAATATAACTTTTTTTATATCTCTCGCATAAATTATTTTTGAAATTCTTCCAAGTCTGCAAGCTCCGGCGGTATGCGAACTTGACGGTCCAATCATAATAGGACCTATTACGTCAAACAAGCCATAATTTTTCATTGTTTTTTCTCTACTCCTTTAAAATTATTAAACAAATCTCCTTGTTTATAATTATTAATTCTCATTTTTTCTAAAATCTCATCTCTGATTTTCCACCAACTTGTACTCCAATTACAAAAAAGACTGTTTTCTTCAGGAACACGTCCGATTAATCTTTGAAGAATAATTTTTTTGTCTAAATTTCGCAAAAATAAAATAACATAATCCACAAATTTCTCTTTTTCAATCATTTCGATTTCTCCGTTTAAATACATTTCTCCCAAAACCGTATTTTTAACTATATAAAGTGAATGTAATTTAACCTCTTCAACTTTTAATGCCGATAAAATTTTTGCTGATTCAACAACATCAATTTCATTGTCCCAAGGAAGTCCTATTATAATATGAGTACAAATTCTAAATCCGAATTTATGAATTAAACTAACGGCATTTATAAATTCCGCCAAAGTATGTCCTCTGTTTAATTTAACCAAAGTTTTGTAATTTACACTTTGGAGTCCGAGTTCAAAATCTATTTCTAAATTTCTCTTATTTTTTAAATCATATAGAAAAACCAATTGCTCTTCCAAAATACAATCAGGTCTTGTTGAAACAGAAATCCCGACTATATCGTCATCGACCAAACTTTGTAAAATCATATCTTTAAAATCGTCTATATTTAAGTAAGTATTGGTAAAATTTTGAAAATAGACAATGAATTTTTTTGCATTGTATTTTTTGGAAATATAATTTTTATTTCTTAAAACCTGTTCTCTGACATTCATCAAAACATTACAATTTTCAAAAGAACCTCCTTCTTCTCCGCAGAAAATACAGCCTCCCTTTGCAACTGTTCCGTCTCTGTTCGGACAGGTTAAATTTAATTTAACAGGTAATTTATAAACTTTTTCTTTGAATACTTCTTTCAAATATGTAGAATAAGTCCTGTAAAATTCTTCTTCTATCATCTACAAAGTCCTTAATTCTTCCAAAATTTTTTGAGCATGCCCTTTGGCTTTGACATTTCTGAATTCCTTTAAGATATTACCTTTATCATCAATAATAAAAGTTGACCTTACCGTTCCCATATACTCTTTTCCACACATTTTCTTTAATTTCCAAACATCAAAATGCTCTTGAATTGAAAGACTTTCATCTGAAACAAGTTCAACTTCTAAGTTATGCTTTTGAATAAAATTTTTATGACTTTTAATTGAATCCTTACTTACACCTATAACAACTGCTCCAAGTTTTTCAAACTCGTCTTTAAGTGCGGAAAATTCTATAGCTTCCAATGTACAACCTGCAGTATTGTCTTTTGGATAAAAATACAATACTATCTTCTTTCCTCTGTAATTTTCAAGTGAAAACTCTCCGTTTACTCCGTTAAATTTCAAATCACAACTCATACTAATCTCCTAAAATATCTTTAAAAACTTTTTTTAACTCAAAATAAACTCCGTCCTCATTGTTAGTATATTCCGTAATATGAGGAGTAAGTTTTTTAAGTTCATCTATTCCGTTTTTCATTGCAAATCCAAGACCTGAATTTTTTATCATTTGTTTATCATTAAATTCATCACCGAAAGAAACTATTTCTGAAGATTCTATACCTTTTGTTTTTAAATAATTTTCAACCGCTATCCATTTATCAGCTTTTGAAGATTGAAATTCTAAAACACTTCTTCCGTCAGGAATTTTATATATATTCTTAACTATGTCGTTATCACTTGCAAAATTTTGATAGAAATTCAATATTTTACTTTCATCATCTAAAAATGCCACACATAAAACTGATTTTAACGATGTAATATCAACATCACTAAAATATTTTATAGTATTTTCGTTCATTTTTTTATCCGGAATATTCTCTTCAAAATGGCTTTTCTTTTCAACACCGTCTTTAACCAAAAGATGATATCCGCAGTCAAAGGAATCTACATACACATAAGGATTTATTCCAAAATTAACAGCACTTTCAAAAATTTTTAAAAATTCATTTTTTTCAATATATTCTACATTAACAAGTTCATTTGATTCCTTAAATCTGCTCATAGCCCCATTATTTGCACAAACCATAATATTTTTCTTTAGAGGCTTTAAAAAATTATATACCATATAAAAATGTCTTCCGGTAGCAATAACAACTTCAATATCATTTTCAATAAGTTTTTCTAAAGCGGACATACTCCTTTTTGAAATTTTTTTGTCATCATCAAGTAATGTTCCGTCCAAATCTATACAAACTGCCTTTAACATAAATCACCTCCTAAAAAAAATAAAGTGCCT
This sequence comes from Parvimonas sp., assembly GCA_022770425.1. Lineage (GTDB taxonomy): Bacteria > Bacillota > Clostridia > Tissierellales > Peptoniphilaceae > Parvimonas. The sequence continues at coordinate 21,115 of JALEHY010000035.1, read as the reverse complement.
TAACGGCACTTTTTGATATCTTATTCTTCGTCTTCGTCAATCAAAGCATCAAAAGCTTCAGAAACCTTGTTGAATTCTTCGTCATCTTCAATTTCTTCCACTTCAAATTCTCCGTCTTCTTTTTCTATATATTTGCAAAGCAAGATACTACCATCTTCTTGACTTTGAAGAGCCATGTATTCTTTTTCTTCTACTTCAAAAACTCCAACAACTTCAAAAGATTCTTCTTTTCCGTCTTCATTTTCAAAAACTAAAACTTCAGCTTCCATTTCTTCTTCACAGCCACATCCGCAACCACAGCCACAGCCTTTATTTTCTTCCATTATGTTTCCTCCTATCAGAAATAAATATTTTTTAATGATATAAAAATATCTGTATTAATTATACCATATTTTACAAAAAAATAAAGCCTTACGGCTTTATTTTTAAATTTCAATAAATTTGTTAATTCCAAAAAGATAAATACCTTTTTTAGAAACTCTCTTTTTCGAATTTCGTTCTATCGCATCTTTATATAATTTAAGTTGTATTTTGTATTTTTCTTTAATTTTATTTAAATTTTCTTCTGTTACATAATCCGTTTTGTAGTCAAGCAAAATTATCTCTCCGTTATCATTTTCAAAAAAAAGATCTATTATTCCTACAACCATGAGTTTTTCATTATCATTTATATCGGTTTTATCATATAACTCTTTCAAATTTAAATTATAATTTATAGCCTTTTCTTTAAATAATTTCCCCTTTTTATCAGCTGACAAAATTTCTTTAAATATTTTCGAATTAATAAAGTTAAAAATCCACTCCAAATTTATCGTATCAACTTCTTCTTTTGACAAAATATTATTGTTTATCAACTTATCAAGTTGTATCCCCAATTCTTCATACACATCAGCATTTTCAAACTTTTTAAAATCCAACAACTGCATAACTAAATGAAAAATCGTTCCTTTTTGAGCAGAATTAAATTCAACCTTATTTTTTTGATCATGAATAAAATTTGGTGTTTTTAAATCAAAAGAAAAATCTGATAAATAAAAATCCTGATGATTATTTTCACTCTCTTCTATAATTTTCTTCACTTCTGATACGGAAATACTCGATGGTTTTCTTATGCTACTCTCATACTTATACTTAAAATTAAATCTGTCATTTAAAAACTCTGAAATATCAACGCCTTTACTTTTCGATTCAAAGTTTTTAAAATTTTCAATATAATCTTCTTTTTTACTCATTTTTTCATTTTTAAAATAATTGTAAAAGTCGAACACATCTTTTAATTTTTGTACTTCCAACATAAATTTCAAATTATTTTCTCCAAAGAAAATTTTTTCTTCTCCAAAACAATTCAACTCCTTAGTATTCGGTTCAAGTCTCAAGAAAGAAAGCATAATCCACTCAAGATAATTATTAGCATTTAAAATTTTAAAACTATTTAGCCTTTCATTTTTCTCTCCCATTGATTTTTCCCATTTTTCAAGACTTTTTTTATAATTTTTTGTCCTTGCGCTTATAATCAACTTTTCCTTTGCTCTTGTCATCGCAACATAAAGAAGTCTCATTTCTTCGGCTATCTGTTCTTTTTTTTGTATACGCTCTATTTTTCTTTTCATCATACTGTTAAAAGAAACCTTATTTTTCAAATCATATACAATCGCTCCATAGCCTAAATCTTGATGTAAAGTTAATTTTGAATTACTTTCTCTGAAGTTAAACTTTTTATCTGAATTTGCAAGAATTACTATCGGAAACTCAAGTCCCTTGCTCTTATGTATACTCATAAGTCTTATAACATTTGCATCTTCGCCGATGAGTTTAGCCTCTGATGTATCCGATGCTTTTAGTTTGAGTTTTTCAATAAAGTTTATAAAATTAAACAAGCCTTTATATGAATTTTTCTCATATTGAACCGCCTTTTCAAAAAGCAACATTAAATTACTTTGACGTTTTTCTCCCATTTCCAAAAGTCCGACGTAATTATAGTAACCTGTATTTTTAAAAATATACCAAAGTAACTCGTCCGTCCTGAATAAAGTCGATTTTTCTCGGAAATTTTCTAAATCACTCATAAAACGGTTAACTTTATTTTTTAAAATTTTATCACTTTCATTTTCAGAGTTTATTTTGGTTAATAATTGATAAAAATTTAAATTTCTGTCTTTAAGTCTTATCTTTGCAAGCTCTTTATCGGTAAAATTATAAATGACAGAGCGCATAACCGAAACAAGAGCAATATCTTGCATAGGATTATCTATTATTTTAAGTAAGTTTACAACTGTATCCACCTCAAAAGTTTCAAAATAGCCTCCTGAATTTTCAACAAAAACAGGAATAGCACAACTTGATAAAATTTCTTCCAAAATTTTTGCATTTCCGGACGGAGAACGCATCAAAATTACAATGTCCTTATACTCAACTTTTCTGTATTTTTTTAAATCTTTGTCATAAACCATATATTCGTTTTTCTCATCTACAAGCCTATTAATGATATTTGCAATGTTAAGTGCCTCTTGTTTAAATGACTTTATTTCCTCAAGTTCTTTTTCCTCTTCTAAAAAATCCTCCGTATCAAAACTTTCACAAATTTCTTGAAACTCATCAACCAAATGTATTTCAATTGACCCTCCGACATTTTTATCGCATTTTTCAAAAACAGCTTTCGGATTTAATTTTTCGTCTTCTGTATAATCCAACTCTCCTGTTTCTTTTCTCATAATTTGTGAAAAAATATGATTTATTCCTTCAAGAATTTCTGCTCTACTTCTAAAATTTGCATATAACATTATTTTTTTATTTTTACTATTTTCATCATCTTCCAAAGAAGAATATTTTTCATATTTTTCCATAAAAATACCGGGATCTGCCTGCCTAAATCTGTAAATACTTTGCTTTACATCTCCAACCATAAATCTGTTTGGATTGTCCTTTTTTGAAACCATAGACAGTATAATCTCTTGAACTCTGTTACTGTCTTGATACTCATCAACAAAAACTTCAAAATATTTGTCTTGATATTCTATTGCCGTTTTTGACGGAATTTTTTCATTTTTACCTTTGGATTGTGTCAAAATTTCAAGTGTAAAGTGCTCTATATCCGAAAAATCTACAAGATTCAGTTTTCTTTTCTTTTCTTTAAACTTCTCTCTAAATATCAAAACAACATCAGATATTGCTCTTACTAAAGGATATATGATTTCATTTTCTTGTTTTATATCAGAAATATCCACAGACATTTTTTTTATCTCAGAAAAAATTTCTTTTTTCATATCATTTATTTCATCTTTGGCAGAAGAATAAAGCGCCTTTACATTATCGTTTACATTTTTAGAAATTGTAAATCTATCGAGCTTTATATCTGAAAATTCTTTTGAAATCTCACTTAAAGCATTAAAACTTTCAAAATCTTCTTTAATTAAAAAGTTGTTTATACTCTCTTTTACAGTTTGAAAACTTTTAATAAAATTTTTATAAATATCTACATATTTTTGTAATTCTTCATAATCTAAAGTTTTAATAATATGATTTATATTTGAAAAATAGAAATCTAAATTTATGGATATTTCTTTTACAATACCAACTGTATAATTTTTAACATAAAAATCATCATCTTTACCACAATCATTGAAAAACTCAGCCTTTTCATTAAGCCAGTCCTCAGGGAAAGGATATGAATTTACAAAATTATTGACATTTAAAAGTAAGTCGGTCAATTCACTGTCACTGCTTTTTGAAGAATAATGCCTTACTAAATTTAAAAATTTCTCATTTCCTTCTTCATAAAGCTCATCAAAAAGTTCTTCCATAACCTCTCGTGCCAAAAGTTCATTTTCACTTGGCTCTATAACTTTAAAATTACTGTCCAAATTTACCAAATGTGCTTTACTTGTCAAAACACTCTTACAAAAAGAATCTATCGTAGTTATATCCGCAGTGTTTAACAATAAAAGTTGTTTTTGCAAATGTTCGTTTAAAGGATCTTTTTCAAGCGCTCTTTCTATTGCGACACCCACTCTTTCTCTCATTTCAGAGGCTGCTGATTTAGTAAAAGTAACTACCAAAAGTTTATCAATATCTATCGGATTTTTTTCGTCCAAAATTAATTGAATTATTCTTTCAATCAAAACTGCTGTCTTTCCCGAACCTGCGGCAGCTGATACGAGCAAGTTGGAATTTCTGTTTTCTATTACGCTAAGTTGCTCTTTTGTCCAATTATTTCCCACTTCTTACTCCTTTTCGTTTTCCGTTTTCATAAAATCTAAGACTTTTGTATAATCATTTCTGTAGGTAAATTTTTTAACACTGTTATATTTATGCTTTTTCGGATCAAATTTACAAACAGACCTATATTTACAAAAATCACAGGCTTTTATTTCATCATATTTATAAGGTCTTACAGATATATTTCCCTTATAAATATCTTCACAAATACTCTTTGACTTTTTCAAGACAAATTTATCTACTATTTCAAATTCATCCTGTGTTAAACCGCTTGTATTGCTTCCTATATCCATACCTTTATTTTTTAAAGTTATAGGTAAAATTTCCGAAATATGATTATCCGAATTCAAAGTAAAATCCAAATTATTTATAAGTTCCAAATCTTTTATTACGATACCTGATAATTTATTATTTTTAAGAATTTCTCTTCTCATATCTGTCGTATTCAAGTTTTTCAGCTCCGAAAAACTTTCTACATTACAAACATTATTTGTAAGATTACTATATAAAAGTCCTGCCGGTTTAAAATTTTTATTATGATTAAGAAGTGCATTCATATACACAAAAATCTGTAATTGGATACCTGCATAAACTTTATTTAAATCAAGTGACTTTCTTGAAGACTTATAATCTATAATTCGCAAATAACTTGTATCATTGAATTTAAACATATCTATTCTGTCTATTTTCCCTGTCAGATTTATTTCTTTACCGTTTTCAAGTTTATAATTTATGGGAGAAATCTCCTCATCAAATCCAAAAGAAGTTTCAAATCCATAAGGCAAAAAATTTCCTCTCCTTACTTGCTCCGCCATAACGTTTATACTGTCAGATAAGTTTTCATTTACAGTACTTGCAAGATATTCATACCTTTTTGAACTCTTTAAAATATACCTGTTATTTTCCAAAATTTTCTTAGTTATATTTTTAACTTCAACATTTATATAATTATCGTCAATTCTATCCCAGTCAACATTATTTTTAACAATATTTTTAAAAAACTCATCCAAAACTTTGTGACAATACGTTCCATAATCAACAGGTGTAAATTCATACAATTCTCTTTCTTTAAGTTTCAAGCCGTATATCATAAAATAAGAAAACGGACAACTTGCAAATCTTTCAAGTTTTGATACACTAAAGTTTCCGCTATTGTACAACTCTAATGCGTAATCATTAATATTTTCGGCTTCTGTTTTATATTGTAATGAATTTTCAATATTTAATATTCTTTTTTTGTAAAAATCATCATTAATTAAAAACTTATAAATTTGACTTACATTATTTTTTTCACATTCAGATAAACTTTCAAAATTTTCCTGTACTATATTTTTTAACAAAATTTCATATAGTTTTTCTTTTGAAAAAATATTTGAAATTTCACTTAAATTAAGAGAATTTTCATCAGCAAAATTTTCAATTTCAATATCAAAGATGTTTCTTATACGTTTTATTATCTTTGATGCTCTCATAGACTTACCGTCAAGATCCGAAAGAGGAAAAGTTAAATAAAGACGATCTGTCGGAGTTGTTAAAGATTTATAAATAAAAAACTCTTCATCGCAATTTTTAGACAGGCTATCCTTATCAAACTTAAATCCAAAATTTAAAAGTTTTTCTTTTTCGTTTTCACTTATAAGTCCGTCTTCAACAAAATTTTTAGGAAAAACTCCTTCATTTACCCCTACAACGAACAAAATTTTCACATTAGGTTTTTTCATTCTGTCAACACTTGTTACAAAAACTTCATCTTTAGATGGAGGGACTATTCCTATTTCCATATTTTCAAACTCAACAGATATCAAGTTCATAAATTTTTCAAGAGAAATTTTTTCGTCACCTATAAATTCAACAAGTTCGTCTAAAACCGAAATAAATATTCCCCAAACCTGAGAGTATTCTTTAGCTTTATACAAATTTCCTTCATTTTTGAAATTTTCAATCAAGTTATCTATTCGTTGAGGTAAGTCTATATCTAAAACAAATTCATAAATAAACCTGCAAATTTCAGAAACGGTATTTCTTCCCTTTAACTTATTATGTAAATCAAAAATAGGAGAGATTACTTTTTTCTTAATTTCATTTACCGTTTCTAAAAGCTCCTTATCTTCATCGTCAAAAGAAAGTTTATGTGAAATTGAATATTCAAAACTTTCCTCAAACCACTTATTTCCTCTTATTCCGTTTTTTATTACATAATTTTCCAAAGTAAAAATATCATCATCACTTATTCCCGTAAGACCGCTCTTCAAATATCTAAAAACAGACATATATGAATAATTGTTAAATTTCATATCTAAAATCGAAAGAATCAATATAATTATAGGATTATTACTGACTTCTATTTTTTTATCCAAAAAATAACCTATGTTGTAATCCTCAAAAACTCTTTCTATAATATGACTGTATTGTCCAAAATCTCTCATACACAAAGCAATATCAGAGTACCTGTAATTCCCGTCTTTAATTAATTTTAAGATTTCATTTGCAATGTGTTCAATTTCAAAATATGAATTTCTAAAGCTAAAGATTTTTACATTATCACAATTTCCAACATACTTTTTACAACTGAAATTATTTATATTTTTTTCTAAATAAGCTAAATCATCAAAAGCATAAAATTTACTGTTATCCAAATTAATTGAAGGTTTTATTTCCACGTTATTTTTCAAACATAAATCTCTTATTTTCAAAAAAGTGCTATTACTTCTGTTAAAAACATTTAACTTAGAGTTCATATTCTTTAAATCTGTAAAAAGTGAAAAATAAATATTTTTAGAAAGACAAAGCAATTTTTCAATAACCAAATATTGTGAAACGGTAAAATCCATATACTCATCCACAAAAACGGTCGCTCCGTTAATCTCTTCAAAAAAATCAAGTTTTTTCGCAAAAACAGACAAAACATCTTCCGTATCAAAATACTTATTACAAATAAGATTTTCATAGGACTTATACATCTTTGCAAAATCTTCCAACTTATAGCGTAAAGATTCATTGTCAAGATTTTTAATATTCTCAAAAACATCTTCAAAAGAAATTTCATTTTGCTTAAATTCAACAATCATATCCCTGACTTTATTTATAAATCCCATTTTTAAATCATCGGTTTTAAGTGTGATTAAATCCTTAGAGACAGAATATATCGCTTTAAGAACCAACATTCCTCTTGCACTTTGGGTAAGTTTTCTATCCTTTAACCCGCCGACAGTAGTAAAAACAATTTTACTCAAAGTTGAAAAACTGACAACTCTTATTCTGAAATTAGAGTCCGTATTATTGTTATCTTCTAATTTTTCACTTAATTTTTTTTCCATTTCATAGGTATATTTTTCAGGAACTAAAATAAATATCGGCTTTGTATCATCGCTTTTCGCCTCAAAAAAACAAAGCTCCAAAAGTTTATCGGTTCTATCAGCTCCATTCCTACCGGTAACAAACCTAACTGCCATTTAACCGCCCTCTTTTTCATTCTTTACTCATTATATTTTAATAAATTTATTTCACAACAAACTTATAATTATTATACCATAATTTCTTTTTGATAATTTATTTAATGTAATTATGATTAAATAAATATAGAGTCAACAGTAAAAAACTGCTGACTCCAATATTTTAATAATTAAATAATTTCTAAATCGTCTCTGTCTCTTAACATATATGATTTAAGTGGAGTTAAACTTGCTAACCAATACAAAACTCCACCAAATAAAGCAGTAAATCCACTACCGGTAGTAAACAAGAAAATATTACTTTTTATTTGTCCACTCATCGGATTATAAACAAAAAGCATAGAAACTACAAAACTTATAATCACACATGATATTCCGACTAAATTTATACCGTTTGTATACTTATATGCATCATGCCCCTTTATGAAAAATGCAGATTTTAATGATAATTTTCTCCTTCGGAGTATTAAATAATCAACCACTATCATTCCGATAATAGGCCCTTGAATATATGCAGCAAGAGAAATAAATGAACCGAAATACTCTTCAACGCCTCCCCATATAGTCAAGCCGCTGACATAAATCATAGCTACAATAACCAACAGTTTATAATTTAACTTTGGAACTCCGCTTTTTACTATCATACAATTAACATAAGACCCGGTCCCTTGTGTTCCTATATTTGCAAAAGCAACAAGCAACAAACTCAAAAGTGCAAATGTAGGAGTAGCTAATGTTGCCAACATTTTAGTAGGATCACTTTCATAAATTCCTGTTCTTACAAACATTGCCAATGCCATCACGCCTCCTGTCGCAACGAAAAACGGAGCAACCACTCCATAAGACAAAGAAGTAGCCCAATATCCGCTTTTTTCGCTTTTTGCTAATCTCGGCATTACCAATGCTTGAGTTGACCAAGAAAATGCAAAAGCTACATTTCCTTCAGCAGACAACATAAAATTTTGCAGTTTAGTCGTCCCTTCTTGAAGAACAGGTTGAATTTTCAAAATATCAGAAATAGGAACCGCAACAAAACAAATTGTTACAATTATAACACCTACCGCTAATAAAGCAATTACCAAAAATCTATTTGTCCATTTGATAACTTCAGGACCTCCAAGTGCAATAAGTGTTCCTAAAATTACACAAATTGTTCCTAAAACAGGTTTCCAAATTAAAGGCTCCAAATTAATACCAAAATTAGACGCTAAGTTAAGCATAGACGAGGCAAACAAATTTGCAGCTACCGCATACCAACCAAAGTTAGCCAAACTTATAATTGTAGATAATACTGCAACACCTTTACTTCCAAGTACCGCTCTCAACCAAATCCATAAATCTATTCCATATCTGACAGCAAATAATACAGGCAAACATTCTATCAAAACCCATATCAAATTAAAAGCAAATATGTTTATTAACATCTGTTTAAACCCTAAAAATTGAGCTACATATGCTCCTTGTGTATAACACCATGTAGCAATAGCAAATCCGCTTGTTGACAAAAACAAATCCAAAAACGAATATTTTCTTTCCGAATTAAGCATAGGTACTACGCCGGTAATTGTTTCTTGTTGAATATAATTTAATTTTTTATCCACTAACCGATAACCTCCAACATACATAATAATATTAAAATCATACTTACAGAAATTGTTAAAATTATTGCTATCCAATCAATTTTACAAATTTTTTTCGGAAATTCATAATCACTTTTAGCCATAATATCCAATCTTTTTTCCGTTTCATCATATATAATCTGTTCTATACTGTTATTCATAATTTTCTCCTAAATTAAATATTTAAAGCATATTCACTGTATTTTTTTGTATAATCATACCAAATATACAAATATTCTCCAATATTTTTTCCGTTACTTTCTTGATATAAAGCCCACAAAAACCAATAAAAAGAACAAACAGCCACATATCCTAAATAATGTCTTAATTCAATATTTGTAGGTTCTCTGTCAAAATACAATTTTATAATATCTATAGCGTCGGATATTGAATAATCCGAACACGCAATAAAAGTTCCCAAATCAACCGCAGGGTCTGCCATTCCTGAGTATTCCCAATCTATTAGATACATTTTTTCTGTTTTATCAACTAAAAAATTAGGATTATAACTGTCACAATGACAAAGACATTCGGAAAAATTATCCTTATATAAAATGTCTTTTAACTTTTTAATATTACAAAACAAAAAATCTATATCATTAAAATCGTATTTATTTTTACCTTTTAACTTCAAATAAAATTCTTCTATCTGTTTAAAAATATCAAATTTATATTCAGTATAGTTTTTATTTTTATGTAATATTTTAAGCATATTAACAGCCTTTTTAACTTGACTTTTATTGGAGTAGTCCAAAACTTCGACATTTTCAATATATTTAGAAATTTTCCAACCGGTTTCAAAATCCATATAGATAAAAGAATCGTCAAGTCCTAATTCTTTTGCAATTTTCATTGATTGAAATTCACTTTTTCTGTTTATATAATTTTCGGTTCCGACTCCCGGATGTCTGTAAACATAAGAATTTCCTCTGCAATCAAATTTAAATGAAGTGTTGGTCATTCCGCTTTTTATAGGCTTTATCTCTGTTATATCTTTTTGTTCACAGTTTAATACTTCACATATATTTTTAAAAATAAAAGACTCTGAATTGTTAATATATTTTTCATCAAATTCTCTAAGTTCATCTAATGAGTCAAATTCTTTTATTATATCTTTATCATACTTTCTTATGAACATATCCAAATCATTGATATATCTAATGTATAAATCTTCCCACAAATTTTCTTTTGTTTCAGGATTTCCATATTCGGACTTTAATATTTTGACAAATTTTTTACTAAAATCATAGTCAAAATAAACATGCCCCAACATATACCAAGAATTTTCTCCACCTATTGTAACATCCGTTATTCTACCACTTTCATCATAATTCATACAGTATTCTTTTGTAAAATCTTCTTCATAAACCGAAGAATAATAAGAACGATAAACATACCTTTCAAAAGGATTTTCAACAAAATAATTGTCAGATGAACAAATATAAGTATTTTTCAATTTATCCGCAACTAAAATTAATGAAGACGGATTATTAAATTTGTAGTAGTCCTCGTTGATAACAATCTTAACGTTAAATTTTTTTTCCAAATAAAATAACTTTTCCTTCATATATCCGACTATAACCGCTATGTCATTTATTCCAACCTCTTGTAATTGGCGAATTTGTCTTTCGATTAATTTTTCACCTTTTACATCAAGCAAAGCCTTAGGATTTTCATAGGATAAGGGCGCAAACCTTGAACTCATTCCTGCCGCCATGATAACTGCATTATTCACTTTATAATTATCAAGCTCCAAATACGCTTTTTCTGTTAAATTCAATTTATTATCTAAAAATGATTGATTTACTAATCCTTCAACTGTTAAATCAACATTAAATAAGCGTTCATTATTTTTTAAAAAATTTTCTTTTTCAAAAGTTTTATACTTAAATATATAATTTAAAATATCAAACTCATTAATTGAGATCATTCATTTCTCCTTATTAAAATAATATTTGAATTATTATATCAAAAATAATTTATAAAAGCAAAAAATCAAGGCAAAGCCCTGATTTTTGTAAACTATATTGTTATAATTAATCCAACTGTCTATATGAATTTAAATTATAATCCCATTTGCTTTGCAACTTCTTCTGCAAAGTTTTCTTCTTTCTTTTCTAAACCTTCACCAACTTCAAATCTTGTATATTCAACTATTTCGATTGAACCGCCAAGTTCTTTAGCCTTTGCTTCAACAGCTTCAAGAACAGTTTTAGTATCGTCTAATACATATTTTTGACTGAATAAAGCATATTGTTGGTCTATCAAAGTATTGTCTTGGATGAATCTTTCAATTTGTCCAGGTAAAATTTTATCCCAAATTTTTTCAGGTTTTCCTTGTTTTTTCAATTCTTCTTTCAATACTTCTTCTTCTTGTTTTAAAACTTCTTCAGTTATTTGAGACATTGATGCGTATTTTGGAATTCTCTTTAATTGTTTTCCAAGTCTTACCAATTCTTCATTTTCTTTTTCTATTGAACCTTTAAGAGCTAAATATTCTTTTTCAACAAATTCAGCTTCTAAATCTTTATAACTTAAAAATTGAGGTTTCATTGCTGAAATATGCATACAAATATTTTGCATTAACTCTTTTGCGCCTTTTTTAGTCGCTTCGCTGTCACATTTAGCTTTTAAGATAACGCCTACTTTTTTATTAAAGTGAACATATCCGCAAACTAATCCGCATTCACAACATGCTTTTGAAAGAGCAAGTCTTCTGACAACAAGGTTTTCTCCTATTGTTGAAATTTGTAATTTTAAAAATTCTTCAAAATTAATTCCGTCAATATTTGAAGCATTTAAACCTTCAATATCTTTTATTTCATTTTCAAATACATGTTCTGTAATTTTTTTAGTTAATGCTCCAAAGTTTTCGTTTTTAGCAACAAAGTCTGTTTGAGAGTTAATTTCTGTTATAACGGCTTTAGAATTATTTTCGTCCATAACTAAAGTAACTAAACCTTCTGCTGCAACTTTACTTGATTTTTTTGCAGCTTTAGCCAATCCTTTTTCTCTCAAAAATTCTATTGCTTTTCCCATATCACCGTCAACTTCTTGCAATGCTTTTTTACATTCCATCATACCTGCACCGGTGGTTTCTCTTAATTCTTTTACTAATTTTGCACTAATTTCCATAACAAGCCTCCTATATCTCTAAAAAAGGTAAGGATAAATAAAAACTTAATCCTTACCCTTAAAATTATTCTTCTATTTCAGTAGTTTCAGCTGTTTCTTCAACAACTGTTTCTTCTTGAACTTCTTCTAAAGGTTCTACAACTTCAGTAGTTTCTACTTCAGCTTGTTCTCCTTGTTTAGCTTCAACGATAGCATTAGCTATTGTACCTGTTAATAATTTTACAGCTCTTATAGCATCATCATTTCCCGGAATTGCAATATCAACTTCATCAGGATCACAATTTGTATCAACAACTCCAACAACAGGAATACCTAAAATCTTTGCTTCGTTTACAGCGATTTTTTCGTTTTTAGGGTCAATAACAAATAGCACATCAGGAAGCTTATCCATTTCTTTAATTCCGCCTAAGAATTTTTCCAATCTTTCGATTTCTCTTCTTAACTTGATTACTTCTTTCTTTGGTAATCTTTGGAAAGTTCCATCTTCTTCCATAAGTTCAAGTCTCTTTAATCTGTCAATTCTTTTTCTGATAGTCTTGTAGTTAGTAAGCATACCTCCTAACCATCTTTGACTTACATAAAATTGTCCGCTTCTCTTAGCTTCACTTTCAACAGCTTCTTGTGCTTGTTTTTTAGTTCCTACAAAAAGAACTCTACCTCCGTCAGCTACAATATCTCTTACAAAATCATATGCTTGTTCAATTTGTTTTACGGTTTTTTGTAAATCTATAATGTAGATTCCGTTTCTTTCTGTAAAGATAAATCTTGACATTTTTGGGTTCCATCTTCTCGTTTGATGTCCGAAATGAACCCCTGCTTCTAATAAATTTTTCATTGAAATTACTTGTGACATTTTTTTCTACCTCCTGTTTTTTCGCCACCCATATTCGTCAACTTGGCAAGAACCCTACGGGCAACACTTGTCCAATCGGAATATGTGATTATTCACCAAAAAATTATAACATATTAAAAATAATTTTTCAAGTTTTCAATGTATTTTTTACAAAAAAACTAAGTGAAAAAATTTTCCACTTAGTTTTTTATATAATTGAGTAAAATGTAAAATACATATAACAAATAAAGATAATAGTACAAGGTAAATTTTTCTTAAAACAATTTTTATTTTGTCATTCATAATACTTCTAAACATTTTAAAAAGCAATAAAAAATTTGTAAAACTTTATTATTTTTATGAATATGAACTTTTAATTTTTCTACTTTTTCTTTAAATCTATTTCAAAGTCGCAAGTTTCGTCTGAACATTTAAGTGCGTGTTTAAATCTGTTTTTTACTTCGACTAAAAACTTTCCGCATTTTTCACACTTTTTATCAGGGATAGGCTTGTCCCAGATAGCAAAATCACATTCCGGATAGTTTTCACAGCCGTAAAAAACTTTTCTTTTTTTAGACATTTTTTCTATTATTCTGCCACCGCATTTAGGACATTTAACCTTTGTATCTTTTACTTCCTTTTTTATATAGTGACAATTTGGAAATCCGCTACAACCTACAAATTTACCGAACTTAGTTTTTTTAACAACTAAAGGTTCTCCGCATTCAGGACATTTTTCATCAAGAATTTCATCTTTTGGTTTATAGTCTTTGACGTCATCTTCCGATTTTTTTAAATAAATTTCAAACAAATCATAAAATTCGGAAATTACTTTTCTCCATTCTTTTTTATCTTCTGCTATCTCGTCAAGTTTTTCTTCCATTTCCATTGTGAATTTTTCATTTATTATTTTTTCAAAATTTTGTATCAAAAATTTATTTACACTTTTTCCCAAATCCGTAGGTAATATCTTTTTATTTTCAATAATTATGTAAAATCTTGAAGTTAAACTGTTAATTATGCTTGCGTAAGTACTTGGACGGCCTATTCCGTTTTCTTCAAGTTTTTTTACAAGTGTTGCCTCTGTAAAATTTGCAACAGGTTTGGTAAAATGTTGGCTTTTTTCTATTTTTTTTGCATCTATAACGGAATTTTCTTCCAATTTAGGCAAAATTTCATCTTTAATATCACTTGAAGAATAAATTTTAGAAAAACCGTCAAACAAAGTGTATCTGCCATTCAATTTGTAGATAAAAGAGTTAGAATTAAGAACAACAGCCGTACTTTCATATTTTTCAGGTTTCATCTGAGATGCAACAGTTCTTTGCCAAATCAATTTGTATAGTTTATACTGAGAATTGCTTAAATAATTTTTTATACTTTCGGGACTTCTGTATATACTGCTCGGTCTTACCGCTTCATGAGCATCTTGTGAATTTTTTGACTTTGAATTATATTGATTGCCTTTTGATGCGTATTCTTTTCCAAAATTTTCAGTAATGTAAGCCAAAGATTCACTTACAATTTCAGCTGAAATTCTCGTAGAATCCGTTCTCATATATGATATAAGACCTACAGAACCTTCTTTTCCTATATTTACCCCTTCATATAACTGTTGAGCAATACTCATAGTCATTGAACTGGAAAAACCTAATTTTTTTCCTGCCTCCTGTTGTAATGTACTGGTTGTAAAAGGTGCTTGAGGTTTTCTTTCTTTCTTTGTCTTTTTTACACTGTCAACCAAAAATCTATCTTTATCCGTATTTAAAACGACATACTCTGCATCTTTTTGATTAGAAATTTCTTTTTTTACAATTTTCCCGTCTTCAAAATTTCCATAATAAAGAGATTTAAATTCAACATTGTCTATATTGTGAACAGCTTCTATTTTCCAAAATTCTTCAGGAGTAAAGTTGTCAATTTCTTCTTGCCTTTCACAAATAAGTTTAAGAGTTGCCGATTGTACTCTTCCCGCTGAAAGACCGCTTTTAATTTTTTTCCAAAGAATAGGAGATAACTTATAACCTACAATCCTGTCTAAAACTCTTCTTGCTTGTTGTGAATTTACTAAATTCATATCTATTTTTCTTGAATTTTTTATTGATTCTTTTATACTCTTTTTTGTTATCTCATGAAACTCAATTCTGTTTTTAGAATCGGTATTAAGTCCTAAAATATTTGCAATATGCCACGAAATTGCCTCTCCTTCTCTGTCCGGGTCAGTTGCAAGATAAATATTTTCGGATTTTTTAGACAGGTCTTTTAACTCTTTTATCTTACTTGCTTTCCCTCTTACATTTATGTATTGCGGTTCAAAATTATTTTCTATGTCTATTCCGAATTTACTCTTTGGTAAATCTCTGATATGTCCTACACTTGCAACAACTTTGTAATCTTTTCCAAGCATTTTGCTAACTGTTTTTGCTTTTGTAGGTGATTCAACTATAACTAAATTCTTATACAAAATATTTTCTCCTTAAACAACTTTACTCATCTTTATATGTTCTATTCCCGCATCTAAAAATATATTTTCATCATCTTTTGAATATCCTAACATTTCATAAAATGTAAGTGCATGGTATTGTGCGGAAAATCTTATTGTCTTTTTTTCATTTTCTGTTTTTTTTGAATCTATTACAGTTTTTTCCATATTTAAAAACAAAAATTTTCCCACACCTTTTCCCCTATAAGATTTTTTCACACATGCTCTGCCGAAATATACAACTTCCTGATTAAAATTCATAATTCTCGCAGTCGCTACTAATTTTCCTCCGTCAAAAACTCCTACATGAACAGTATCTGAGAGAGTATCTTTTTTATCAATTTCAAATTCTAAAGGAACTTTTTGCTCATCTACAAAAACTTCTTTCCTAAGCAAAAAAACTTCTGTTAAATTTCCTTTGTCTTTTAATAATTTATATTCCATATTAACTCCAAACATTAAACAATTTTTCAATTATATATCTTATAAAATTATAAATGATTTGTCAACATTTTTTATTTGTCAATTAGTTGATTTTTAATTTTAATCCGGGTAAAATTAGTAAATAGATAAAAAAAGGAGAGCATATGTTAGAACTAAAAAATATAACTAAAATTTACAAGACAAAAAGTTTAAAGCAAGTCGCTTTAGATGATGTAAATATAAATTTCAGAAAATCAGAATTTGCTTCAATTTTAGGAGCATCAGGTAGTGGAAAAACTACTCTTTTAAATATAATCGGCGGGTTGGATAAGTATTCAAGCGGCGATTTAATAATAAATGGCGTAAGTACAAAAAAATATAAGGATAAAGATTGGGACTCTTACAGAAATCACAGAATTGGATTTGTTTTTCAAAGCTATAACCTAATTTCTCACCAAACTGTATTACAAAATGTAGAATTAGCTTTGACGTTATCCGGAGTTTCAAGGAAAAGAAGAAAAAATCTTGCAAAAAATGCACTTATTAAAGTTGGACTTGAAGATCATATTTATAAAAAACCTTCAGAACTATCAGGCGGACAAATGCAAAGAGTTGCTATCGCTCGTGCACTTGTAAATAATCCGAATATAATTCTTGCAGATGAACCAACCGGAGCACTTGACTCTGAAACAAGCATTCAAATAATGAATTTACTAAAAGAAGTTGCAAAAGATAAACTTGTAATTATGGTAACTCACAATCCCGAACTTGCAAGAGAATTTTCAACCAGAATTATAAATTTAAAAGACGGTAAAGTAACAGAAGACTCTAATCCTTTTTCAAATGAAGATATAAAAAATGATAAAGAAGAAAAATCAAAGAAGATTTCTATGAATTTTATTACAGCTTTATCACTTAGTTTTAACAACCTAAAAAACAAAAAAGGAAGAACTTTTTTAACAGCATTTGCAGGTTCAATAGGTATAATCGGAATTGCGTTAATTCTTTCGCTTTCAACAGGTGTTCAAAACCATATTGAAAAAGTACAAAGACAGACACTTTCCCAATACCCGCTTACAATTGACGCTTCAACTTTCGACCTTGAATCTGCAATTAAAAATTCTGAAAATAGCAGAGATAAAAAATCTGAAGAAAAAAACGAAAATGAAAAAAGAAATAATATTATAAGTAAAGATGACGTTACTGACAGTATCAAATCAAACTCAAAGGCTTCCTTAGTAAAAAATAATTTGACCGAGTTTAAAAAGTACTTGGATTCAAATGGCGGTAATATAAATAATTTCACAAACTCAATTGAATATTCATATAACGTGGATTTTAATATTTTTTCAAAAGATGAAAATGATAAAATAATTAAAGTAAATCCTTATAACATTACGGACGAAGAAAAATCAAATACTCAAGGTTTTAGATTTTCTCCAAATATGAATATAAGCCAAAAATCAAACGGACATTTTGAACAACTGCTTAGCAACAAAGATATTTTAAACGAGCAATACACCGTTCTTTCAGGGAAAATGCCTGAAAACTTAAACGAACTTGTTTTAGTCATAGACGAAAAAAATCAAATTTCATCTTCACTTCTTTACTCATTAAATATAATGGACAGAAAAGAATATAAGGAAATAAAAGAAAAGATAGAAAACGGTCAAAAAGATATAAAAATAGATGCCAAAGAATATGATTATGATAAATTTTTAGGATTAAAATATAAACTCATTCTTTCAGCCGATTTTTACAAAAAAGAAAATAACAAGTGGATTAATAAATCCTCTGATCCAAGTTATATTAAAGAAATATACGAAAACGGAATTGACTTAGAAATTGTCGGAATTTTAAAAGCAAATCCCAAAACAACATCTGCAAAGTCCGGAATTATAGGATATACAAACGACTTAACAAAATATGTAATAACAAAGGCGACAGAAAAAGAAGTTGTTAAAGAACAAATTGAAAATAAAGAAACAAACATTTTGACAAATGTATCTTTTGATTTAACTTATTTTATAAACAAAATGTCGGATACGGAAGTATATGCTTATGTTAAAAATGTTTTAGGAATTTCTTCTAATTTAAGCTCATTTAACACAAATGACTTAAAGGAGCTTATTAAAACAAATTTAGAAAAAAATAACAAATCCTACGAAGATGTCCTTCAAGAACTTGGTTATGTTTCACTTGATTCTCCGAAATCAATAAACATTTATCCAAAAAACTTTGATTCAAAAGAAAAAATAACAAATATAATTTCAACTTACAACAATGAAAAAGGCGAAGAATACAAAATTTCATACACAGATTACATCGCACTTATAATTTCAAATATCACAAAAATAATAAATATAATTTCTTATGTTTTGATAGCATTCGTTGCAATAAGTTTAGTTGTTTCATCAATTATGATTGCAATAATTACTTATATAAGTGTAATGGAAAGAAGAAAAGAAATCGGAATTTTAAGGTCAATCGGAGCATCAAAAAAAGATGTAAAAAGAGTTTTCAATGCAGAAACAGTAATAGAAGGTTTGATTTCAGGCTTTTTAGGAATCGGAATAACAATACTTTTAAACATTCCTATAAATATCATAGTTAAAGAACTTCTTGACATTGAAAAAGTTGCTTCCCTACCTGTAGTCGGAGCATTCGTTTTAATTTTATTAAGTGTAGTTATAACTACACTTTCAGGCCTAATCCCCGCAAATACAGCATCAAAACAAGATCCGGTAATTGCACTTAGAAGTGAATAAAGCTTAAAAATTTTAAAAGCAAATTAATTTTAAAAAAAGAGTGTCGTATTTGCTAACGCCACATAAGGAAGTAACTTGATAATTATAAGAATACAACTTTATAGGGCATTGCAAAGAACCGAGAAAGACTTTGACTATAAAAGGTCAAAGTCTTTTTTCTATCTTAAATCCGCACATTCGTCTTTAGATTTTATATCAAGTATAATGAACCTACCAAATACAAGGAGGTTCTGGTATGGGAACAATTTATGATGAAAACGGTGGAAAATACGAAGTTAATGATAATTATTTATTACCTTGTTTGACGATTGGAAGCACTGGCAAAAATGAAATTGGGATGTGGGGTCAAAGACATAAATGCTATCTGAAATCACACCATCGTGTATTTTATTATAATCTTCTCACCCTTGTGTCAAGTATTGGATACATATTTTTAATCTTTTTCATTAAACTAAAAAGCAAATTTTATACCATTTACTTAAAACCATCAAAAAAATTTTTCGAAAGCCTTATAAATACATAATAATATCTGTAATCATCTCAAATTCGGTTGTGACGAGTTTAGCAATTTTTTCAGCTTTGTTTTTTTAATGCACAATAGTATCTTTGTTTATAATCATTTGATTAACATACTTATTTTCAATATTAATATATTACATATGCTATTTTATGATTACTTATGTGCTCATAATATTTTCAAAATAGTAAGACTTAAAATCATCAGTAGCAAATAGATCATCCAGTTCACTCAATTTATTTGATAGTAACTTTAACGAACCATTAAATGATATATATTTAAGCGTAGAATACCAATCTTTTTCAAAATCATCAAGGTTAGTGTCTATATTTGCTTTTTTTAATATTAAATCATGTATAATGTCTATATATCTATGCAAAATATAATAATAATAAACTACATAATTTGTCAGTCTGAGCAATGGTGTATGCATAAAATGAATTTTTTCATTTTCTTCTATAATTAAATTGTCCAATTTATAATATGAAAATACACTGTCAATATAATTTAAAATTGTTTCATTCTGTGAATTAGCTATCTCAAACGTATAAATTCCTTCATTTAAAAACACTCTCGTGCTATATCCATTTTCATGTACAATTCTATTTCTTATATTTATAATATTACTCTTAATTTCTTCTCTTATAAAAATACCATTTTTACTATCATTTTTTAAAAATGTTTCCATATCTTGATATATCATTTTTTCTATTTCAGACTTTTTGTTTTTTTTATCTATATCCAAACAAAGCATATAAAGCCGATCAAGCAATTCTAAGATCGTATACTCTTTAATATAAAAATATTCTAAAAAAATCACCATTGATAACTGATCAAAACGTCTCATTTCTAATGATTGTTTTGCATTTTCTTCTTTTATTCTTATATTCTCCTGAGCTTCTAAAATGGTGAACACGTTACGTAAAAGTTTATTATGATGTGCAAACAAATTTTTTTCTAACCAAGTTATTTCATCAGCATTTTTTGAAAAATCAAAAAAAAATGATTTTTCAAATGGACTTTTTAAGCTATATTCATCAATTATAATCTCTTTCATTATATTTCTCCTCGTATAATAGATAGTAAAGTATCAAGACACACTTTCCATTTAGATTTTGTTGTACCTTCTTTATGTTATACCATTTTTTGCATATAGTACATACATTATCTCAATTTCAACACCGGATTTTTCAATAGGTTATTGATAAGGTCGGTGTAAATCATCTGATCGACCACTTCCGTTATGCTTGTAATTCTTTGACCTGCATCTTTGGAAGACGCTCCACAATGATAGATTCTCTGATGTTCGGTATTCCAATCGATAATAATGTACCTGTCATGAAACTCTCCGCCGGATTTTTGGAATGTTATCTTTCTAAACGGATATTCTTTGCAAAAATCTTGGTATTCAAGGGTATGAAGTCCTTTGCCGATGTTATCACTGAATATAATGACCTCTACCGATGGAGGAACATCTTTTAACAAGACCAAAGTTTTCACTCCGATGTAGTTATCGACAATATAAATACTCTTTTTCGCTATGCTGTAAATGTCCTTATAAGCAAGATTTGCTTCAATCGGCTGTCCATTCAAAAGTAAAAATCCGTATTTGAGCTGTGGATTGCTAAGGTCGAGAATCAAGTCAGACAGTTCAGATTTATGCACAACATTC
>JALEHY010000031.1 GCA_022770425.1 Parvimonas sp. | reverse complement strand
TTTTGATGACGGACATTTAAAAAACTTAAAAATTATTGATAAGAAAAATATTCACAATAATTTTTTACAGGTTGTAAATCAGGTCAACGGAGAAGGAAATCATCATAATCGTTATGATGTTACCATATTAATAAACGGACTTCCTTTAGTTCATATTGAACTTAAAAAACGTGGAGTTAATTTACATGAAGCATTTAACCAAATTCACAGGTACAGTAAAGAAAGTTTTAACAGCGAGAATTCATTGTATAAATATGTTCAGATATTTGTGATTTCTAACGGAACATACACAAGATATTTTGCAAATACAACTGCACATAATAAAAATAATTATGAATTTACTTGTGAATGGGCAGATGCTAAAAATAAGGTTATTCGTGATCTGGAAGACTTTACAAAAACTTTTTTTGAAAAACGTGTTATTCTTGAGGTGCTTACAAAGTATTGTGTTTTTGATGTAAATAATACTCTACTTATTATGCGTCCGTATCAAATCGCAGCTACGGAGCGAATTTTATGGAAGATAAAATCAAGTTACGAATTAAAGAAAGCCGGCAGAGTTGAAGCAGGGGGGTTCATTTGGCACACGACAGGCTCAGGTAAAACTCTGACTTCTTTTAAAACAGCCAAACTTGCGACAATGCTTGATTATATTGATAAGGTATTTTTTGTAGTTGACAGAAAAGATTTAGATTTTCAAACTATGAAGGAATATCAAAAATTTCAACCGGATAGTGTAAACGGAAGTAAGGATACAAAAGAACTTAAAAGATGTATTGAAAAAGATGATAATCGTATTGTAGTTACCACAATTCAAAAGTTGAATGAGTTTGTTAAGAAAAATCCGACCCATGAAATTTATGATAAACATTGTGTTATTATATTTGATGAGTGCCACCGTTCTCAGTTTGGAGAGGCGCAAAAAAATATAAGAAAGACTTTTAAAAAGTATTATCAGTTCGGATTTACCGGTACTCCGATTTTTCCTGAAAATTCTCTCAAAGGAGATACAACTTCGGGAATATTCGGGGCACAACTTCACAGTTATGTTATCACCGATGCCATTAGAGATGAAAAAGTTTTAAAATTCAAGGTTGATTATAATAACATTACTCCCCAATTCAAAGATGCTGAAATGGAAACCGATAATGAAAAATTAAAAAAATTAGAGAAAAAGATGTTATTGCATCCTGAGCGTATATCTGAAATTACTAAACATGTTTTAAAGGTTTTTGATGCTAAGACACGCAGAAACGAGTTTTATGATTTGAAACAAAGAAGATTAAACGGATTTAATGCGATGTTTGCGGTTCAAAGTGTAGAAGCTGCAAAATTATATTATGAAGAATTTCAAAAACAACAAAATTGTTTACCGAAAGAAAAAAGATTAAAGGTTGCCACAATTTACAGTTTCGCTGCAAATGAGGAACAAAGTGCTATCGGGGAAATTGTTGATGAAAATTTTGAACCGTCAGCTATGGATTTTACTGCAAAAGAATTTTTAGATAAGGTTATTAATGATTATAACGAATGTTTCAAGACGAATTTTTCAACTAACGGAAACGAATTTCAAAATTATTATAAAGACTTATCACAAAAAGTAAAAGATAAGGAAGTTGATTTGCTTATTGTTGTAGGAATGTTTTTAACAGGTTTTGATGCACCTACGTTAAATACTTTATTTGTAGATAAAAACTTAAGATATCACGGTCTTATTCAAGCATTTTCAAGGACTAATCGTATTTTAAATAAGGTAAAAACTTTTGGTAATATTGTTTGCTTTAGAAACTTGGAAATAGCTACACAAGATGCGATTAAGACTTTTGGAGAGGCTAATGATATTAATATTATTTTGGAAAAGAGCTATGATGAGTATATCAATGGATTTACAGATGAGGAAACGGGAAAAACATTTAAGGGATATATTGAAATATGTAACGAGATAGTATCTAAATTCCCCGATCCAACAGAAATTGTACTCGAAGCCGATAAAAAAGAGTTTGCAGAACTTTTTGGAGAATTGTTAAAGTCGGAAAATATTCTTAGAAATTTTGATGAATTTGAAGAGTTTGAGAAGATTATTTCCGACAGACAAATGCAGGATATGAAAAGTGTATATGTCGATATCAGAGAGAGCATTTTGAATATGAAACGTGGAGAAAGTGCCGAATTAGAGCAAATTGATTTTTCAGATGTTGAGTTTCAAATTGATTTACTTAAAACGGACGAAATTAATTTAGATTATATTTTGGCTTTGATATTGGAAAAATCAAAAGAAAATGCTGATGTGGAAAGTTTAAAAGCAGAAATTCGTAGAGTAATCAGGTCAAGTCTCGGCACAAGAGCAAAAGAAGCATTGATTATGAGCTTTATAAACAATAAGAGATTGTCTGAATTAAAAAACACGGAGGATATTATTGAGTCATTCTATAGCTTTGCAAAAAAAGAAAAAGAAAATAAAATTATATCTTTAGTTGAAGAAGAAAATTTAAAAGAAGATTC
>JALEHY010000060.1 GCA_022770425.1 Parvimonas sp. | reverse complement strand
AAATTATACCCTTTCAACAAGCAACTTTCCTGACTGACCATTGAAATCAACTTCTTCCGTATCTAAGTTTTCTACGAAATTGAATTCAACGCCCAATGTTTCTTTCATTATAAATTTTTTATAATTTTCTATTGCTTTTTTCAACCTTTCACCACAAGAACATTTTATTTTAATGCATCTTCAAGTTCATCTTCTGAATAACCATTAGAAATTCTATAAGAATGTGTTTAGAGCCTAACTCTTAATAAATTCAAATGAATTGTTATAACACAACTAACTGGATTGTTTTATCATACTTATAAATTAATTAAAGCCAATATTTCTTTTAATGCTGTATACTCTCTAAAATATAATCTATACCGAACGATATCTTTTTCTTTCCAATTTTCATACTCGGAAAATCTGTTTAAAATTTCATTTATTAGAATCCATTTTGGCTTTGTGCCCAATAAAATTTCTTCTTCAGTTAATGACTGTTCAGTTTTTCCTATTACTTTGCAAATAAAGTACCTATTAATCCTCTCTTTATTTTCAAAAAAATGATTTATTTCTAGTATTGGATTATCTGTTTCAATAATAAGCCCTGTCTCCTCTAAAAGCTCTCTAGTACAACACTCTCTATCTGTTTCTCCTTCTTCCCTACCACCACCAGGTAAGGAATAGTTTTCTGTATTTTTTTCATATGACAATAGTATTTTATTATTTTTAATGATTATTCCTCTACAACTATTTTTTAAATCAGTTACATCTCTATTCTTATCATATTGTTCTTCAAATATATTGATTTTTTTCATAATAAAATCTCATTTATCTCCATAAATTCAAATTTTTCTTATCTATTTTATTAATTTTTCACAACAAAAAACAATATTCCATATTTTGTTTCTCTAGTAGCTAGCAAAAACCCCGCATTTATCGCTAATATCTGATATTGTCATAATTATTATACGAGACCCAGCAAAAAAGTCGAGAGTAATTGAATTTTTTAGTAGTGTTAGTTCATTTAATTAATTGTCTTATTTATAACTAGCTTTTTACAATTCTTGAATTCAATATTACCTTCTTTTTCAACATTTCCCATATCTTTTGAAAAATTTTTCTGTAAATCTCATCTTACAATTGTTCTTGAAATATTTTTTCTAATTCATCATTTTCTCTTAATACATCAGCAAAACATTATAAATGTTTAATATTTCCTGAATTCAGTTTAATTAAAATATAGTTTTTATAATTTATTATTTCTCCATATTGTAAATCACTCAACACATTTTCGTCTAAATTTAATGTAAATTAACTATATTTATATATTTTTAGATAGATTTTCATAAAAATATTTTCTAATTTCATCATCTATCATTAATAACTTATTAATATTGTTATATAGAGGAGTTCTATATTTATCGCTATTAGCACTTTTTAAAATAAGCTAAACAATAATCCTTTACAAATTTTATAACAAATACAATTTTACATAAGAAATGCAAACCTGTACTTATCATAGTATAAACAAAGACGAAAAAATCTTGCCTTTACTTAAATTTTGTATTTAATTTACTAAATCCTTTCAACAAGCAACTTTCCTGACTGACCATTGAAATCAACTTCTTCCGTATCTAAGTTTTCTACGAAATTGAATTCAACGCCCAATGTTTCTTTCATTATAAATTTTTTATAATTTTCTATTGCCTTTTTCAATCTTTCACCACAAGAACATTTTATTTTAATTTCATCAAGCACATCAAAATCAGCCGTTTTTCTCATTTGTTGTACTTTTGAAATTATTTCTCTTGCAAATCCTTCATCAAGTAATTCATCAGTTAAAGTAGTATCTAAAATTACAAAAAGATTATTTTCCATTGTAACATCAAAACCTTCTTTTGCACTTACTTTAACATCTACATACTCTCTTAAAATTTCGGTTTCTTCTCCGTTTAAAATTATATTAACAGGACCTTGCTCTAATTTTTCTAAAAATTCTTTTGGATTGGTTTCATTTAAAAATTTTCCAAAATCTTTAATTTTGGCTCCTAAAATTTTGCCGCAAACTTTAAAATCAGGCTTTAATATATAGTTCATAAATTCGGACAAGTCTTTTTCAAAGACAACTTCTTTAATATTAAGTTCTTCTTTAATCAACTCTGTTAAATCTCCGATTTTTTCTTTTAATGAATAATCAATTACGACTTCATTAAGTGGTTGTCTTACTTTTATCTTAACTTTTTCACGGCTTGCACGTCCGATAGTTACAAGATTTCTTATTGTTTCCATTTTTTCTTCCAAAGAATTATCAATCAAAGACTCATTAAACTCCGGAATAAAATCTAAATGAACACTTTTATTGTCGGTTAAATTACGATAAATTTCTTCAGCAATGAAAGGAGTAATAGGAGCTATAATTTTTGAAATTCCAAGCAAAATTTCGTAAGTTGTATTGTAAACCGCCTTTTTATCATCATCAACTTCTGTTTTCCAAAATCTTCTTCTATTTCTTCTAATATACCAATTTGAAACATCTTCAATTACAAAATCAGAGATGCTACGCACAACTTTTGTAACTTCAAACTTATCCATATTTTCATTATAAGATTTTAGAAGATTATTATATCTTGACAAAATCCATCTGTCAATTTCAGGCCTTTTTTCATAATCCACAAAAAATTCTCTTGGGTCAATCTCATCAGTTCCGGAATAAAGTTGGAAAAAGTTATAAGTATTTTTAAATGAGCGGAAGAATTTACTTTCAATTTCCCTAAGTCCGTCAACGTCAAATCTGGTTGGAACCCAAGGCGGTGAAACATAAAGCGAATAAAATCTTACGGCATCTGCACCATACTTATCGAACAATTCTATCGGAGCGATAGTATTACCACGAGATTTACTCATTTTTTTGCCGTCTTTATCCAAAATTAAATCATTTACCAACACATTTTTATATGGGGATTTTCCGGTAATCAAAGTTGAAATTGCAAGTAATGAATAAAACCAACCACGAGTTTGGTCAATTCCTTCACAAATAAAATCTGCCGGGAAAAGTTCATCAAAATTTTCCTTATTTTCAAACGGATAATGATGTTGTGCAAAAGGCATTGCTCCTGAATCAAACCAAACGTCGATAACATCTTTTTCACGAGTCATCACTCCACCGCATTTTTCACATTTTAAGTGTACATTATCAACATAAGGTCTGTGAAGTTCGATATTTTCATCAATATCTTCAATGCTTCTTTCGACAAGTTCTTTCCTTGAACCGACACTTGTACAATGACCGCAATCACATTTCCATACATTAAACGGAGTCCCCCAGTATCTTGAACGACTGATTGCCCAATCATTTAAATTCTCAAGCCAATTTCCAAAACGCTTTTCCCCTACAAAATCAGGATAAAAATTAACTCCCTTAGCATTTTGAATTAACAATTCTTTTAGTTTTGTTACTTCAATATACCAAGACGGTTTTGAATAATAAATCAAAGGTGTGTGACATCTCCAACAATGCGGATAATTATGTTCCACTTTTTGTTTTTTCAATGCCTTATTATTTTCAAAAAGATATGTAATAATATCCGCATCACAGTCCATAACAAATCTGCCTTCATATCTTGTAGTTGCAAATTTTCCTTCTTCATTTACAGGATTTATCAAAGGCAAATTATATCTTCTTCCTGTTTGATAATCATCTTCCCCAAAAGCAGGAGCAGAGTGAACAATTCCGGTTCCGTCATCAACAGTAACATAATCTGCAAGAGTTACAAAAAATGCTTTTTGTTTTACTTCAATTTCAGGAATAAGTTGTTCATACTCCCAATATTCCATATCTTTCCCTAAGAATTTTTCCAAAACTTCGTACTCTTCACCTAAAACTTTAGTTGCCAAGTTTTCAGCTAAATAGAAAATTTCATCTTTATATTTTACTTTTACATAAGTTACATTAGGATTAACAGTTAAAGCAACATTTGAAGGAAGAGTCCAAGGAGTTGTTGTCCATGCAATAAAATAAGCATCTTCATCTTTTTTCTTAAATTTTGCATAAACAGTTGTAGTTTTAATCATTTCATAACCTTGAGCCACCTCATGAGATGCAAGGCCTGTTCCACAACGTGGACAATAAGGTAAAATTTTTGCCCCTTCATACATTAACCCTTTTTTAAAAATTTCATTCAACAGATACCAAACCGATTCGATATAATTATTATCCAATGTAATATAAGGATTGTCCATATCTGCCAAAAATGCCATTCTTTCAGACATTTCTCTCCATTTACTTTCATAAACAAAAACAGAATCTCTACATTCCTTGCAGAACTTTTCTACACCATAATCTTCGATATCTTTTTTACTTGAAAGTCCGAGTTTTTTTTCAACTTCAATTTCGACAGGAAGACCGTGAGTATCCCAACCTGCTTTTCTTTTTACTTTAAACCCTTTCATAGTTTTGTATCTGCAAGTCATATCTTTAAGCGTACGACTTATAACATGATGAATTCCCGGTTTTCCGTTTGCAGTCGGCGGACCGTCAAAAAATATATAATTTTCTCCACTTTCTCTCGACTTGACAGACTCATGTAACAAGTCTATTTCATTCCAATACTTAGAAATTTCAATTTCCCTTTCCTTTACAGAAAGTTTTGATAATTCTCTAAACTTTGCCATATATACCTCCATAAAATCTAATAATATTCAAAAAAAAATCCCTGCAAATGCAGGGACGAAAATTTCCGTGTTACCACCCAAATTATTTAAAAACAAAAAATTTTTTAAATCACTCATCAATCTTTAACAGAATTACCCAAAGCTCCAAGTTGATTTGAATATGTTTCATAAAGTAATTTTCACCAAGCATTACCTCTCTGAATTAATCCACAAATTCCGTCCTCTTCAACGCCAATATAGGATAGATTATATTACAAATTCATAAAAAAATCAATACTATAAAGCAATATCTTTATAAAAATTTTTTACTTGCTCTTCTCGGGACATAAGTCGATATTATTTTAAATATTTATCTACACTAATCAAATGAAAGACCTAACCCTTCAAAGCCTTCTTTATCAACTCCCAAAAGATTAAAAATTTCTTCATATCGACCCTTTGCTTGTAATTTTCTTATTTCATCAATATACTTATCCGTAACATCCTTATTACCTATACGTATTTTATGTTTTATGGGGTTACTTAAAGCCGCATCCATTCCCTTTTTAAAACCTTCTGAAATCTCAGACTGCTTTGTATAAAATGGATATAAAATAAAATTAACGAAAATAGGTAATGTAACTATAATAAAAAATGTTAAGAACAATTTTACCAATGGAATTTTAATATATTTTTTCATTACGATATTTCCTCCAATGCTAAAGTTTTACTATAAATATTTCACTTATAGCAAAAAACACATACGTGGATTCTACACATTTAAAATCAAATCTTCTTTTACAACTGAATAATATCATATTTTATAATTGAAGTCAACGTTTTCTTTACTAAAAAATTTAATAAAATTTTGTAAATATAGTCTTATGTTTCTATTTTCTATAATAAATCATAAGAATTTTTGAATTTATTTTATAAACAAAAAGTAAAAATAATTTAATAAGTAAATTAAAGAAAAAAAGTAGCTATCGCTACTTTTTCTCATAATTAAAAATTTACGAATTTTAATAACATACAGATTGATCTTTTATCATTTTTATTTTTTGGAGTTTTTTTTAAAAAATTTTTATGTCGGCTCTTTTTTCGCAAATTTTTAATTTTATTGTTGAGTTGTTGTAAGTTAGAACAAAAATTGTTCTTATTAATGTTATAATAACATTCATTTTAAATTTTGTCAATAAAATTAATTCTTATTTAGTAATATTGAAAAAATTTTTTATTAATATTATAATTGTATTATTATGTGTATCATATTTACAATATTTTAATAATTATTATGAAAGGATTTTTTATGAAAAGAGAAACTGTACTTATAACAGGTGCTTCAAGAGGAATAGGAAGAGAAACTGCAAAGTTACTGGCAAAAGAAAATTATAATATAGTTATAAACTACGAAAAAAATGAAATTTCCGCAAAAAAAACTTTTGAAGAAATAAAAGAATATAATTCAAATGTCCTTATGATAAAGGCAGATATAAGAAAAAAAAGTGAAGTCGATAAAATGTTTGATGAAATTGAAAAAGTATTTGGAAATGTGGATATACTTATAAATAATGCCGGAATTGCAAATACGGCTTTTTTTCAAGATATTTCCGAAGAATGTTGGAAAGATATTTTTGATGTGAATGTAAACGGATCATATCGGTGTATAAAAAGAGCCATTCCAAATATGATAAGTAAAAAATACGGAAAAATTATCGGAATAAGTTCTATTTGGGGAGTTACGGGCGGTGCTTTGGAAGTACACTATTCCGCTACCAAAGGTGCAATAATTGCAATGAATAAGGCTCTTGCAAAGGAACTCGGTTACTCAGGAATAACTGTTAATACGATTGCTCCCGGCGGTGTAGAAACCGATATGTTATCCAACGTTCCAAAAAAAAGTATTGAAGCATACTGTAGTGAATTTCCTCTTGGTCGTCTTGCAAAAGCAATTGAGATTGCAAATGTTATAAAATTTTTAGTATCTCATAATGCAGATTATATTACCGGAGAAGTTATAAATGTAAACGGAGGTGCATTTATTTAAAACAAAAAATCCGCTTTCTAAAAGAAGCGGATTTTATATTGTGAAACACAAAGCTATTATTTATAAATTTTAGGTAATTAAATTTATTTTTTATGTTGTTTCAATTTCAAATTTACTTTTCTTTAATTTTAAAAATTTTTTCCTAATAAAAAGATAACAAATCAAATGAGCTATTGAAGTTAGAACCCATGAAATAGGATATGAAATGTAAAGTGAAATTTGCGTTTTAAAAATTTGAAAAACAGTAAATATCCACACTATTCTAAACGCACACACCCCTATCAAAGATACCGCCATCGGTAAAATCGAATACCCCATTCCTCTCAAACTTCCGACCAAAACATCCATCCAACCACATAAATAATAAAATGCCGAAACTACCGAAAGTCTTTTTAATCCGTAACTTATTACTTGAGCATCAACAGTATAAATACCAAGTAATAAATTTCCGATAAGATATGCACCGATACCAAGTGTTGCTCCTACCACTGTTACAATACCAAGCCCTTGTATCAATATTTTATCAACTCTATGATATTTTTTTGCACCCATATTTTGACTTGTAAAACTTAGAGTGGATTGATAAATCGCATTCATAGACATATAGACAAAACTCTCAATGTTAACAGCGGCGGTATTACCGGCGATAACAAGTTGTCCGAAAGAATTTATTGACGATTGTATTAAAACATTTGAAATACTGAAAATTATTCCTTGAAGCCCTGCAGGAAGCCCCAGTTTCAAAATCACTTTTACTTTATCTTTGTTTAAATTTACTTTTTTCAAAGTAAGTCGCATATATCCGTCACTTTTTAATAAAAATAATATAAGTAAAGTTGCAGAAATATACTGAGCAATAACTGTTGCTATTGCTACTCCTTCAACGCTCATCTTAAACACTATTACAAAAAACAAGTTAAATATTACATTAATAATTCCTGAAACGGTTAAAAAATAAAGCGGTCTTTTAGTATCTCCTATCGCCCTTAAAAGCCCTGCTCCAAAATTATAAACCGCTCCCGCAGGACAACCAAAAAATATTATTTTCATATATAATATGGACAATTCAATTACTTCATTCGGTGTTCCCATCATCTCAAGAAGAGGTCTTGCAACCAACTGTCCCAATATCATTAAAATTATTCCGCAGACAATTGCAAGTCCTATAGCAGTATGTAAAGTTTCAGACGCATTTTTATAATCTCTGGCTCCGCAATATTTCCCCATAGTAACACTTATTCCCATAGAGATTCCTATCAACACTCCAACCAACAAATTTATAAGAGAGCTTGTGGAGCCCACAGCAGCAAGTGCAATGCTACCTGAAAACCTACCTACTACAATTATATCCATTGTGTTGAATAATAACTGTAAAATTCCCGAAAAAACTATAGGAATTGAGAAAAATATCATTTTTTTCAAAGTTTTCCCGTTTATCATATCAACTTCGTAATTTTTTTTCAAAAAATCATCCCCTAAAATATAAATCAATAGAGAAATAATAGCACATTTATATAATTATTGCAAACAAAAATACTGCTTATTATTATAAATCCAAAATAAATTTATGTCTTACAACGGTATTTCTAATGTTGTATCTTTATATTTTAATAGACTTTCTTTAATTATTTTTATAGTAATGAATAGCTAATTGCGTTCTGTCACGCAAATTTAATTTTTCAAGTATTACAGATATATAATTTCGTACCGTCCCCTCACTTAAAAACAGTTTTTCTGCTATTTCTCTATTTGAGAGTCCATCTGCAACTTTTTTAAGTATTTCATTTTCTTTATCTGTTAAATTTTCAAAATTTTTTTCTTCTTCAATTATAATGTTTTTCATATTTAAAGAGGAATCTATAATCTTATTTCCAAGCGACACACTTTGTATTGCAGGTATTAAAGAGGCAATATTATCTTTCAAAATAATTCCCAAAACACCTTTTTCCAAAGCTCTTAAAATATCTTTCTCATCATTAAAAGTAGTAAGCAATAAAATTTTTGCCAAAGGATCAAAATTTAAAATCTTTATCGCTATATCGACTCCGTTAAATTCTTTCATTCTTATATCTAAGATAACTACGTCAGGTTTTTTCAAACTGTACATTTCAAAAAGGTCATTCGGATTTGTATAATAACCCATAACCTCAATATTATTTTTTTCCAATATAGTTTTTAATGCATTTAAAACCAATAAATCATCATCAGCCATTAATATTTTCATTTACTCCACCTGCTTTCTTGAAAACTATATTAATTTTAAACCCTCTTTCTGTGATTATATTCATATTAGCTCTATATTTGTTTGCAATTTCTCTAATTGATAAAATTCCTATTCCATTGTCATTAAAACAAATATTTTTACCATTATCAAATATAGTCAATATAATATTATCATCATTTTCTACAAGTCGCACTGTAAATTCGTTACCTGTTGAATGTTTCAAAAAGTTCGTAACACTTTCTTTAACTATATTCAAAATGTCAAAACTCAAATCATTCGACATATTTTGAACTTTAAATATAAATTTTGTTTTAATATTAGGGATATTTAACAGCTCAGTTATAGATTGCTCTATATCGAAAGAAGATTTGTACATATTATGTATTATTTTCCTGATTTCAACCATTCCTCCGGATAAATTTTCCCTAACTCTATCCAAAGATTTTCTCATTTCTTCATCATCAGTCAAGAGACTTAAGGCATGAATTTCTAAAATGGAAGCCGAAACCGTATGACCTATCGAAGTGTGTAATTTTTTGGATATTTCCTCTCTTTCTCTGAGAATTGATTTGTGTTTATTTCTTTCCTCTTCATAGTGTAAATCTCTTAATGCTTTTTTTAATTCAACTTCTTTTTTGTATGCATTTAAATTTTTTATGTCATAAAGAGATTTTATTTCAAAAAAATCTTTTTCTTTAAGAGAAAGAATAACAACAACACTCCCTAAAATAAAAAAATTAAGTTCAAATGGTTTTAAAAATAAAACAAATATCGGAAAATTCAAAAAACTTTTTCCATAAAGTGCATACAAAACGGTAAACATAAAATACCTGTAGTCAAAAAAAACAAAAGAAATCAAAGTACACAACAAAGAAATTATAAAATTTAAATTTTTATTATCATAAATTTCAATAATAAGCACAAAAATAAAAGATATTAAGCTAAAAATAGCAATATTTAATATATCAATTTCATTCTTAAATAAAAACAACATATTTAAGAGAAAATACTTTATAAAAATCACATCCATCACCTAAATATATTCTAACATATTTTTATAAAAAATTACATTTGTCATGTACAAAAATTACAAATCACACTAAAATTTAATATCAAAATTTAGTAAAATATCATTGAGGTGATAATATGATTATTAAAGTTGAAAATTTAATTAAAAAATTTAAAGAAAAAATAATTCTTGACCATTTTAATCTAAACTTGGAAAAAGGAGATATTTTAGGACTTATAGGTCCAAACGGGTCAGGAAAAACCACTGCAATTATGTGTATACTTTCTCTGCTGAAATATGACAGCGGAAAAATTTTAGTATTTGATAAAAAAGATATTCAAACCGAATACGAAATAAAGAAAAAAATAGGTATAATTCCACAAGAGGTAGCTGTTTTTAGCGATTTAACCGTAAGAGAAAATATAGATTTTTTCTGTAGTTTATATATAGCAAACAAAAATGAAAGAAAAAAGCTTGTAAATGAAGCTATTGAATTTACAGGGCTTAGTACCCATGAAAAATTTTTACCTAAAAAACTTTCAGGAGGATTGTTAAGAAGGTTAAATATCGCTTGTGGGATAGCACATAAACCTGAACTTGTCATTCTTGACGAACCAACAGTTGCCGTTGATGCCCAAAGCAGAAAATTCATATTGGACGGGATAAAAAATTTAAATAAAAACGGATCTTCGATACTGTATACTACCCATTATCTTGATGAAGCGGAGTATTTATGTAACACACTTTCAATCATAGATAACGGAAAAAATATTTTGACAGGTGATATGCAAACTCTTACAAAAAATGTTATAGTAAAAGAAAAAATTTCTATTACAGGAATAATTAATGATAATGTAAAAACATTAATAGAAAATGACCCTACTGTAATTGATACTGAAACTAAAGGAGATATATTAACAGTAAATTACTCAACTGACATCGGAAATATAAAAAAAATAATTCATATATTAGACGAAAACAATGTCGCTTATGAAGAAATTTTCTCTAAAAGACCAAAACTTGAAGACATTTTCTTAGAAATGACAGGAAAGGAGTTAAGAGAATAATGAATTTTTTAATGAATGTAAAGTTAAGTTTAATCCATACTTACAGAGATAAAATGACTCTTTTTTGGAATACAATTTTTCCTATAATGCTTGCATCTTTTTTTATTTTGGTATTTTCCACAATAAATAAAGAACCGGGTAAAATTGATATTGCTATGGAAAAAAACAACCCTTATATAGAAATAGCGGAAGAAATTCCGTATTTAAATTTAAAAGAGGTAAAAAGTGATATTACAACCGACTTGAAAAATAAGGAATACAAAGTATTTGTTCACAATGACCTTACATTAGAAATTTCAAACTCAAGCGTTGATGTTATGATTGTAAAAAATATATTTGATCAAATAAAGCAAATTTCAAATACAGAGTTAGATAAAAACGAAATTGTAAAAAATTTAAAAACAAATTTCATTGAAACAACGGAACAAAGAAATACAAATGCAGAAACAATGCTTTATTCTATTATAATAATGACTTCATTTTATACAGTATTCGATGGTGTAATATATGTTGATAATATACTGTACAGTTCATCAGAGCGTGCCAAAAGACTTCTTGCTTCTCCTTTAAAAAGATCTACTTATCTTTTTAGTTCCATACTCTCAGGATTATTAATTTCAGGAGCAAATGTAGTAATTCTAATTATATTTTTAAAACTTGTCTTTAACATTACAATAATTACAAATATTTTGGCATCTGCGATTATAATTTCGTCAATAATGATTTTAGGACTTACATTGGGGATGTTTTTATCCTTAACTTTAAAACTTAAAGTTACCGCAAAAACGGGAATCGGGCTTGGGATAGTGTTATTTATGTGCTATACTTCAGGAATGCTTGGACCTAACTTTACAAATTTATTAAGTGAAAAATTTCCTATTATTGCAAAGCTAAACCCTGCAACTAATTTACAAAA
The DNA here is from genome assembly GCA_022770425.1 of Parvimonas sp. Lineage (GTDB taxonomy): Bacteria > Bacillota > Clostridia > Tissierellales > Peptoniphilaceae > Parvimonas. The sequence continues at coordinate 325 of JALEHY010000060.1, read as the reverse complement.
TGCGTTTGTTTCATCTAATATGATAGGATACAACGGATACTTAATTCCTGCTGTCGGTTATTCTCTTTTGCTCTCTTTTGTATTTTTAATATTTTCGATTTTTAAATTAAGGAGGGCTAAACAATATGATTTTTAAACAATATCTTAAAATTTTTTTGAGAAATATAAAAAGTGTACTTATCACTTTCTCCATATTTGTGATAATTTTTTTAATAATGTCAAATAATGACAGCAATTCAACAAAATTTGAAAACATAAAATTGAATATAGTTGTAAATAATTTTGATAACTCTGAACATTCAAAAAAATTTATAGAATATCTTTC
>JALEHY010000058.1 GCA_022770425.1 Parvimonas sp. | reverse complement strand
TTAAAATTTTACTTTTGTTTTTCACGTTTAAAAGTTGATACAATCACCATTCCAAGTACTGATACCAAAACTAATGCCATATAAAATTCTGATTTACTCATAACTGCTGTTTTAGGTAAATTGCTATCAGGTTTATTTGGTGTATTTGGTTTTCTTGGAGTAATATCATCATCTGAAGGTGGATTTTTCGGATTTTGATCATTTGGAATTACCGGTTTTTCAACCTTCTTATACACATAAACTACATACTGATCTTCTTCTTTTACTTGACCGTTCGCAGGTGCTGAGCCTTTATCCAATCTTACAAATTCATATCCGTCAAATGTCTTTTTCTCTGTTGTGTAATTTTCACCTACCGGTGCATTATCTTTTACCTTACTTTCTTCCTCCAAAACTTGTCCGTCTTCTGTAACATATTTTACATATACACTTCCTGTTTTTGGTTGTGGATTTTCAATTTTTTTATACACATACACTACATGTTGTTCTTCTTCCTTTACTTGACCGTTCGCAGGTGCTGAGCCTTTATCCAATCTTACAAATTCATAGCCATCAAATGTCTTTTTCTCTGTTGTGTAATTTTCACCTACCGGTGCATTATCTTTTACCTTACTTTCTTCCTCTAAAACTTGTCCGTCTTCTGTAACATATTTTACATAGACATTTCCTGTTTTTGGTTGTGGGTTTTCTTTGAATACCCATGTTCCAATAAAGTGTTCATCTTTATTTTCAATAGTACCTTTTTCTCTGTCATAACTTTCAAACACCCATTCTCCATCTTTTACCACTACTTTTGTTTCTTGTGGTGGAGTTGGTGTTACATCTTCACCGTTTTTCTTACCTTCTTGATTTTTAGGTGTCAAGTCTTTTACTTCTTTTGGTAATTCTTTTCCAGGTGTTCCCGATTTGTATTCATGAGTTACTTTAAACACTTCTTCATAAACATATGTCAATTCTTTTACAGTATTTGTTTTAACAGTACCTTCTTCATCAGTTATCTTTTCAGTTTCTCTTGGATCTGATTGTGTAGGTTCTGATTTAGGTCTTAAGTTTTCTTGGTCAATTGCTTTATATACGTATGTTTTGTCACCAACTTTAATTGTATTTTCTTTTACATCTACAGTGTTATATGGAGTGTTTTTATCAGCTTTAGGTATTAAAATTGAAGGATCCTTAATTTCTTCCCCATTGGTATTAACATAAAATACTTTAACTCCGCCTTTAAGTTCATAGTAATAAATAGCATCAGTATTTATTGATTCGTTTTTATTTAGCATTCCTGACTCTAAACCGGCAATATTATATTCTTTTCCATCTCTAGTGAATATATATTCTTCCACTGTAAAAAATGCATATTTATGTTCGTTATATGCTCCCAAATAACCAACTATATTCTTTACTTCCTTATTACCTTGTGTTTTATTTTTAAGGGTTCCTTTAGTCACAGTATATTCCCAAGTTCCTGTTCCAATCGATTCATTGTATTGACCAACCGGTATCTCATTTGAAATGAACATAAGAAGATAATTAGGATTTTCTTTATTGAATTCATTAATCTTGTTTTCATCTGAAATATTCGGATTCATAATAATACTTTGTAATCTGTCTAAATCTAAAAACTTGGCGTCCAAAACTTTATTTTCATAATTTTCTTTAAAGTTATCATGATCCGGATTAATGATCAACATAGCTATTCTTTGAGTTCCATCTTCTTTTACGTTAAATTTAATTGCTACTCTCTTTTTATCATATCTATCATTGATTATATATGTTCCAGGAATAATTTTTTTTAAATTTCCTTCCTTTACTGCAGGTTCTTCTACCAACTCATAATTTTCAAATTTTGCTTCTCCTGCGGCTGTATAATTATATCCATAGATTCCACCGATTTGAGTGTATTCAGCAAGTAGACCATTGTCTTTTTTCTTTAAATATTTTGTCTTTTGTTCCATTGGTGATATTGGCAAAACTCCTGACCAATCATTTGTAGTCTGTTTTGAATCAGTTCCTGACATATTATATACAATGGTACCTTTAGTATTTCCTCCCATACCGGAATCCATACCTATAAAATATAGTGTAGTTTCTTTACCATCTCTATCAAATGTTTGTTTAGCCACTTTTACATAATAATTAAAATTTTGAATTTTTTCATTTTCTATTGATTTAAAGTTAAATCTTTCACCCGGATTAACAGTTAAACTTTCCACAACTTGATTAGTCGTTTTATCAACAAGCTCAGCATATACTTGTCCATCATAGACACTTCTTTTTCTTGACATTCTAATATACCAATCTTTGTTAGCTTTCGCATTAAAAGCTCCTCCATCACCTGTTAAGTGAAAAATAAAAAATGTTAATCTATCATCTTTAGGATCAAATTGAAATCCATCCGGTGCTTTGTCCACATTAGGTGTAATTGACGCCTTAGTTGCTGCTTCTTCCTTATTTAATACCTTTTCTTTTTCAGTCCATTGTCCGACAGTTTCCTGTGCGTGAACACTTGGAGTTACTACTCCCAACAGTGATGGTAAAGCCATTACCATCGCAAATCCACTTGCTAATAACCTGTTTTTTAACTTGCTATTTTTAGGTTTTGCTTTTGAATTATTTAATTTCATATCCTTCATACCTTTCTTAAATTTAATTAACAACATAAAAATAGGGCATACTATTTATACACTAAAGTATCAATTCATCATCTCCTCTCCTGTAACAAAAAAATTCTCCTTTTTCACTCAAAAAAACGAAAAAGATAATATAACAAATAAATACATTTTACCTGCATATTTAAATTTGCAATTGAATTATTCATTGTTATCTAACCCTTATTTATATCTTCTTGTATAGTGTACCATTTTTATCAAAATTTTTCAAGCATTTTCTAACAATAGTCAGTGTAAAATAATAATAATATATTTTTTGATATAAAAAAGATATTATATTCTATACACATTAAAATATGGTTAATCAAACAAAAAAGTAATTTACTTAGAGATTATAAAACAATATCACTTAAATCTGTAAAAATATCAATATTTTACAAATAGCGGAAGTTATATTCAATGTGTCCTAAAATTTTACAACAATATAAGAAGATATCTACAGAATCTGTTGAGAAATGTATTTAACTTTTATGTGAGAAAATTTAATAAATAATTTTTGAAAATAAAAAAATACTACTCAATAAAGAATAGCATTTTTAAAAACTGATATTATCTAAAAAGATATTAATTCTGTAATTTTATTTTTCATTTTTTAATTTTAATTCTTCAAACAATTCATCATCTGATTTGTAAATTGTGTGCATTTCCGATGCAACACAGTCTTTACTTTTATAACCCATAAATAAAAGCAGAGCTATTTTATTGCTTGTTGGAATTTCAAATTTTTCTGTAACTAAATTAGGATCAAACGCACCGATGTAAACTGATCCAATTCCCAAACTTTCTGCCTCAAGAACCATATGCGTTGCGACGATAGTTGCATCAATCATTCCGCTTGGAATATTTGAATATGAATTGTACCAACATTCATCCAAGTTGTAAGTTACAGCAAACATAAGTTGTGCATTATACTCACAAGGAGATGCTGAATTTAAAATTTTTAATTTCTCGTCATCCTTACAATAATAAATTTTTATCGGTTGCTTATTTCTTGCAGTCGGTGCAACTTTTGCCGATTCTAAAATTTTTAAAATTTTGTCCGTTTCTACCTTTTTGTCTGAAAAGCTTCTGGTAGAAAATCTCTGTTTTGCCAATTCTAAAAAGTCCATACTTTCCTCCTTAAAGATTCGCCACTTTATAAAGTTTACCGTCTATTTCAACTTTTCTAAGTCTTTTTTCAAAATCAATTCTTTTGATCCAAACTTCTCTTTCACAACCCAAACATTTAAGTTTAATATCTATTCCTGTTCTTAAAATCTCCCAACGATTAGTTCCGCAAGGATGTTCCTTTTTTAAGACAATTATATCTTTGACCTTATATTTATACAAACTTATCACCTTCTACTTGTTCAAATCTTAAAAAATCAACTTTATTCTTTTTGAATTCTAAAAGCAATTCTTCTTTGAATTTTTTCTCATTCGTCCATTGTGTAGAATTTTTACTCCACAAAACTATTCCGATTTTAAAATAATATGTTCCCATTTGCATCACGCCATAGTATGTAGGTGTGTTAATAAGTGTTGTAGAGTTTTTTTCGAATTTTTTCGAAAAATTATGAATTATTTTTTTCACACTTTCTAAATCACTATCAATAGGCAAATAAAATTCGACAATACTCCTTTGTGGATTTTTGCTTAAATTAGTAACCATAGTAATGGTTCCGTTTGAAATGGTATTTAAACTTCCGTCATATCCCTTTATCAAAGTATTTCTCATATTTATCGCTAAAATTTGTCCTGAAATTCCGTTTATTATTACATCATCTCCGACATTGTACTGATCGTCAAAAAGTATAAAAACACCACTTAACAAATCTTTTATTATACTTTGAACTCCAAACGCTACAATTATTCCTCCGACTCCTGCAGTTGCAATTAAAGATGTGCTGTTAATTCCAAAAATTCGCAAAATTACAATTACGGCTATAAAATAAAATATATACTTCAATATACTCGAAAATATTGAAATTACAGAATTTATTTTTTTTGAATTATTAAAATCATTTAACTGTTTGGAGACAACAACTCTTTTCAAAAGTCTTTTAAAAAAGTAAACAACAATTTTCGTAATTATAATTATTATTACAGTTAAAATCAGTTTAAAGAGTAAAGTCATTTGTCCTTCAACAAAAAACTTTTCTCCAAAGTAACTAATCATTTATATCTATCTCCGTAGCAACATTTCCTCTGTCTAAAGTCTTTTCGAAAGTCCAAACATAATCAACGGCTTTACCTTCTGCCTTTAATTTTTTTATTGTTTCCAATTCACAAACATCAATCAAAATCGCAAGCCCACATGATCTGCTTACCTCTCTTGGTGTGGGAATTGTTTTTATTTTTTTATCAAGTGCTTTTAATTCCTTTTCAATTTGCATAGTATGATTAACGGAATTAAAAGTAAGTAACAAATATTTTTCTGTTTCCATTAAATTTCTCCTATTTTAATTTTTTGTACCTGTCTGTCAATATAAGATAAATATTTTTTTGATTTCTTATTATATCGACAATATCCGCAGAAAATTCACTAAATTCAAATTTACTTTTACTTAATAATGAATACCCTACTTTTTTCGTAAGTAATATATTTTTATCCAAAACGAACATATTTTTGTATTCTTCATTTAATTTTATCTCTTTTTCGAGTTTAAGTTCTTTACTGTCAAAAATTTGTAAATTGTCGGACAACAAATAAATTTTTCCGTTGTCATAGTAAATATCCTTTAAATTTGTCAGGAAATACTGATTTTTTATTGTACTTCCTTCGAATAAATACAGTTTTTCATTTGTAACAACATAAATATTATCATTTGAATCGTTAACAAATCCTACATCAATTATAAATTCGTTATAAAATGAAAAGTCCCAAACCGATTTTTTCTCTTTTAAATCTACAATATGAAATCTTGACTTGAATTGATTGTCTTTTTTTACATAATCAGTATATACGAATTTTTTTTCACTCTTTGAAAATTTCAAATAAATCGGATTTTTAGCCTCAGTATTCGAATAAATTTCATTTAAAGTTTCATCAAAAATTTTAAATGTTGCATTATTTAAAAGAACAAGTTTATTGCTTTCTATAAAAAAGTCCGTACTTTCACCGCTAAGATTTATTTTTTTAACTTCGTCAAAATTTGTACTGTACATAGTCAAAGTATTTGAATTAAGCGAATAAATTACATTATTTGAAACTTTAACTTTTCCCGTATTCTGAATAGTTTTTTCTTTTTTTACCTTTCCGTTCTTATCATAACGATAGAATTTGTCTTTTTCAAAAATATACATTTCATCATTAATAAATTCAATGCTACTATAATTTTTAGAAAAATCAAATAACGCTTCTTTAGTAACACTCCCGCTGAATAAGCGATATAAGATAAAAACTGTGAAAAATCCGATTAAAATAATCGAAAAAATGATTATTTTATTTTTATATTTTAAAATTTTTTCCATAATTATACCTAAAGTCCCAGTTTATCTTGCTTTCTTCTAAGTTTTGTTATAATATGTTCCTCGTCGAGTTCTACCATATCTAAAGTGATAAGTTCATCTTTTTTTACATCAACTTTAAGTTTAGTTTTCTTAGTTATCATAGCTATCGGTAAAAGATTTCTGTTTTTTTGATCTGCATGGCTTGTTATAGTTCCAAAAACTGATTTTCCGCCTATTCCTTCTAAAATTTCTCCGGCTTTTAAATCTTTTTTGGCAACGGTAACAGTATCGGAAACTTGACCTTTTTCAGGTACAATAGTAGCTTCTTTTTCAACTATTGCATTGTATATTGTTATAGGAGTCTCCAAACTGGTAAGATGATACGGTCTGTAAATTGCATAATTAGGTCCGTCACCCATTTTTAGATATTTCATTAAGTCATGTACTTCATCACTGTCACTTGTAACAATTGCATAAACACCCGGTGCTACACCAAAGGCAAAATCAACTGTTTTATAGTTATTTAATATCCCCCCTTGTTCTTTAAGAGAAAATAATTTAGAAAGTCCCTCAGGAGTTGTTGTAGGTCCATGACAACCTATAACATCAGGAACAAATCCCAAAGCATTTGCTGCACTTGTCAATTCTATCATAGTATTTGTGCCGTCAATAAAACCTGCAAGCATTTTAGGATACAAACCTTTAGAAATTGCTTCTTCTCTTACATCATCTTCTGTAATATAATAGTTTAAAGGATTATTTTTTCCTTTACCTACTGCCAATAGTTTAAAACCTGAACTTAAAGCAAAATCAGCAAGTTCAAGAATTGCTCCCGGTTCATCTCCGGCGGAGCCTGTGTAAACAACATTTTTCTTTTTTGCAAGATTATACAAATAAGGTCCTATTACAGCGTCACATTCAACATTTAACATTATCGTATGCTTTCTGTTTTCTATCGCTTCCATTGCTAAAACCGCTCCAAACGGTGGATTTCCCGTCGCATCGACAACTCCTTTAATGTCAGAAATTTTACAAGCTATTGAATAATCATCAGAAACTACATACATTCCGTTTTTTATAGAGTTTTCAATTACTTTTAAATTGTCGCTTGTGGTTATATCACATTTTCTAACACCGGAGGAAATTAATGCCTCCATTGCTTTTTCAGGTTTTTCATCAACAACAATTGAACTTTTCAATCCGTTAACTCTTGATAATTGGTTTACAAGACCTTTGCCCATTTTTCCTGCACCAATTAAAGCAAATTTTACTTCTTTATTGGCATTGTATAAATTATTAAGTTTAGTTTTCATTCTAAACATAAATCTTTCCTCCTAAAAATATCATAGTATATTAACTATTGTACTACACTATTAAAATTTTATCAATTTTTTTAAAATAAATTTCAAAAAATATCCTGCTTAAATTTTTCTAATTATATCACTTGGAATATCTGATTGCAATAAAAAAGATGAATTTGAAAATTCATCTTTTATCCTTTAATTAATTTGTACTTTATTTTTCTTAGCCTGTAATTTATATTTTTTAACATTTCTACCATTATAGTGTCTTTTGTTACCAACATAATAATAAAATAGTATGTTGAACAAGAAATAATTATTGTTAAAACTCTTAAGACAAGTTTAAAATCGGTAACTAACGAATATTGCAATAATTTATTTACAAAATATGTTATCAGGAAAAACGGTAAAGCACATAAAATATATTTTACATAACTTTTTAAAATAATCCTTATGTCAAATAAATTTCTTCTTGTTATAAAAATAACTTGGATTACAAGAACAACAAATTCGGAAAATAGAGTAGTATAAACATAATACTCTGAAAATGCCACACCAAATTTCATAAGTATGAGATTTAAAATTAAATTTAAAAACCCTCCTATAAAGTACAAAATTGTTATATTTTTTTCATATCCTTTAACAAAAAGCACCTGATTTGCCAAAAGTTGATCCAATGCCCACATAGTTATCCTAAGTGAAAATAATTTTAATATAAATCCAGCCTCAATGTATTTCGTTCCTGCATATATAACCATAACTTCGTTTGATATACAAGCCAATCCGACTCCCATAGGTATTACTAAAAATAAGAACGTACGTGCAACTTCATTTAATAATTTTACATAATTTTTTTCATCATTAATACCGTTATAATAAGATAATCTCGGAATACTGACAACTATAATCGAATAAACCACACTTGTAATAAGTTGTGCTATCGACAATGCAAACGAATAGTAGGATACTTCAACTTTTGCGTCAACAAAAGAAAGAATAACTTTGTCCAAAGCGGTATATAACATATACGAATTGGCAAGCAAAAGCATTCCTATAAGCGGTTTTATATGAATAAGCATTTCACTGAAACTTATCTTTATAAACTTAACCTTTCTCTTGATATAGTAAAAACTTATCATATAATTTACTAAATTTGTAAGCGAAAGTATGAGTGCATAATTTACAATATCATCAGCTTTTTTAACAAATGCAAATATTGATACAAGCATCAAAACTCTGACAAATAAAGTTTTAAAAAGTATAAACCCATAATTTTCAAATGCTTCATTCATCCACTCAATAGAAACAAATTGTGTGAAAATTTGAATACTAAGTGCAAAATAGAGCATATACATATTTGATTGCACTTTAAAAAACACATAAAACAGGTACACAAAACCGATTGAGATTGAGCTTATAACATTTATCATAAACAACACTGTAAAATTTTTTCTGATTTCCTCAATGTCATTTTTTACTCTACTTATCGCACGAATCCCGTAACTGTATATTCCAAATGCAGCAAACGGAATAAACAAATTAAGAATCGAATTGGCAACATTAAAATCTCCATACGCCTCTTTGCTCAAAACTCTCGCAAGATAAGGCCCTGTTATAAGTGGAAATAAAATGTTGAACACTCTTACCATAATACTTGCCAAAGCATTAACTTTTATATTTTTAGCCATAAATTTTACAGTAACTTTTCTCCTTTATCATAATTAGGATAATCAACTATAATCTCTCTTGATAATTTCTTTGAAAGTAATTATGTTGAAATAAACCTAAACATACCACAAGGCATATTTAGGTTTATTATATCATATTATAAATATTACAGCAAATTAGTATTATGGTATCATCTCTCCCTGTCTTACTACAGAATGTATCCATTCTTTTTTTATAAGCCAAATATTCGCTTGAATTTTATAAATATTCCAGTCATCAGTATCAAAAATTCTAATCCAGCTTTCCTGTACTATTTTTTTCTCTTCAGGATAAAAATTTTTATATTTTCCTTCAAAAAATTCAAAACCATTGTCTATCCCTTTTTTCTTTAACCTTTTGTTATAGTTGTCATAGTCCTCCTTATTTAAAGGTATGTAATGATGATTTAAAACATAGTCCCATTTACTGCCGTCAAAGTAAATTACTTCTTCTTTAGGAACGTCTAAAACATACAAAACACTGTTTTCTATCGGAGGCATACAATTTTTATTGCTTATGGCACACCAAACAGGCATTTCTACAAAATCAGGTTTAGGAACTTTCTTTTGAGCCTCTTGTACAAAGTAATTGTAACAACTTAAAATATAATTTGAAATATCTCCGAAATTTTCTTTTACATAAGATATTTTATTTGTAAAATAACCTTTCTTCTCAATCTCTTTTAGAGATCTTTCATCTTGTCTTGTATATAATCTTACAGTTTCCATAAAATTCTCCTAAAAACAAATTTATTTTTTTAATTATAACACAAAATAATATTTATTATAATAAAAAAGAGATTTAACTTTAAAATTAAATCTCTGATTGCATTAATAATATTTTTTTACAGTTTTTTTCTTTAATACGATTATTATACCAACAGCACATAAAAGTCCTACCGGTAAAGCTAAAAGATTTTTATCAAATATTCCCGCACATAAAAATCCGATTATTGTTGATACTCCGCAAACAAACGCATACGGTAATTGTGTTGAAACATGAATCAAGTGATTACAGTTTGATGCCGCTGATGAAAGAATAGTTGTGTCTGAAATCGGAGAACAGTGATCTCCGAAAACAGAGCCGGAAAAAATAGCAGCCAATACAATACTTAAATAATGTAAATGATTTGTATGAGAAAGTATAGGTACGATTATAGGAATTAAAATTCCGAAAGTCCCCCATGCAGTACCCGTCGCAAAAGATAAAAATGATGCTATAATAAAAATAATTGTCGGTAATATCCACATAGGAAGTACACTGTCAGAAAGTAATCCTCCGATAAATCCTCCGGTATTAAGATATGCCTCACTCGTTATTCCCCCTACAGTCCATGCAAGAATTAAAATTACAATAGCTACAAGCATAGTTTTCATACCTTCGACAGTTGCATTCATAAAATCTTTAAAAGTAATCAATTTCCTTGGGATATACATTATAAAACTTACAACTAAAGAAAAAGTTGCACCGATAACAAGCGATAAATTTACATTTGCATTACCGAAAGCTCCTGAAAAAGATGATTCATCAGAAAAATATCCTCCGGTTCTTAACATCATCAGTACCGTTGTCAAAATCAAAACACAAATCGGTAAAACCAAATCAATAACTTTTCCGTTTTCTGAATGTGAATATCCCACAGATTGAGTAGAAACGTCAATGGACGTATCTTCAATTTCATACTTTTCCATAGATAAGATTTCATTTTTTGAAAAACAAAAATAAATTATTACAAAAATAGTAAGTATTGCATATAAATTAAGCGGTATTGTGCTTAAAAATACATTCATAGGGTTTTCAATTCCGCTATCTCCGATAATTGCAACAACTGACGCAGCCCAGCTTGAAACAGGTGCCAATATACAAATAGGTGCAGCGGTTGAGTCAATAATATGTGCAAGTTTTGCTCTTGAAACTTTATTTTCATCTGTAATAGGTTTCATAACAGCACCAATTGTCAAACAATTAAAATAATCATCAATAAAAATTAACATTCCAAGTATAGCTGTTGCAAATTTTGCACTACTTTTACTTTTTATTTTTTTATTTGCCCATTTACCATAAGCAAAAGAACCTCCTGCCATATTCATTACCATAACTAACGAGCCCAAAAGTGCAAGAAAAATAATCATCAAACTGTTATCTCCTACTTTTTGTCCCATAAGTTTAAAAACTTCTTCAAGGGCCAAAACTAAATTGCCCTTAGTAAAAATAATTCCACCAACAAAAATTCCGACAAATAAAGATGTTATAACCTCTTTAGTCAAAAGCGCCAAAATAATTGCAATAATAGGTGGAATTATAGATAAAATTCCATAATTCATAAAAAACCTCCGTAAATAAAACAATTAAATAGAATTATATCACTTTAATTTAATAATATCAATAGTTATATTAAAGTTTTTTTTCTTTTTTACGATAAAAAATTTAGTTTATTTTTTAAAAACGTTTTTTTGATTTTTTCAAAACAATTTTTTTGATTTTTTTCTTTTTTTATATTATAATGTAAATGTAGAATTATTAGGAGGAAATATGGTAACAGTTGTAGGAATAAGGTTCAAAGATGCAGGAAAAATTTATTACTTTGACCCTTGTAACTTTAGTATAAATAAAAATGACAATGTAATTGTAGAAACTTCAAGAGGTGTAGAGTACGGAAAGGTTGTGATAGAACCACGTGAAGTTGAAGAATCAAAACTTGTTTCTTCATTAAAACCGGTGATAAGAATCGCTGACAGTATGGATGATTATATTCATAGTGAAAATAAGAAAAAAGCTAAAGACGCTATTGAAATTTGCAAAGTAAAAGTTGAAGAACATAAACTGGATATGAAATTGGTTGATTGTGAATACACCTTCGACAATCAAAAAGTGATTTTTTATTTCGTTTCCGAAAATAGAATTGACTTTAGAGAACTTGTAAAAGATTTAGCATACATTTTTAAAAACAGAATTGAATTAAGGCAAATAGGTGTAAGAGATCACTCAAAAATTATCGGCGGCTTAGGTGCATGTGGTCAGCCTTGTTGTTGTAAAAGATTTTTGGGAGAATTTGCACCTGTGACAATTAAAATGGCAAGAGACCAGTCCTTATCGTTAAACCAAACTAAAATTTCAGGGATATGTGGAAGATTGATGTGTTGTTTGAAATATGAACAACATGTCTATGAAGAAAAACTTAAAAAGATTCCGCCTTGCGGAACGTTTGTAATAACCGATGAAGGAAAAGGTGTCATAGTGGATAGTTACACTCTGTCCGAAATAGTAAAAGTAAAACTTTTAGATGAAAATAAAAGCGAAATAGTAAAGCCGTTTTTTGTTGACAACATTGCCGTAACCAAAGAAAGAGATATGTCTTACGCAAAAAAAGATGAAGATGTGCAATTTGAATACATTGAGCAATTATTGTAATTTGTTTATTATACTAATTTTATATTTATAAATAAAAATTTTTTTAATAAGGAAACGAAAATTTAATTTCGTTTCTTTTTAATTTAAGAAAAGATATATTTTTTTGTTTTTTCAAGTTATTGACTTAAAGTATGTTTTATGGTATCATCAATGCTATATTTTTATTTTAAGATATAATTTGAGAGGTGCATTTATGAAAAATATTATTATACCAAAAGGATATGCTTCAGAGCTTAATATTATTGAAACACAAAAGGCAATAAAGGAGATTAAAGACTTTTTTGAAACAAATTTAGCAAATGAACTTAATTTAACAAGGGTGTCTGCCCCACTTTTCGTAAAGAAAAATACAGGAATAAACGACAACTTAAACGGAAGTGAATCTCCTGTAAGTTTTTCATTGACAGAAAGTGAAAATTCACAAGAGCTTGAAATTGTTCAATCTTTAGCAAAATGGAAAAGAATTGCTTTAAAAAAATATAACATTCCTGTCGGAGAAGGAATTTATACCGATATGAATGCTATACGCCCATGTGAAGAACTTGACAATATACATTCCGTTTATGTTGATCAATGGGATTGGGAAAGAGTTATAAAAATCGAAAACAGAAATAAATTTTTTCTTAAAGAGATAGTTGAAAAAATATTCAGTGTTTTCAAAAGAACTGATGAATTTTTATCAAGGAGATTTTTGGATTACAAAAAAATATTACCTGAAAAACTTTCATTTATTACAACGCAAGAACTTGAAGATATGTTTCCGAATGATACTCCAAAAGAAAGAGAACATAAAATAGCAAAAGCGAAAAAAGCTGTTTTTATAATGCAAATCGGAGATAAACTTGTGAGTGGAAACAAACATGACGGAAGAAGTCCTGACTATGACGATTGGAAATTAAACGGAGATTTAATTTTTTGGAATCCAGTTTTAGATTCTTCTTTAGAACTTTCGTCAATGGGAATAAGGGTTGACAAAGAAACTCTTTTACAACAATTAAAGTCGAGCGGTACTGAAGACAGAAAAAATTTGGATTATCATAAAATGCTCTTAAATGACGAACTTCCGCTTACAATCGGAGGCGGAATCGGTCAATCAAGAATTTGTATGTTCTTTTTACAAAAAGCACATATAGGAGAAGTACAGTCAAGTTTTTGGTCTGATGAAATGCTTGAAATCTGTAAAAAGAATAAGATAAATTTACTTTAATTTTTATAAATAGCCTTAATACAAGGCTATTTTTTTATTAAAAATGTATAACAAAAGAGCGGTATCGCTACCGCCCCTCTGTTCTAATCTATTTTAAGGTATGAAAAATGAAAAGCATATTTAAAATTTTAACTTTCTTTTTTATTTTTAACAAATAAAATCGACATAATAATTAAAATTCCTCCCGTCAGAGTATAAAATACCATTCCTCTACTGCCCGTATAAGGAATTACTATTTTTTTATTTTTTATTACGAAATTTTCATCAGTAAAAATTTTACCTTGTTCTTTATCTTCTCTGTAAAGCAATATTTTTGAATTTTCATTATCTGTTATTTCAATTGTTCGTTTTTCATTATCAATATTCAACTTAAACTCTTTTTGTAATTTTTGATAGCCTTTCGGTGCAACAACTTCTCTTAAAAAGTAATTTCCACTCTTAAAAGAAACAGGTATTTCAAACAAAAGTCCCTTATCTTTTCCGAATTTGCTTTCAAATTCCGCATAATCTGACTCCAAATTAAACTCTTTTTTTATTTTTTCTCCTGTTTTTGCATCAATAAGCTCTAATACAAGCACACCGGAATTTATTATTTCAGAGTTTTCATTTTGCTTTGAGATATAAAATCTCATCGGAGATATTTCATTTTCTGCAATAATTTCCGAAACTTCTTGATTTTTGTAAATAACTTCTCCGTCCTTTATTTCTATAGGTCCAATGTAATCTTCATTTACCCTGTAACCCAAAGGTGACTTGATTTCTTTTAGCCAATATATACCTTCATCAAGTTTTTGAATAATAACCTCTCCTTTTTCATCAGTTTCAAAGGAAGTTTTACCGTTTATGTTAACTTTATCAAAGTTTGTTATTTTATCCTTTAAATTATTTTTGAATAATTCAAAGACCGCACCTTTTAAAAGTTTTTGTTTATTATCTTTATCTATTTTTATAACCTTTAAATCTATTTTTGCAAATTTATTTACTATTATATTTTCGCTCGGAAAGTCATCTTCTTCATAATTCGTTTTTATATCTTCAAAATTCCCCTCATCATTTACACTAAAACTTGCAACTGCATCATCAGGTTTAATATATCCTTCAAGAGCCTTTTGCTCTATCAGACGATATTTTCCTTTTTTTAGTTTAGCTATAATAATTTTACCGTCTTTTTCGCTCTTAATATTTTCAAATCCGTATACACTTTCATATTTCGAATCAGAAACTTCCTTTTCAAGTTTGAATTCTACATTTTCAAGTGGTTTTTCAAGCACATTTTGTTTTACAAATTGTATTTTATTCGGATAATTAACAACTCTTACCACAGGTATTTCTCTGTTAAGTATGACATCTGTTGAATCCTTTTCTTCATAAATGGCATCAAAATCTTTAGGAACATTTTCTTCAATAACTCTGTAAACAAAATTTTCTCCGAAATTATTAAAAATTATGAGATTTGAAAAAGTATGCTCAAAATTATTATCAGAAATATCCTTTGTTACGGATATAACTTTTTTATTGTCGTCAATGACATCAACATAATGTGAGTTATCTTGACTTTCCAATTTTCTTTGTAACTTAAAAGTAACCTTGCCTTTTAAATTTTCATTTATTTTTTGCCATTCTTTCTTAAAAGTAACAGACTTAACAGTAGCTGAAACAGATGGTTTTGGAAATTTCCAACCTATTTCTTTATACTCCGAGTTAGGATAAAGTGTAGCATCGTTATTGGTATTAAAAAATGTATTTGCCTTAAAATTTTCTTCAGTTTTAAGATGAACCCTGTACTTAAGTTCTATCCATTGATTGTCCCCCAAATTTAAACCATCAACAGTAAACTCTCTACGTTGTTCATCATACTTTACAGAAACTCCCTTTAACAATGCATTATCCACTTCACCGTTTCTATATCCCGTTAAAACATAATTTTGTCCGTTAGAAAAGTTATTTTCAAGAATTACCTGATCTCCCATAGAATCTATAACTTTACCGTTACTTATCGTATTTTCTTCGATATTTGTCAAAACCCTAAGCAAATTGTTTTTAAGTTGCCCTAAATCTTCAGTATTATAAAAATATTCATCTTTCGAAGAAATATATTTCATAAGTTCTATTGCTTCACTTTCAGAACAATCTTTTTCACTTGCTATTTGAATTCCCACAGTATGCATTTCTATACCATCATTTTTAATCTGATTGGCTTTAAAAATTGTTCCTATACTGTTATCTAATACTTTTCTCGTTCCCGAAAGACTACTATCATAAGATTCATAAATTTGACCCGGCGCTTGAATAGATATTACTCTTCCGGAAGAATCAAAACTTACTTTTTTAGTATCTTGATTATAAAATGTGCCTTTTTCATAAAATTTATACAAAAATCCTACACCTTTTCTGTTTTCATCAGTAAAATCAAGATCAGCTTCACTTGAATTATTTCCTCTTATGTTTGAAATAGTAGGAGAAAATGTAGGAATTCCATCCGTTATAGTGACAATAAATTTCTTATCGAACTGTTTATCTGTACTCTTTAACAATTCATGTGCTTTGTTAAGCGCAAGTGCAGTGTATGTTCCGCCTCTTGGGTCACTATTTTTTAAAGCTTTTTTTGGCAATTTATTTTTTAAACTTTCGGCATCTTTTGTAAATCCGTGAGAATAGTCCTCATAATAAGCAACTCTTTGATCATCATCTCTTAAAATATTTGTACTGTGCTGACCGTTAAAAAGATGTGAACCGTAAGAAACTAATGCAACTTCGACATTTGAGTTTTTTAAAAGTTCGTCAATAAAAATATTTGTAGCTTCTTTCGCAGCTTCAAATCTCGTTTTAGTATATCCTCCGGTTTCACTCATTGACGCAGAGTTATCACAGACAATTACTACTCCGATTTTATTTTTTTCTTCTATTTTATTTCCTTTAACTTTTAAATGAACATCATATTCTCCGTTTTTTTCGGTTGGAACTAAATACTTATTTACACCTGCAACATCTATACTCGTTCTGTTGTATTCACCCTTATAATTATAAAAAATTTTTTCATTCGGATTTTTATAAGACTCCGCATTTCTCTTTTCTCCCGAAACTTTTGTTTCATATTCAAAGTTTTTAGGATCCATTACAGCGTCTTTATGGTATAGCCCGTCCTTGTTTATAACATTATTTACGGCTCTTATCATTGAGGGTTTTAGATTTTCATATTCATTTGAAACTGTATCTTTATCAATTTCTTCAGTAACTTTTGTAAAACCGTCATCTTCCACCGTAACTTTCCAAGTTTTATTTGAAACGACATATCCGTCCGGAGCTTTTGTTTCTTTAAGATTATAAATTCCTTTTTCCAAATTGGTAAAATACATCTCTTCACGGTCAACTTTTAAAACCTTATCAATTCCGTTTTCAGATGTCAAAGTAAACTCTGCTCCTTGTAAGAACTTTCCGTTTTCATCAACTTTTTCAATTTTAAATTTTCCTTTTTTACTGTGATTTAACTCATAATATTTATTTGCAAAAATATTTACATTAAAATCACAAAAAATATGTGCAAATAGAGAAATAATAAAAATTATGCAAATTATCCTTTTGCCGTTTTTCAATAAAAAATCCCCCTTTGCTATTTTTCTTTGTATAAAACACCTATCCATACAAATATAACAAAAGGGGATATGTCTTTTCATTTCATTTTTTAAAAATTTTATAACTTTTTTTATTATGCTTTAAAGAGATAATTGAGTTATCCGTTTTTTTGTTACTTATAAATACAATTTTTTTATCTCAATAAATGCCATTTCAAACAAATCTAAGTCTACCGTTCTTTCAAAATTGCCAAACATCTCCACAAATTCAATTTCCAAAGTAGGTTTTACTTTTGACTCCAAATATTCTTTTTCTTCATCGCTCATATACTCCGGAGCTCCCATTTTACGCCATTCATTATACCATGTTCCGTCTTTAGAACATATTTTTTTAGTAATTATTTTATATTTTCCATATAATCCGTTTAATTTTATAGTATGCAATCTACTTTTAAAAACTTCTTTATTTTGATTGGTTGACAGTAAATGTTGAATGCAAGTTGCCATATCTTGATATACAAGACAATGATAATCGTGTAAATGCTTTGTTACAATTAGACCTTCCTTTTGGTAAATACATTCTTTTCCCATTCTAATCATATTCTCAAGAAAATAGTAATTCATATTTTTTATTCCAAAACTATTTACATAATCATATTTCATACTGAAATCACAAATATTTTCATAAAATTCTTCTTTACTGTTGAATGTTTTTCCATAATATATTATTGAAGATACAACATTGTTGTATTTTTGACCCATTAAAAACCCTTTAACACTGCTTAATGCCATAACAGAGCCCCAATACTCTTTCGGAATAGTATCCCAATCATAGTAAATATAAAGAGTTGAAATATAAATATTAGGTTTATAAGAAAATTTTTCATAGAAAAATTCTCTAAATTCGTCAACTTGTTTTAAAAGTTCCCACAAGCGATCCTTTGAAAAAATTTTCTCTTTTCTGCCTGAATACAAATAACTGTCAATCATTTTAAAAGATAAAAATTTAGGTCTTTTTATTTTTGTAAACAGTTCAAAAAAACTACTTTTCTCATTTGAAAACAATTCAAAATCTATTTCTTCCATATGTAAACCAAGTTTTGAAAGCGGCAATTCGGAAGAAATATAATCATAAGTATGATGATAGAAATCTGTAAGATACTCCGCATCTGCACAACGCTTTGTTATATGTGACATATCGACTTCAAATCTCCAGTTTTCAAGTACAGAAACAGGAACAATATTTCTGATAAAATTTATATAGTATTTCAATAATTCAAAAGCTCTTTTATAGTACATTTTTCTGTTACCACGTTTCTTATTAAACTTTTGAACTTCAAACATTATTATAGGTTCAAAATCTATATTCAAAAGAGAATGAATAAGTTCTACAATCATATCTTTTTCTGCTACTTCCCAAACGGAAAGTTCATTTTTCATATACAAATGCTCGTCATCAACCCTTATCTGAAAAGTAACATGTTCAAATTTAATTTTATTCGATATTGCATTTAAAGCCTGCACCCAACGTTTACCAAGCATATCTTTACTGATTATTACTGTACTGTAATTTTCAAACGGCTTACTTTTGATTTGAGTGGGAACATCATAAATTCTTTCATTTTTTGAAGAAATATTTTTTGAATTAAGATTAAAAAAATTATAATCTGCCAAAATCTGCTTAAAACTTTCAGAATTAAGTACACTGTCTAAAGTTAAATATTTTGTAGGTTTCTCTAAAATTTCCGTAAATTTTTTTCTAAATACCATAGGTGTACAACCCATATACTTTTGATAATTTTCATAAAAAGGTTTTGCATTTGTAAATCCGCATAATAAAGCTATTTCCAGTATGTTGTTATCTGTTTTTAAAAGTAATTCAACCGACTTTTTTAACTGAGCAAAATGATAAACATCCGAAAACCCAAAACCAAAAATTTCTGTATATAATTTTGAAATTTTAGAAGAATGAGTTTTAAAAAGGTCTGCAATTTTACCTAAAGTATAACTGTCATCTAAATTTTCAAACATTTTTTTAGTCAACTTTATAATTTGTTCTTCTACCCACTCATCACTTCCTCTGTCATTACTGAAAAAACCGACTGTGAAAAAGCTTTTTAAAAGTTCCACAATTTTATTTAAAGTTCTCATAAATATATTCAAAGAAATTTCAGTTGAAATTAAATAATCACAAATCAGATTTTTTATCAAAAACACAATATCGCTGTATTCTCTTCTGTAAACATCATCTTTATTGATCAGTAAAATATTAAATGAGTTTACTTTTTTGTCAAAAAACAAATCATTATCCATTTCCAAAGTTAAAATTAAATTATCTTTTGACTTTACATCTATACTATAAACTTTATTAGGATTTATAACCGCAAACATTCCTGATTTCAAAGTATTAGTATACTTAAGTGTAGTAAATTCAATTTCACCGTCCAAAACAAATACAATTTTATAATTATCGTAATTCAAATCAAAACTACAAGTTCTGTAATTCGAAACGGAAAAACTGAAAGGCTCATAATTCATACCTATTAATCTTGTCTGTATCTTTTCGTTTAGTTCCAACATAATGCACCTCCTTACATTATCTTTTTATACTGTTATAAAAATTAAAATTTTCTTTTTAAAACAAACTTTACTTTACAAAAGTAATTATATCATAAAAACCATAAATTCTAAAATATTTGTAAAATTTACGTTAAATTTTCAAAAAAATTTGTAAATCAAATAAAATATATGGTAATTTTTTCAATGAAAAAGTATTTATATAAATATACCCTTTATTGGATTTTAAAACTTTTTTAAATATTTTTCAATTTTTGTCAGTAAAAAAATAAAAATTGTTAAATTTAAACTAATTATGATATAATATTTTAAAGACACAATTAATTAAAAATATAATTTAAAGAATTGTATTGAAATAAAAAACTTTTTATCGGAGGGAATATGAACACAAAATTTAAAGACTACAATTTGTCTATTTTATCTGACTTGTACGAATACACTATGGCTCAGGGATATTTTAACGAAAATATTGAAAATAAGATTACATATTTTGATATCTTTTACAGAAAAAATCCGGATGATTCAGGTTATGCAATATTTTCAGGTTTAGAACATATTGTAGAATTACTTGGTAATATGAAATTTAATGATGAGGATATAGAATATTTTAAATCTCTAAATGTTTTTGACAATAAATTTTTAAGTTTTTTAAAAAATTTCAAATTTGACTGTGATATATGGTCAGTTCCGGAAGGAAGCGTAATTTTCCCAAAAGAACCTATTATGATTGTCAAAGGACCTTCAGTACAAGCACAAATAATCGAAACTTTATGTCTTTTAATTTTAAATCACGAAAGTTTAATAGCTACTAAATCAAACAGAATAAAACGTGCCGCAAAAGGAAGAAGTGTTATGGAATTTGGAGCAAGACGTGCTCAAGGAATCGATGCTGCCGTTTATGGAGCAAAAGCCGCTTATATTGCAGGAGTTGACGGAACTTCTAATGTTCTAACCGGAAAAATGTTTAATATACCTGTTATGGGAACTATGGCACATGCTTGGGTACAAATGTTTGAAACAGAACTTGACGCTTTTAAAGCTTTTGCCAAATCTTTCCCTAATAATTGTGTTTTGTTGGTAGATACATATAATACTTTACAGTCGGGAGTGCCGAATGCAATAAAAACTTTTGACGAAATTTTAAAACCTATGGGAATAAGACCAAAAGGTATCCGACTTGACAGCGGTGATCTTGCATACCTTTCAAAGCAAGCAAGAAAAATGCTGAATGACGCAGGATATCAAGATGTTCAAATCGTAGTTTCCAACTCTTTGGACGAATATACAATAAGAGATTTATTACATCAAGGTGCTATGATTGACTCTTTTGGAATCGGCGAAAGGTTAATAACCTCAAAGACATCTCCGGTTTTTGGAGGAGTTTATAAATTAGTTGCAATAGAAGAAAACGGTAAAATCATTCCGAAAATAAAAGTTTCAGAAAATGTTGATAAAATTACAACTCCCGGCTTTAAAAATTTATACAGGATATATAATAAAAAAACAAATAAAGCAGAAGCTGACTTGATAACTCTTTTTGACGAAGAAATAGACGAAACTAAACCTCTTGAAATATTCCATCCGATTTACACTTGGAAAAGAACTGTTTTTGATGAATATACAATAAGACCTATGTTACATAAAATTTTTGAAAACGGAAATTTAATCTACAAACTGCCTGATATTGAAGATATAAGAAATTATTGTCAAGAAGAAGTTGACAGTCTTTGGGATGAATTTAAAAGATTTGATAATCCTCATATATACAAAGTAGACCTCTCAGAAAAATTATGGAAATTAAAAACCGATTTATTAAATGATACAGTAAAACAAAACAGAAAAAAACAAAAAGCCGATTAATTCGGCTTTTTGTTTTACATTAATGGTGCAAAAAGTCTAAGTAGTGATTGGTACATTTTTGTAATTCGTTTACGTTTTTTCAACCACTCTTTATCTATTTCAACGGACTCTTGCATTGTGTTTAAAAAATCATTCTTTATATCTTGTATAATCGGTGTATTGTACATCCATACCGCACACTCAAAATGCAAATACAGGCTTCTGTAATCAAAGTTTATACTACCGACGACCGCAAAAGAATCATCACAAACTACATTTTTTGAATGAATAAATCCTCTTTCAAATTCATAAATCTTTACACCGTTTTCTATCAATCGATTATAATATGAACGAGTCAAGGTATGAACATATTTTTTATCCGGAATATGAGGCGTAATTATACGAACATCAACTCCTGTTTTCGCTGCACAAATCAACGCATTTTCCATTTCCCAAGTTATAATTAAATAAGGCGTTGTTATATAAAAATATCTGTTAGCTCTTTTTAGCATATTAAGATACATATTTTCACTTGTTGAATCCACAAGCGGTGTTTCGGAAAAAGGCAAAACAAGTCCTAACTTTTTATCTATTTTTGAAAAGTCTTCAATTTCTCTGTTTGCATAAAGATTTTCGAGATTTGTTCTTTCCAATGTACAATAGTCCCAAACGGAAATAAACATATTAACAAAAGAAGCAACAGCTGAACCTTTTATTTTTATAACAGAATCTTTCCAATATCCATATTTTTTAATTAAATTTATATACTCATCCGCAATATTTATACCGCCGGTGTATGCAATATCTCCGTCAATGATTGTCATTTTTCTGTGAGTTCTGTTGTTGTGTTTCGGCAAAATAACTCCATGAATTTGATTAAATTCAACAAGCTTTATTCCATAATTTCTTATCTCTTCAACTTTTTTATTTGATAGAGTAAGTATGCTTCCTATATCATCAACTACAATTCTTACGTCAACTCCTCGTTCAACTTTGTCCTTTAAAATATTTAAAACCGTATCTAAAAAAAAGCCTTCAGATATAATATAATATTCCATAAAAATGAACTTTTTTGCGGAATTTAAGTCATCAATATATTCATTAAAACTATCTTCTCCCGATTCAAAATATTTTGTTTCGGTATTTAAAAATATCGGACTTCCCGTAGTTTCATTAAGATATTTTGCCTGTCTGTAAACATTCATATCAGAAATATTTAAGTCCTCAATATCATAATCACGAGTTAAATCCATTGAATCTTTAAACCTTATAGAATAATAAGTATTTAATTTTTTACGTATAGATTTCAAAAGTCGTTTTTCACCAAAAGTTAAATAAATAAATCCCCCTAAAATAGGGATTGCCATAGTAATTAAAATCCATGTTATTTTAAACGCAGGATTTATATTATCATTTACTATCATAAACGTAAAAATAAATCCTACAACTAAATTTATACTGTAAAGATAAATAAAATACCTGTTAAAATAGATTAAAAACACGATAAGTAAACTTAATTGTAAAAAAAGCATAAGTCCAATAAAAAAAATCCTACTGAATATAAAATTAAAAAATTTTTTCAAACATATCACCTATAACAATTATAACTTAAAATAAGAAAAAAAAAAAGACACAGTAGTGTCTTTTTCTCTTAATATTTTAATATTCTTCGCAAGTTAACAAGTCTTCTCTTTTAACTTTACCTTTTTCATCATAAGTCATTCTGCTGAAGTTGATTAGGTGAGGTACCATATTAATTTTTCTACATTCAACTAAATTAACAACTTTTGATAAATCTCCGGTTTCTTTAGCTTGAACTTTCATGATTTTCATCATTGAATATTTTAATTCAGTTTCTTTGAAAGTTATGATGTTCTTTGCATTAAATGCAGCTTGAACTAAAGAATCACAATTTTCTTCAGTAAGAGCAGGTATTAATATGTAATCAACATCTTCTCCAACTGCACAACCGGCTTCGTCCTTAACTTGAACTGTTTTATGGCTTCCTTTAGCAACAGCCATAACAGCAGCCATAAAAGGTCTTATCCCTGCAGATCTATGACCTGAAATAATTAAAGTTTCTCCTTTTGCAATAGCTTCTTCAATATATAGACCATGTTCTTCTTTCATAAAACCTGAATCTACACTTTTTTGTAACATTGGATGCATAACAATCCCTCCTTTATTTTTTCACATAACATTATTATACTACATTTTAGATTTGAAATAAAGCCTTTTAATAATATTTTTATCTCTTTTTTCGTTCAAGTTTTACTATCTCAGTATGAATTTTTGACATTAAAGACTTAACTTCTTGTTCGTCATCCAAGTTTTTGATTTCTAAATTTAATTTTTCTTCCATTCCTTTAATTAAAAACTCTACATACCCATTTCTCACATCAGACAAATTGCTCTTTATAAAATGAGAATTATCCAAGAAATGTTCATATACTTCACCATCTAAGATTCCTGTTACATCAAAGAGTTTACAATACGTAAAAGTAATATACTCTGAATTTATTTCATTTATTTTGAAATCTCCTACTAAATCATCACTTGTTACAATTTCATGTTCAATAACTTCATTTATAGGCTCATAAATGTCGTCTAAAAATTTATGAACTTCCATATCAACAATATGTTTTTCTCTTAAATACTCCATAACTACCTCCTAAATGTTATATGCTTTTTATATACCCAATAGAAATACAATATACAACTTTAAATAGTTAACGTTATATTTATTACAAATAATCGAATCTGTTGTTATGGTAAATAATCAACTTACAAAGATTTTTTATTGTACAAAAAGCTACAATCAGAACAAAAATTAAGTTCCAAATTGTAACTTTTTCTTAACTATTTACTGTCAAAATAGTTTAATATTTCTCTTCCGGTTTTAAATTTATACAATTTTTCAAAAAAATCCAGATAATACTTTTTGTCAAAATTTCGTATTCTCTTTTTTATTGTTTGCAAAACATCATTTGTAACACTAAATTCATCAATTCCAAGTAAAATCAAAAGTTCAACCGCGTCCAAATCACTGGCAAAATTTCCACACATTCCAACTTTTTTACCATTTTTATGAGCAATTTTCACAATGTTGTATATTGATCTTATAACTGAAGGATTATAACAATCATACAACTGTTGTATTTTTGAATTTTCTCTGTCACAAGCAAGCATATACTGTACTAAATCATTTGTTCCTATACTTATAAAATCAACTTCTTTTACTAAAATGTCGAACAACACAACAGATGAAGGAGTTTCAATCATAATTCCAAAAGCAATATTTTCATCAAAATACATTTTTTCTTCTCTGAGTTCATCCTTAATTTTATTAATTTCATTTTTTATCCACAAAACTTCTTCTAAATTTGTAATCATCGGAATCATTATTTTTATGTTCCCATAAGCTGAAGCTCTCAAAATTGCACGCAAATGACGTCTGAGTTCCTTGTGAAACGATTTGTATATTCTAAATCCTCTAAGTCCTAAAAACGGATTTTTTTCATCTTCAAGCATAAAAAACTTAGATTTTTTATCTGCACCTATATCAAATGTTCTTATTATAATTTCTTTGTCAGTACTCTGTGCAAGAGATTTAAAAATTTGAAATTGATAGTCCTCTGTAGGAAAGTTATCTTGCATATACAAAAATTCCGTTCTAAACAATCCACAACCATCTGTCCCACAATTTAACGACACTTGAAATTCATCCACACCGGATATATTGCTACATACTTTTATGTACTTATTGTTTTTTGTTCTTGCAATATCTAAATACATAGTTTCAACATTTGGAATTGTAAATAATTTAGAATAAGTTTTAACAGCATAAACATCAGGTTCTAAAATTACTTTTCCGTTAACACAATCCAAGATACAATCAAATTCTCTGTCCTTAAAATTTTCTATATTAATATCATTACAAATAATATAAGGTATGGATAAATTTTTCGCATAAAGAGAAGCATGAGAAGTTTTTCCGCCATTTACAGAAATTATCCCAAGCAATTTATTCTTATACTTTTCAACTATTTTAGGAGATAAGTTTTCGACAATCAAAATGAACGACTCTTCATCAATATCCTCTTTTTGATTTGACAAACTATTCAAAAACTCCTCTCTGATAGAAATATAATCATATATTCTGTCACGCATATACTCCGATTCCAAAGAATTAAGCTCAAAACAAATCTCATTAAAAGTCTCATCTATCGCTTTTTCCAAAGACATATTTTCATCTTTTATTCTGTTTAAAATTCCATTTTGCAAATATGGATCATCTATCAATTCATGATGAATATTCAACAACTTTTTTGAATTTTCATCATGTAACGAAAATTCAACCTCGTCATATAATTTTAAAAGATTTTTGAAACGATTATATTCTTCATTTTTTTCATCATCAGTTATATACTCTTTTACCAAATTATTTTCATAGACCAGTGTAACGGTTTTCCCCAATACTACGCCTTTTGAAACTGAAAATCCTAAGTACTCTCTCATATTATCACCTAAAAAAAGCTCCTCAAAAGAGAAGCGTATTTTTAAAAATTAATCTGCCAAATTATCAATGAAATTAGAAACTTCTTCAATAACACTTTCTTCGTTTTCTCCGTCAACTCTTAAAACTATTTCAGTCCCTTTAGAAATTCCTAAACTCATAACATTAAATATGCTCTTTGCATCTGCAACTTTATTGTCAACAATAATTTCTACACTTGCCTCATATTTTTTTACAAACTGAACCAAAGCAGCTGCAGGTCTTGCGTGTAATCCTGTTTCATTTTTTATTGTAACGTTTTTCTCTATCATACTGTACCTCCTGAAATCTATTAGTATTTACACTATATATATTTTACCATTATTATGAAAACTATTCAATACTTTTTTTGAAATAATGACAAAATAAAATTTTCACCATTTCTTAATAAATCATAAATAAAAAAACAGAAACTTAAAAAGTTTCTGTTTTATACTATAGGAGTAAATTTTATATTAAATTTCATAGAATTTTTTAATGTATTATAAATAAAGCAATAATTTAAAGTTTCGTTACAAAATTTAATCAACTCATCATATTCCATATCAGAGTAAAGATATATATTAACAAAACATTCTTCAATATACGGAATTTCATCATATCCCAGTACATCTAAAATCGTAAGAGGATTTTTTAATTTAATTTTTATTTTTCCTTCCAAATCACAAACAGTAATTCTATATTTTTTCGCCCTGCTATACAGTTTTTTTAAAATTTCACTTATTATAGAAGCTAAAAAATAATTTATAGACGTCTTACAGCTTGCAACAGAGTCAAAACTTATATCATTTTCAACCTCAATACAATCATTGTCAGTAAAAACTTTAACCATTTTTTCATTATTTAATATTGCCCTATAAGAAATATCGTAAAATTCCGATTCATATAAATTAGTCATATTTTCCTCTTAGAATATTTTTTGCCAAATTCAGCTGTTCAAGTTTTTTTTCAATTATTTCAAGTGTATTTACAGGTCTATTGGCAAAAGTTGCAAATCCACAGTCAGGATTTAACCAAATTCTTTCTTTAGGCAAAAATTTAAGTGCTTGCTCTACTCTTTCAACTATAACTTCCGCACTTTCAACATCGTCAGTTCTCGGATTTACTACTCCCATTCCTAAAATGCAATTATTTCTTATCTTTTCGCTTGAAAGCAATGATTCAACCTCTCCTGCTCTTGGTGTTGAAAATTCTAAAGTTAAAATGTCGGGTAATACTTCTTCAAAAAGCGGTAACAAAGGCGTATAAGGTCCGCTTAAAAGTATACTTTCGTCTTTACTCCAATTACCTCTGCAAACATGCAAAGCACAATAAACTGATTTTCCTTTTATATAATCAATAACTGATTTTATAAGATAAGTTGCAAACTTTAATTCTTCAGTAGGATCCTTCTTTTCAGAAAGTGCTGCACACATAAATGATCTTGTTTTTCCCTCTGCAAAAACAACTTCAGTTAAAACCGGCTCATCAAATTGAATAACATCAACTCCCACTTCTAAAAGTTTATCAACTTCGCTTTTTAAAACAGAAATAACAGCTTCGCCGAGTTTTTCTTTGCTGTCATAATATTTTTTAGTAAGTGCGGGAAGCCACATCGAACGAGTCATTAAATACGGACCGGGCAAAGTTGCTTTAATAGGTAAAGTTGTAAATTTTTTTAATTTTTCCATATCATCAAAAACCAAAGGTTTATCATACTCAATAGTTCCGTTACAAATTGCGTTTTTAATACTCACTGACGGAACATCTAAAGTTTCAAGAATTTGTTCAAATGCTTTTTTATCTTCGATATACTCAAGCATATCTCCCATATTCATCATAACAACACCATTTAACTTTTCAGATACAAATGAAACATAATTATCTCTTGCAAGTTCTCCGTTCGTAATTATATCTACACCGTTTTTCTCTTGCAAAGTAACAACTGCCTTTGTTTCATTATCAACCAAATTTTCCAACTCAGTTTTATCAACAACTCCTAAATTAAACCTTCTTTTTAAAGTCATCAATTCTTTACTGCGTGGCATACTTCCCATAAGAGAAATTGTAAAAGGCTCAAAAATTTTTTTCATACCGACACCTATTTGTAAAATTCTTCAAAAAAGTTTAAATATTCGTTTGCCTTTGTTATTTGTTCAAAACCTGCAAGTCTTCCTGAAACCCATTCCTTCAAACCTTCCAAATCCATCATTTCTTTATGGTCAGGATTATTGTAATCCATTTTGTTTAAAATTCTTACAAATTCATTAAATCGGTCAATATCAATATCAGCTCTTGCCGAGAAAATACAATGATCAAAAAAGTCAGTTTTATCTAAAATAACAACTTGCTTTTCATCAAGTGTACCGTCTGCTACCCAAGCGTTATAATTCATATCCAACATCCAAGTAGCATCAACTTCTCCAGCAATAAGTGATTTGGCAGAATCCAATTCTCCTCCCACATGATCGCCGTGAAGCCCAACTCCAATGTTGAAATTTTTTTCAATATAATCTTTTTTGTATTCCAAACCATTTTTATGCAAATGATAAATAGGGATAAGTCTTGCCTGAGGAGAATCAACAGCTCCAAACCCGATAGTCTTCCCTTTTAAATCGGAAATTGAATTAATTTCTCCCTTTCTTACAACTAAATAACTTCTTCTGTCCCTGTCTGTATCTCTCATCGAACCATACAATGCTTTCCCTTCAGTTCTCAAATGAGTATCTAACCATGCAAGCGGAGAATTCCAAGCAACATCAATTTCTCCTTTCATAAGTCCGTCAACTTGCATCTTGTAATCTTTATAGTACACCGGCTCTATTTCAAAACCTTCACTTTTAAAAAAGTCTGCGATAATTCCCCATATAACTGTAACTCGTGGTGCATAAATAACGGCACCTACTTTTAATTTTTCTTTCATATAATTTTCTCCTATTTCAATTTGAAATTATAAAAAACATTTTTCAAATCAATTTTATAATTAAATAAGCGGTAATCCTGTTAATGCTCTTCCTAACCACAAAATAAGAACATCCACACTTGGCGCCATTATTTGTCCTGCATAAGAATCTCTAAGAAGTCTTTCCATAATGCCTAATTTATTGTACGCTTTTCCTCCTCCAATTCTCATTCCACGTCTTGCAACTTCAATAGCAGCTTCAGAGGCAAAAATTCTTGCAGATATAATTTTTAAAATTGCATCTGCTTCTCCTGCGTCTGCTGCTCTTGCAGCTTCCTTTGTTCCTAATACCGCTGCATTTGTTTGAGAATAAATTCTTGACAAATGAGTTTGAACCGTTTCGTATTCTGCAAGAGAAGGTCCGAATGTATGTTTTCTATTTGTAGCATGTGCCAAAGCTTCAGCTAAAACAGCTTCACAAACACCTGTATAAACAGAGGCTAATCCTGTAATAAAGAAAGGAGCAACAACTTCAAAAATATGTGTCATAGCATCACCGATTTCTCCGATTCTGTAAAATTTATCAAGTTTAACATTTTCAAAGTCCATAGGGCAAGAAACATTTCCTCTCATTCCAAGTCCGTTCCATTCACTTGCTCTAAAACTTACCCCTTCCGTTTCGATAGGAACAATCCAATTATCAATTCCTTCACCTGATTCAGACGGAGAAAGAAGTAAATAATATGATGCATAAGTAGCAGATGTAACCATACTCTTAGTTCCATTTAAAATTACATCTTTTTCTGTAAATTCCGCTTTTATATCAGGAAGATAAAAATTTGTTCCTGAACCGAATTCAGAATATGCAAATCCTAAAAATTTATTATTTTCAACTACATCTTTTAAAATCTTACTTTTTAATTCTTCGCTTCCGTACTTCAATACGATGCTTAAACAAACATTATGCATCATATAACAAAGTCCTGTTGTTGCACTACATTCAGAAAATGCTCTACAAGTTTCTGAATGTTCAGTCATTCCTTTTCCAAGTCCGCCAAGTTCTGTCGGAATCATTAATTTAAAATATCCCGCTTTTGCCATTTCATTGAAAGATTCAACGGGAAATTCCATTTTTTCGTCAATTTCTTTTGCATAAGGTAAAATATGTTTAGCTGCAAAATCCTTTACCTCGTTGTAAAATGTGCTCATAACAAACCTCCTAATAAAAATATAATTATTGAAATCAAATCCGTTTCAATAATTAATATTTTAACACATTTTTAAAATATTAACTATTAAATAATTTTTTATTGTCTTGTAAAACTTATTTTCAATAAATTATATGAATTTTAAATGTTTTTACATGATTTTTAATAAATTTTTATTATCTTTAAAAACATAAAAATAAATAATATAAATGTAATCGTTTTTAGAAAAGAAACTTTTCACGAAAAATTGTCATAATAATAAAAAATTTTTATTACTTTTTTTAAAATTTTAATCAAAAAAAAAAAATCCTTTAAAAAATTTAAAGGATTTTTAAATATATTATATTTAATTTTCTTGCTCTAAAACTCCCTGTCTTAATTGCCCACAGGCTCCGTTTATATCGTCACCTTGTTTTTTTCTTATCGTTGCATTTATTCCGAAACTTTCAAGCATAGTTTTAAAATTATAGATATACTTTGAACTCGGAGCAACAGCGTCAAATTCTTTTATTACATTAAGAGGTATTATGTTTATATGACAATTTAGTCCTCTCAAAAGTTTTTTAAGTTCCAAAGCATGAATTTTATCGTCATTTTCTCCTTTTATAAGAGTATATTCAAAACTGACCCTTCTTGATGTTTTTTCAAAATAATAATTACAGGCTTTTATTATTTCATCTATCGAAAAGTTATCTGATATAGGCATTATTTTTCTTCTTTGTTCTTGAAACGGATTATGTAATGAAATTGTAAGTGTTAGGGGTAGTTTTTCATCTGCAAGTTTATAAATTTTAGGTACAATCCCGCAAGTCGAAACAGTAATATTTCTAAGACTTAAATTTTTTCCTTTTTCTGAATTTATAAGTTTTAAAAATTTTATAACATTGTCATAATTATCCAAAGGCTCACCTATTCCCATTAAAACAACGTTATTTACTATTGTGTTCAAGTCCTTTTCAATCAAGTATATTTGTCCCAAAAGTTCTGACGGCATCAAGTTTCTCGCAAAATTTTCTTTTGTAGATGCACAAAAACTACAACCCATTCTACAACCGACTTGTGTAGAAATACAAACTGTACAATAAGTATTATAATCCATAAACACTGTTTCTATAAGTCGGTTATCGCTTAACTTTATCAAATATTTTTTCGTATTGTCAATTTTAGACTCAAACTTTTTATAAATGCTCATCTTATTTATATATCCTAAAGATTTAAGTTTTTCTCTTAATTCTTTGGGAAGTTGTTTTGATTCATCAATTTCAAAATTCTTCTTTTGATGAATAAATCTAAAAAATTGCTCTGCACGAAATTTCTTTTCTCCTAAATTCAAAAACAAATCTTGCAATTCTTCCAATGACATAGAATTAAATTCTAATCTTTTATCTTCCATTTATTTATTTTCTTCCTTTAAAATCCATTCTCTGAGTAAATTATCAACCGATGCAACTCTTAATTGTTTTTCTTGAACTTTCCCTTTAATTTTTCGAACCAATGTATATGCGAATTCAAGCGCAAGACCGGCTCCTCTTGCAGTTATTATATTTTCATCAACACAAACGGCATCGTATTTTACATTTGCATCCAAAAGTTCACTTTCCATTTTAGGATATATAACTGCATCTCTTCCTTTTAAAACTCCCGCTTTTGCCAATACACAAGGGCCTGCACAAATTCCTGCAATAAGTTTATTTTGCTTATTAAAATCTTTTAAAATTTTTAAAACTCTCTCATCATCTCTTATGTTAAAAGCTGCAGGAAGTCCGCCGGGAATTATTATTCCGAAATATTCATCAGGAATTATATTTTCAATCACATCATCCGCAATTACAGTTATGCCTCTGTTGCTTGTAACTTGAATTTTACCTGTAATTGAAATCATATCAACAACAATCCCCGCACGTCTTAAAAAATCAA
This sequence comes from Parvimonas sp., assembly GCA_022770425.1. Lineage (GTDB taxonomy): Bacteria > Bacillota > Clostridia > Tissierellales > Peptoniphilaceae > Parvimonas. Next base: position 51,949 of record JALEHY010000058.1, on the reverse strand, counting down.
CTTGAGTAACAGCTTCAATTTCTTCAAAAGTATCTGTCAATATTAACATATATTTTTCCATAATTTTCTCCTAAAAATTTTCTTACCGCTTAATTATATACAATTCAAAACAAATTTTTGATAACAATTCGAATGTAAATAATTTTATTAAGTATAGTCGAAACTTTTATATATTTTTATCGGCTATAACCAAAAATTTTAATTTTCATCAAATATTTTTTTCAAAAATTGTCCCGTATATGATTTCTCACATTTTGCAACTTCTTCGGGAGTTCCCGTAACAACAACACTTCCGCCGCCATCTCCTCCTTCGGGGCCCAAATCAATTATATGGTCGGCAATTTTTATCATATCTAAATTATGTTCTATTACAATAACTGTATTTCCCTGTTCAACCAAAAGATTTAAAACACTTATCAGTTTATTTATATCGTCAATATGAAGACCTGTTGTCGGTTCATCTAAAATATAAACAGTTTTTCCGGTTCCTTTTTTAGAAAGCTCTGATGCAAGTTTTACTCTTTGTGCTTCTCCACCTGAAAGTTCGGTAGAACTTTGACCTATTTTTATATAATCTAATCCTACATCATATAAAGTTTGTAATTTTCTTTTTATGGTAGGGTGATTTTCAAAAAATTTAAGTCCGTCTTCTACTGTCATATCCAAAACTTCAAAAATATTTTTTCCGTTATAAGTTACTTCCAAAGTTTCTCTGTTATAACGCTTACCTTTACAAACTTCACAAGGCACATAAACATCAGGCAAAAAGTGCATTTCCACTTTTATAGTCCCGTCTCCTTTACAAGCCTCACATCTGCCTCCATGCACATTAAAACTAAAACGTCCTTTGTTATAGCCTTTCATTTTTGCCTTTGTAGTCATCGCAAAAACATCTCTTATATTGTCAAAAAGTTTTGTATAGGTAGCCGGATTTGAACGTGGAGTTCTTCCAATCGGACTTTGATCGATTTCTATAACTTTATCCAATTTTTCATAGCCTTCAATTCTGTCAAAACTTCCTACTTTTTGTTTACTTCTATTAAGTTTATTTGACAATTCTTTATTTAATATACTGTTTACCAAACTGCTTTTACCGCTTCCTGAAACTCCTGTAACACAAGTAAATACACCTATAGGAAATTCAACATCAATATTTTTTAAATTATTTTCTTTTGCACCGAAGATTTTTATCGTGTCGGTAAATTTTCTTCTTTCTTTTGGAATATCTATTTTTTTCTTTCCGGAAAGATAAGCTCCCGTTATCGACTTTTTACTTTTCATAATGTCTTTTAAAGTGCCTTTCGCAACCACTTCTCCACCGTGTATTCCAGCTCTCGGTCCGATATCTACAATATAGTCAGCCGCTTTAACAGTGTCCTCGTCATGTTCAACGACTATAAGAGTATTTCCTAAATTTGTCAAATTTCTAAGCGAAGCTAAAAGTTTTTCATTATCTCTTTGATGAAGCCCTATACTCGGTTCGTCCAAAACGTAAACAACACCTACAAGACCTGAACCGATTTGTGTTGCAAGACGTATTCTTTGACTTTCTCCACCCGAAAGAGTTCCGGCACTTCTTGACAAGGTCAAATACTCCAGTCCTACATCTTTTAAAAACTTTAATCTTTCCTTAATTTCTTTTAAAATTCTTTCTCCTATGATGCTTTCAGTTTCTGTAAGTTCAAGGTCAAAAAACCATTTATTCAATTTATCAACCGACATTTCAGTAATATCGGAAATATTTTTATCACGAATAAACACCGACAACGCCTTTTCGTTCAATCTTTTCCCTTTACATTTTTCACATTGTTTCTCAGACATTACCGTTTCTATTTTTTCTCTCATAGAAGACATAGGAGATGTATTATATCTCTTTTCGAGATTTTTTATAATCCCCTCAAAAGCTCTGTTAAAAACCTTATTTTCATTTGTGAATTTACTTTCAAATTTGAATTTTATGGTTCTGTCTCCCGTTCCGTACAACAACTCATTGATCGTCTTTTCGTTTAAATCCTTAAAAGGTGTATTTTCATCAAATCCGTTATACTTTATAATTTCGTGAAAAATTTTATAATAATATCCGTCCTCTCCTGTCGTAACATTATAAAGTTCAATAGCTCCATCAATCAAAGATTTGTTCTTATCGGGAATAACTAAATCAGGATCCACAATCTTATGGCTTCCAAGCCCGTTACAATCCTCACACATTCCAAAAGGACTGTTAAAAGAAAAAGTTCTCGGTTCAATTTCATCAAAGGAAATATGACCGTTGGGACAAGACATTTTTTGCGAAAAAATTACCTCTTCCCCGTCAACAATTTTTACTTTGACTATTCCCTCACTGAATTTAAAAGCAGTTTCTAAACTTTCAGCCACTCTCGACTCTATTTTTTCTTTTATTATAAGCCTGTCAACGACAATATCAATACTGTGTTTTTTATTCTTATCAAGCTCAATGTTTTCAGACAATTCGTACTCATCGCCGTCGATAATAACTCTTACAAAACCTTGAACTTTTATGTTTTCAAGAAGTTTTTTATGTTCTCCTTTTTTTCCTCTGACTATAGGAGATAAAATTAAAATTTTACTCCTATCGGGAATTTCCATAACTCTGTCTACCATTTGGTCAATACTTTGACTTTTTATCTCAGTTTTGCAAACAGGACACCTCGCCTCTCCGATCTTTGCAAATAATAATCTTAAATAATCGTAAATTTCCGTAACGGTTCCTACAGTGGAACGAGGGTTTCTGTTTGTTGTTTTTTGGTCTATTGAAATTGACGGACTTAATCCGTCAATATATTCAACATCAGGTTTATCCATTTGCCCCAAAAATTGCCTTGCATAACTCGATAAACTTTCCACATATCTTCTTTGTCCCTCCGCATAAATCGTATCAAAAGCTAAAGAGGATTTCCCGCTTCCGCTAAGCCCCGTAAAAACAACCATTTTATCTCTCGGAATTTCCAAATCTATATTTTTTAAATTATTTACCTTTGCACCTTTTATCTTAATCTTATTTTTAGACATCTAATCCCCACATTTCTTTTAATTTTTAAAGTCTGTATTTTAATATTATACCATAATTTTTATATTATAAAACAAAAAAGTTCAGTACTGAAAAATTTAAATCTTATTATATAAATATCAGTAATGAACTAAAAAACACTATAGATTTTTTGAAATTATATATAATACCGCCTTCAATTATAGAGGCAATAATTAATAAAAAAATAGAAATTAAAAACAACTCAAAAGTAAGTAATAAATTTTCTTTTTTTAAATATATATCGTTCTTAAAATAAATATAATTAAACAAAGAATAAGGTATATACATTGCAATGCTTGTAGATATTAGCATAGCTGTAAATTCAAAAATGATATGAGGTACACCAAATAATAAAATAAATTTCATAGGAATATCTAAGTATAATACTAATAAAAATTGTATAATATAGGCATTAATATTAATAATTAGAATAGCTAACGGCAATATAATCATAATACCACTTAAAATAATTATTACTGAAACCATTAAATTATTAAATAATATTTTAAATATAATAGACATATCAATATTTTTAGAATAGTTTTCACTACTATTAATAATAAATCCATTTATTGATTTAGAACTAAAATTTAAACAATATGTTAATATAATTGTAAAAAATAAAATTAAAACATTTAACTTAAAAATCTTTTTAAAATTAGTGGGTAATTTCATTTTTTCTCTCCTGCAATATAACTTTATATCTTTTTACGAGAAAAAGTAATAATAAAACTGAAATTATATAAAAAAAGTATCTCAAAATTTTAAAAACTCCAATATTAGATATTCTAACTGTATTTTCAGCTAATTTAATTGAAAAATCAGAAAATAATAACGAATTCACATCAATATTAGTATAATTGTAAGCCATAAACATTCCCCAAAAAATATTGATAATTATTAATGGAATTATTGAAAATGAGACACAAGAAAATAATATATTCAAGGAAACATCAAATTTCTTAATTCTAAAAATTAAATATATTACCATAGTTGCAAAACACACTATCGCTAAAATAAAGGCTATAGAAATCAATATTTGTGTAATAATAAGAACTGAAAACAATTTTATTTCTCTGTCAAATCTACCATAAAACATAAACACTATTGATAATATATTTATTACATTTGAAATGCAAAATAAAACTATCAATAAAATACTTGAAGTTAAATTAGATTTTAATATTATTTTATCTAAATAATTTTTCATATTTTTCTCCTATACAAAAAGCAGAATAAAAGCTTAAAAACTCTTATTCTGCTATATTACTACATCTTAACAAATAATAGTAACAAGGCTAAAATAGATAAAACTATTGTCAAAAACAAAAGTGGTAAAACTATTTTTTTTGACAAACACGTCCCTTGCCCTTTATTTATTAATAAATTTACAGTTAAAGTTACTAAATTTAAAAATAAAATAACCCTATATACATATTTAAAATCATTATTGTAAGAAAAAACACCCAAAAACACCAATGACAAAGAAGCTATCATAGCAATAGTAACTATAACCTGAGCAAAAATCCCAAATTTTCTAATAGTCATATCTAAATCCTTCCTCTATAAAAACCAAACCACAGCTGCTGTTGAAGTTAAAGGTATTGCGGCAGCTGTAGCTAATGCAAGCCAAGACCCTCCCATGCTCATCAAAGTACTAACTACGTCTCCATTATATGCACTCCAAAATGCACTAACCCAACTCCAACCATATCCAGCATTACAAATTTTAAAACTACTAGCCAATAAAGGAAACATTGTCAAACTTACCCCTAACGACATAGTAACAAATAAAATAACCTTATCTCTCTTGTTTAAAGCAAAAACATTCATATTATTCTCCTTAAAGCACAAAACAACTAAACCAATATTACCTATAAATATCTTAATTCATATTCATACAAGATCAAATCATCAACTCGTTTTATTATTTAATCAATTCAATTATATAACTTAAAAAAGTTTTTTGTCAACACTTTTTTTAATTATATAAAAATATTTTTTTATTAAAATTATTAACTTAGTATTGTAAAATTAAAAATATAATTTTTTAAACTAATATATCGTTTAAATAACGAAATTATTTCTAATAATACAAAATATTTTTTATTTTAATATTTACTAAATTTATTTCTACTATAATCCCCACATTTCTTTTAATTTCTTTATTTCATCTCTAATTGACGCAGCTCTTTCAAATTCCAAACTGTCGGCAGCTTTTAACATTTCATTTTCAAGCTCAAGTATAAAACTTTCATAATTGGTTATTGAATAATCTCCGTCTTTAAAAATTTCTTCACTTTCAGCAACTTTTGTAGCTGTAATAATCTCTCTGATATCCTTCTTGACACTTTTTGGAGTAATATTATGTTTGATATTGTAATCATTTTGAATTTTTCTTCTTCTGTCAGTTTCTTTAATTGCAATATCCATAGAGTTTGTAATTCTGTCTGCATACATAATAACCCTACCATTGACATTTCTTGCGGCACGACCGATTGTCTGTATCATCGAAGTTTCGGAACGAAGGAACCCTTCTTTGTCAGCATCTAAAATCACAACAAGACTTACTTCAGGAAGGTCAAGACCTTCTCTTAGAAGATTTATCCCAACCAAAACGTCAAACTTACCCGAACGCAAATCTCTTATTATTTCCATTCTTTCGATAGTGTCAATATCGCTGTGTAAATACGTAGTTTTTATCCCGACATTTTTTAAATAATCAGTTAAATTTTCAGCCATTTTTTTAGTAAGTGTGGTAATTAAAACTCTTTCATTACTTTTAATTACAGAATTTACCTCTCCGATTATATCATCAATTTGACCCTTTGTTTCTCGCACCTCAATAACAGGATCCAAAAGACCCGTAGGTCGAATAATTTGTTCGACTTCCTTTAGATTATGTGACTTTTCGTATTTACCCGGAGTTGCGGAAACATATAAAATCTGATTTATCATTTTTTCAAACTCTGAAAATTTTAAAGGTCTGTTATCAAGTGCAGACGGCAATCTAAAACCGTAATCCACTAAATTTTGTTTTCTGCTTCTGTCCCCCTCGTACATAGCTCCGATTTGCGGTATTGTAACATGACTTTCATCAATTATGATTAAAAAATCATCAGGAAAATAATCAATCAATGTATAAGGTCTCGAACCTCTTTGTCGTCCGCTCAAATGTGCAGAATAATTTTCTATTCCTGTACAAAATCCTATTTCCTGTAACATTTCCAAATCGTAATTGGTTCTTTGCTCCAGTCTTTGTGCCTCCAATAATTTATTTTCTCTGTTTAGTTCTTCAAGTCTTTCTTTAAGTTCACAGGAAATACTGTTAACCGCTTTTTCTATTTTACCTGAACTTGTGGCAAAATGCGATGCGGGATATATGGCGATATGTTCACGAAAACCGATGATTTCTCCGGTTAAAGAATTTATCTCTGAAATTTTTTCAATCTCATCTCCGAAAAACTCAACTCTAATACTGTTTTCAGAAGACGAAACAGGGAAAATCTCCAAACTGTCGCCTCTGACTCTAAAAGTCCCCCTGATAAAATTAATATCATTTCTCACATATTGAATATCTACCAACTTTCTTATAACTTCATCTCTGTCCTTTATCATACCGGGTCTTAAAGAAATTACAAGTTCTTCATAATCAATCGGATCCCCTAAACCATAGATACAAGAAACCGACGCAACAATTATAACATCACGCCTTTCAAAAAGTGCCATTGTTGCGGAGTGTCTAAGTTTATCTATTTCATCGTTTATTGAACTGTCTTTTTCTATATAAGTATCAGATTGGGGAACATACGCCTCAGGTTGATAATAATCATAGTAAGAAACGAAAAATTCAACTGCATTATTCGGAAAAAATTCTTTAAACTCACTTGCAAGTTGATAAGCCAAAGTTTTATTATGGGCAATTACAAGAGTAGGTTTTTGCACATTCTGTATAATATTAGCCATTGTAAAAGTTTTTCCGCTACCCGTAACACCTTTTAAAACAATTTCTTTTTCTCCGCATTTTATAGCATCAGAAATTGTTTCAATAGCCTCAGGTTGATCTCCCGTAGGTTTGAATTTTGAATGTAATCTAAATTCCATAGACAGCTCCTATTTTTAATTTATAATTTAATCATCACAATTATTTTTAAAATAGTTATGATGAAATTAATACAGGTTTTTTTAAAGTATAAACCTATATTAATTATACCACATTAAAAATATAAAAAACTAAAATAGGAGAAATTTAAAATTTCTCCTAAAAAGTTTGCTTTCTTTTTAAATTGATTAAAAATACATTAAATAAAATAAGTAAAAGATGAATTAATATTACAAATATAAATATCATCATAGAAGTACCGTCCAAAAGTTTATATTCATTAAACAATATTGGGTACAATAAAGTACACAATTGAAAAACTACGTAAAATAAATTTATAAGTAAAAATTTATAATTGATATTATACATAATTGAAAATACAATATAAAACAGAAAAATCAGATTTAGCATTCCTCCGTTCAATAAATCGACCTTAGGAAAAATTTTAAATAATAAATATCTGCTAATGTCAAAAATAAACACATTTTCTAATTCTACATATTCTAATAAAAACAATATTGTCCTAAATATAAGAATTCCAAGCAACCACAAATAATCATAAATTTTTATTTTTTTTAAAAAAAACATAACTTTAACCCCCTAACCATTGCACATCTTGCTTCATATGGCATAAATTTATAATAATTATACCATATTTAAAACAATTACAAAAACACATATTGTAAAATTATAACTTTAGCAAATTTACACACAAAATTATTGACTATATCATATAATTGGAATATAATTAGTATGAATTTATTTTAAAATTTATTAAAATCAGAAAGGAGTTTCATATGAAAAGTTTTAAAAAAATGATAATTTTTGCATTTATTGTATTTTTAACTGCTTTATCTACAAATTCAATATATTCTCATGAATATAATAAAACACTGAATAAAATTGTTCAAAAATATCCTGACACAAAAATCGAAACAAACAACAAAAAACAATTTTTAATAAAAAACGGTAAAAAATTCTCCGGATATATTACTTTAGAAAATGAAAAACTGTTTTTTAGCAACGGAGAACTTTCAAATTGGTGGTATGATGACGGCAACGATTGGTTTTTCTTTAAAGATGGTAAAAAACTTAACGGATATGGTACTGACGGAAATGGCAGAAAATACTTTATTAACGGAAAATATGCTAACGGAATTTTCTCAAATAAATTATTTAAAGACGGCTCTGTTTCAAAAGGCTTTACTTATGTAAACGGAATTTTTTACGCCGAAGGGACTTCTCCTGCAAATTGGTGGTATGATGACGGCAATGACTGGTTTTATTTTAAAGACGGCAAAAAATTTACAGGTCTTGCAAGCGACGCTAACGGTCAAAGATATTTTGTACGTGGTAAATACGCAAGAGGATACTTTAACGGACATTTTTATGTTAACGGAGAACCTGCAAACTGGTGGTACGATGACGGCAATGACTGGTTTTTCTTTAAAGATGGTAAAAAACTTAGCGGATACGGTAACGACAAAAACGGAAGAAAATACTTTATTAACGGAAAATATGCTAACGGAATTTTCTTCAATCAATTGTTTAAAGACGGCTCTATTTCAAAAGGATTTACTTATGTAAACGGAGTTTTTTACGCCGAAGGTACTTCTCCTGCAAACTGGTGGTATGATGACGGCAATGACTGGTTTTATTTTAAAGACGGCAAAAAATTTACAGGTCTTGCAAACGACGCTAACGGTCAAAGATATTTTGTACGTGGTAAATACGCAAGAGGATACTTTAACGGACATTTTTATGTTAACGGAGAACCTGCAAACTGGTGGTACGATGACGGCAACGATTGGTTTTTCTTTAAAGATGGTAAAAAACTTAGCGGATACGGTAACGACAAAAACGGAAGAAAATACTTTATTAACGGAAAATATGCTAACGGAATTTTCTTTAATCAATTGTTTAAAGACGGCTCTATTTCAAAAGGCTTTACTTATGTAAACGGAATTTTTTACGCCGAAGGTACTTCTCCTGCAAATTGGTGGTATGATGACGGTAATGATTGGTTTTATTTTAAAGACGGCAAAAAATTTACAGGTCTTGCAAGCGATGCTAACGGTCAAAGATATTTTGTACGTGGTAAATACGCAAACGGACTTTATTCTAATAAACTTTACAAAAACGGTTTGGAAACTCACGGAAAACAATACATAAACGGAAGATACTACACCGAAGATAAATCATTGGCTCAAGGTTGGTATGATGACGGCAATGATTGGTTTTTCTTTAAAAACGGTAAAAAACTTAACGGATACGGTACTGACGGAAATGGAAGAAAATACTTTGTTAACGGAAAATATGCTAACGGAACTTATGCAGGAAATTATTACAAAAACGGAGAATATGTACAAAAGATATACGGAGATTGGTATTTGAAAGATAATGCGTTCCACTCTTTAGATGGAAATTGGTATGTAACCGGAGATGATTTTGTAATAGTCAGTATATCTCGTCAAAAATTATGGCTTGTAAGAAACGGAGAAATATTAGACGAAATGGGAGTAATAACAGGAAATTATAATCTTTACGGTTCGACTCCCAAAGGAGTTTACAGAATACAGGGAAAAATTTCTCCGACTGTATTAAAAGGAGCGGACTATGCTTCGTGGGTACAATATTGGGTTCCGTTCATAGGAAATACTTACGGAATACACGATGCAAATTGGCAACCGTATTATGCATTTTCTAATCCTAATTATTTTAGATACGGAGGTTCTCGTGGCTGTATAAATGTTAGACCTGATAAAATGGGATATATTTACAGAAATGTATATACAGGAATGAAAGTAATTATATATTAAATCAAAAAAATGTTACAACATATTGTTGTAACATTTTTTAATTAAAATCATCTTATAACTTTTATTTTTTCATCACATATTTTATCATTTTAAAAAACACATCTGATTAAATGTGTTTTTTAAAGTAAAATATTTAATAATCCAAATATAAATATGAATACTTTGATATTATTAAAAACACACAGTAATATTTCTTTGAATAACTTAAGATACTTTTTTTCTTTCATTCAAAAGTTCTTCTCTTCTTTTTTTCAGATTAGTATATATATTAATAGTTATAAGTAAGAAGAATAAGATAAATAAAAATGTTACTAATATCGGTAAATAATTTTCGGTAAAACCGAAAATCAATCTGCTGCCTCCATTTTCCAAATCTTCAACTTTAAAAAATAAACTGTTGAAATATATAGGTGTATACCCTTCTTCAGTCTTAAATACTCCTATTACAAAACTAAAAGTTAAAATTATAAGAGTTAAAATAAAACTGATAAAACCAGTTGTAAAAATTTTTTTAATCTTCATATTTACCTCCGATTATTTTATATTTAGTAAGTGCTAAAACAGAAATATAAATCATAGATAGAACTTGAATAATTGAATAAAAAATTAATAATTTTAAATTCTGAGCTAATAAAGCTATCAAAACAACAGATATTATCCCGAATACGAAAGAAATCCCTGTTCCTATTATAATGCTAAACGGATTATCATTTTCCGGTGGAAATAAAATGCTTATCATCAATGTGTATATATTCAAAATGAATATTCCTAAAACAAGATATATTACAGTTAAATAATTCTTGCATAAAATTTCAAATAATATAAATATTAAACTAATAAAAATATTACTTAAAATTCCGGAAAATAATAATAAAAAATAATCTTTTAAAACGGAATATTTACCCAAAAACTTCCAAATGTATCTCAATGACTTTGTTTCCGATACACTATAAAAAGTAAAATAGCTTAAAATCAAAAATATCAATAATGAATTTTTATTATTAAAATATATTCCTATTATATAAATTATAACGCAAAGTAAAATTAATATAATATTATCCTGACATTTTAATATATATGAAAAATATGATTTTTTCAAAGTATTATTTTTAAATTCAATATTTACAAATTTTGAAAATCTGTTATCCGAAATTATTTCTATATTAAGCAAAAATACATATAATAAAAAATTTATTACAACAAATGTTAAAAATGATGCAAAAAAGTTTATATAAGTCGATATATACTCAAACAACAATGAAAAAACAAATGTTTCAGGAAGCTGTGGATATGCTTTTATTATTACAATAAAAAAATGCTGTACAAAAATATATCCTGAAATTATAAATAAACTTAGTATAATAAGAGAACTAATATATTTATTGGATATTATCTTATTTAAAACTTTTAAAAAAATATAAAATAAGAAATTCAATAAATTATAAAACGTAAAAAACATAAATACTAAATTAAATATCTCCACCAAAAAATAATTTCCGGTATGAAATATTAATCCTATAGCAACAGGCAAAGAAATCGTCAGTAATATTATTATTGAAAATATAGTTTCATAGCATATAAAAGACAGATTTCTAACTTGATTTGTCGTTGGTAATTGTAACGAAAACTGTATTAAACCTCTTGCTTTTAAAAATAATATTTTCAAAAAAGAAAAAATTAAAATCGTGTACATCAACAAATTTGTTGAAACAGCTCGTAATATTACTCTAAAAACTTCATCCAAATTAACACCGGTAGCAAAAACACTATACCACACATAACTCATCCCACATAAAAAAATAACAAAAACAAAAGCAAAAGCACATCTAATGTATTTATTCTTTAATATGGTTATATGCAAAACTTCTCTAAACAAATACTTGTTATACAAACTTATAATAGATTTTAAGTCTTTTATATTGTTATAAAACATAACTTTTATCGTCCTTTAAAATAATATCATAAAAAATTTTTGAAAGAGATTCTCCTTTTTTTAAATATTCCAAAGAATCATATTTTATAATTCCGTCATTAATAAAAATCGCTCTGGATTTTAGCTCTTCTACAAGTGAAAAGTCATGTGTACATAACAAAATAGATTTTTCATTTGTTATAAACTGATTAAAAAGAGATTTTGTTATTTCCCTTGAAACAATATCCAATCCATTAAGTGTTTCATCAACTATTATAATCTCCGGATTAATAACTAATGCCGATATTATTTGAAGTTTTTTTTTCATACCATGACTATAATTTTCAATATTTTTATGTATGAAATCATTTAATGCATAATATTCTAACATTCTATCTAACTTTTCTCTATCTAATTTACTTCTGTACATATCAAATAACAACTCTATATATTCCATTCCTGTTAAAAAATTCGGTAAATAATCATTTCCGGATATATAAACTATATTTTTTAGAGAATTTACGTCATTATTAGAAAGTCCGTTAATGCTTATGCTTCCGGAGCTTGGTATTAGAATATTCAAAATATTTTGAATAAGTGTGGTTTTACCACTACCGTTCGCCCCTACCAAACTGGCAATTTCTCCCTTTTGTAGTTCAAAAGATATTCCTTTCAAAACTTCTTTATCTCCGTAAGAAAATCTAACATTTTCTACAACTAACATCTATTTATCTCCTCAATTAATTATAATCATCTAAAAATTTTTGTATATTCTACTCATCAGTAATTCTGGAGTATTCTACTCCTATCTTAATTTAATTGTTTCAAAATATAAATATTAATACTGTTGAATTACATTCTGCAAATACAGAAAATCCAAACACTTTAAAATACCAATTTTCTGTAAATTTTTTACCCTTTCCAAGACACCAAATTGCTAATGCTACAGTTATTGAAAAAGCTATTGCCAATAATACAGCTAATAAAATAATAAACTAACCATCATAACTTACTAATAACTTATCAAGTTTTTTACTCATTTTATACTTGAAATTTTCAATACTATTATTTATTAAATAACTTGCATTTAATAAAATATTATCCACTATAATGACCTTTTGATTGAAATTATATAATACACAGCAAAAAAACCAAGAGTTATTTGACTTAAAATCTTAAATATTAAAAAATGTTAATTTAAATTTCAATTTAAATTAACATTTCCAAATAATATTTTTAAAATATATCAAAACTATTTATCACTATAACCATTTTTATAATTCTCTTAAAATCATCTTATAACTTTTCTGTTATTTTTTCATCACATATTTTATCATTTTATAAAACACAATAACAAACAGTAACGATAAAATAAATGTAACTGCATATATTCCAATGGTTATATACCTTATTTTAGGAGATGTTTTTTGTGTTTTACTCTCTTTTTCACTTATTATATCTTTATTTAATTTTTCTTCTTGAACTCTTTCACAATTTACCAAAAGTCTGTAAGGACTCGGTGGTGTTATCGGATCACAAGTCAGTAATGTTAGCACATCTTTATCTTCAATCGGATTTAATTTTTCCCACTCATAAGGTTTTATTATTTCTGTTCCTGTTACAACATATTTCAAAGTTGTTTCTAATCTGTCAACAAAAACTTCATCTCCGACTTTCAAATCCCCAAGATTCAAAAACATAATGTCTTTATAAAATCCTCTGTGTCCTGCTATAACACTTCTATTCCCAACTCCTCCGACAGGTAAAGCTGTTCCGTCAACATGTGCAACACCGGTTGCCAAATGCTCATACGAAGCATCAAGTCTTATAGGTTGTAAAACATCAATGTCAGGTATTCTTATATAGGCAAAAATCATATCAGGATTGTCTTTTTTTACATCATATGATGTTTTGTATTGTTCACTGTCAAAAGGGTCTACAATAGCTACATTTCCGTTTAATTTATCGTTATAGTTTTTTATTGCAATATCCATTTTTGTAATTTCGTCTTTGGAAATAATGTTTTGATTTTTTTTGAATTCTTGGTATTCATACTTTGATTTAAAATTACTCCATGTCAAGTTACCAAAAGCATATAAAGGCATAAAGATTCCTAAAAGCATCAAAAAATATCCTATAATTTTAATTTTACTTTTTTTATTCATAAAGCCCTAATCCTTTCAATTTTTTCTTAATCATCAAATAATCTCTAAAAATATAAACAAACAAAAGCGTAAAAAACAAAGTGATTCCAAGTACATACACAAAATATCTTCTAAAAAAAGTTTTTCGTCTTTTCAAAACTTTTGCCATTTCAAGCGGAGTATATTCGATACGATGACCCCTTACCAAAAGCCTGTGAGAATTTATCATATACGGTGTGCAAGTCAACAATGTTGCATAATCTTTACCGTCTTTAACTAAAACAGGTTCAAAATCTGTCGGTTCAACTGTAATAATGTTATCAACCTGATAGGCCAAAACAGTTTCTATGTTATGAATTAAAAAGATATCACCTATTTCTAATTTATCAAGTTTTGTAAAAAGTTTAGCTGTAGGTAACCCTCTGTGAGCGGTTATTACCGTATGTGTACTTTCTCCTCCTACAGGCAATGACGAACCCTCCAAATGCCCTGCACCTTTTTGTAAAACTTCTTCGGTAGTTCCCGCATAAATCGGTATATCTTCATCAATTTTAGGAATTTCAATATGCCCTATCATAGCATGAACTTCAAGCATTTTTGCATAAGCAATAATGCCTTCTTTCTTTTCCTTATCTGTATAAGGGTCAGAAAGTTTTGAAGAATCCAAAGTTGAATTGTAAGCCTTAGCCAGTCTTATCTTTTCCAAAACGTCTTCTGTATTCAATTTTCTGACTTCATTTTCAAAAACATTTATATCTTTTCCACTTTCTACTCTATAATAAAACTGTGAAATAAAAGGATAACTTAAAATACAAAAACCAAGAAAAAATATTATCACAAAAGGATATATTTTTTTCTTCCTCTTTCTTTCAAAATTTTTATTCGAGTTTTTTTCTTTTTTTAAATTCAACTTCATAACCTCTAATCATTAATCGAAAAATTTTTCAATTTTTTCTTCAAACGCCTTTTCTTTAAAACAAAATAAACAGTCAAAATTATCAAAATAATTACAACAAATATCGCAAAATAAAAAAGATACATATATACCATATTTTGTTTTCCTTCTAAAATTTCTCTGTCAACAAGCTCCTTAACATACTCTACACGGTGACCTCTCACCAAAAGTCTGTGAGAATTTATCATATATGGCGTACAAGTCAACAAAGTTGCATAATCTTTGTCCTTTACAATCAACAAATCATCAAACTCACTCGGTTCTATAACCTTAATCTGATCCACCTGATAAGCTAAAATCTCGGCAAAATTGTGAATATAAAATGTATCTCCTATCTGAACTTTTGATAAATCAGTAAATAATTTTGCAGTAGGTAACCCCGAATGGGCAGTAATAACTGTATGAGTATTAATTCCTCCAATAGGAAGTGAACTACCCTCCAAATGTCCTGCTCCCTTTTGTAAAACCTCTTCGCTTGTTCCTGCATACATAGGAACATCAACATCAATAATTGGAATTTGAATATGCCCTATATACTCATTTATCTCAAGCATTCTTGCATATTCCGCACGTCCCTCTTTTTTCTTCTCATCGGAGTAAGGATCCTCTGTAACGACATTATGTAAAGACTCATTAAATGCTTTTGCAAGCTCCATTCTCCTTTTAATTTCTTCGGTTGATAATTTTTCTTTTTCAGAATCAAAATTGGAAATTACATTTTTAGAATCAATTCTGTAATACAACCTTGAAACCTGAGGATAAAGTAAAACCAACAACCCCAAAATAAAAATCAAAATAAAAGGCCATTGACTTTTCTTTTTTTTCTTCTTTTTTCTTTTTACATCTATCATAAAAACCTCTTTATTAAGTATACTATTATAGCACAATTTTCCTTGTCATTTTTCATAGTATTCCGTATTATATTATAATTAATATAAGTTTATTAAAATGTATAAACTTCGAAATTATTATACCATAATTTCTTTTGATAATTTATCCAAGGTAATTATGGTGAAATAACTACAACTTTATCACAAGGCATAAACTTATAGTTATTATAACATAATTTCTGTTATATAACTATATTAATATACATCTGTATTTGGCAAATTGAATATAATTTAATTAAAATAAATTTAAAAATCACATATCCCGTTACAATTACCTCTTGAAAAACAAAAAGCACAAACTAAATTTTTGCTTTAATTGTGCTTTTTACAATATCATTTACCTTTAGCTGAATTTGTTCCATACAAGTATCCGGATAAAGAAAATATCAATAATTTAAATATTTCAATAACCGATTTTCCAACTTCTGAAACTTTTCCTCCAAGTGAACGTTCAACAATATAAACTACAACAACTATTCCAACACACCAACCTAATAAATTATGTCCTTTTATAGTGTTAAATAAATTTTTATCTACTTTGTTTTCTTTTAATAACAATTCATTTTCTACGGGAATTGAAGATTTTTTGTTATTGAACGGTTCATCTATTTCTTTTCTTGAAATATTTATCCTTTTAAAATCTCTCTTCATATGAAAACTCCTCTAAAATATCCAAATCTAATAAATATTCATCATTTCTAATTCTCGCTTTATCCCAAGCAGTATCCTCTGAATGTGTAAGTGCAGACAAAGAAACTCCATCAAAATTTTTATAAGTTTCCCAAACATTATCAAACACCGCTTTAAAATCATCACTGGAATTAAAATCCACTGTCATATACTGATCACTGACAAAATAAAACTCTTTTATCGGTTTAGATTGATATGATTCAAATTCATTGTATACAGAAACTAATACAGGTCCGTATTTCCAAACGGAAAAACTTTCCTCAAACAATTTTTTTCCTGTAGATTGCAAATACTCTTTATACAAAATATAAATCAATTTTTGTAATTTCATCGGAGAAATATCAATATTTTCATTAAACCCACATTTTAAAAAAGTATTGGCAACATACAAAGCCTTAACCACAATAATACCTCCTTATCAACAATTACATTTTGATCTTTCGTTATTATATTACATCTTGTGTAAACTTATAATTATTATATCATAATCCCCTTAGATTATTTTATTAATGGTAAAATAAATATAACCTTATCACAAGGCTTAAACTCATAGTTATTATACCACAATTTTATCTTAGTACATAACATTTATCTTTATTTTATTAAATTATTTCTGTAAATATTTATATTATATATTTGTTAAATGAAAAATAAAAAAGGAACTTCTTTTGAAATTCCTTTATCTGTATTTTTTCTTTTCTCTACTTATGACATACCCTGTTATAAAAACAATCGCTCCTCCAATAACCATAGAAATAAAAACTATATCTCCTGTTTTTGGTATCATAGGTTTAAAAGGTTCATTTTTTATAACTGTTATTTCATTAGTTTTTGAATTTTCATCAATCACAAACTCTATCGGTTCAGAAAGTTGTTTATAGCCTTTAGGAGCTTTAATTTCCCAAAGGTAATATGTTCCAAAATCCAAATCGGAAACCTTAAATTCCCCATTTTTCTTTGAAGTAATTTCATAATCTTTACCGTCTCTTTGTACAGGAATATAATTTCCGTCTTTCTTAACGGTAACTCTGAAAATCGCTCCCTCTAAAAATTCAGGATTTTTAGCATTAGACGTTTTAACAAAAACTTTTTCTCCTTTATTTGTTTTATCGTTAACTACTTTTAGCTGAACCATATTTTCGGAAGTTATCTTAAACATAGTATCCGTACTTTTTACAATATAACCTGCCAACGGTTCTACTTCTCTAAAAATGTACTCTCCAACAGGAAGATTGTCAACAAATATTTCTCCGTTTTTGTCAGTATAAAGAACTTTAGATTCTCCTTTTTCATCAAAAGTATATTTGCCGGAAACAAAAACTTCAAAATCTCCGGACGCAGTACGAGAAATAAGTTTAAATCCTACATTCTCAAGAGTTTTTTGTTCATTTGAAATTTTTAAAAGCTTTACTTTTCCACGAGGAGTTTCCTTAGGAATTTTCCTTATAAACTTAGGTTTTATAGTATAAACTTTTTCACTGTCAGAAATTTTAAACGCAAACGGCTCTACTTCATACTCTTTTTGTGTATCTGTAACCTCTCTTACATAATAAGCTCCGTTTTCAAGGTTTGAAACAACTATTTTCCCATCAACACCACTTGGTTCAGTAACACGTGAATTTTCAAACTTTTTATCAAGCTCATCAACACTCAATTTTTCAAGTGAATCGACAATCTCTTTTTTCTCTTTATTTTCGTACTCATCACTAAGTTTCCAAACTTTAAGTTTAGAGCCGACCACCGGATGCTTTTCAAAATTTTCTTGTTGTGAATAAAGGAAAATACTAACTTCTCCTTTTGTATCGGCAAAAATGTCATTTGCAAATCCACAAACGTTTAAAAGCAATATAAAAGCCGTAACAACCCCAAATAATATTCTCTTAACCCTTATCAATGCTTCACTTTCCTTTCATAAAACTATATCAGAGGTCTCCCTCTGATATAGTAATTTAATCATTTGTCATAAATTAATGTGTTTTTTATTTTTCTTCGCTATTTCTTCTCTTCATAGCATATATAGCTACACCCATTAAAGATATACCCACAACAGCGAATATTAAAGTACCAACTCCACCTGTTTGAGGAATAGTAACTTTTTTGTTAACTACTTTTTGTGCATCAGGTGATTGAGATGCTTGTGTAAATTTAATATCTCCTGATGAATAGCTTCCTTTATTAACTGTAAATTCAAATTCTGATGAAGGAAGTGCATATCCACTCGGAGCTTTAGTTTCTTTCAACTTGTATATTCCCTGTTTCAATCCTTTTACTTCAATTTTACCTTCTTGATCAGAAATAAATACAAATGCCTTACTATCTTCATTTACAAATTTCCATTGTAAACTTAAAGTTTCATAAGCTTTATCTCTTTCTAACTTTTTCTTATTTATTTCTTCTGTATTAGGATTTTCAGTTGTAGCTTTTGCAACTTCATCTTGATAAGCTTTTTCTGCTGTTTTATATTTTTCAATTTCTTGTGTTTTTTCGTCAACATCTTTCAATGCCAAATATTGACCTTGATCATTCAAAATTTTAAACTCTGCTCCTGACAATTTTTTATTTTCGTCACCAGAATCTATCTTTACAAATTTTTTACCATAAGTGATTACTTTTGGTGGCTCTGGTTTCAATGGATCAGGATTTGGATTTTTCTTATTTTTTATTGTAAGTTCACCAGTTGTTCCATTTTTATATTCAGGTAATGTTCCAGCAACTTTTTCTTCTATTACAATGTACTCTTTATTTTTTTCTAATCCTGTTTCTAAAGTTCCTTCTGATTGACCTTTAGTAATAGTAATCTTTCCTACTTCTTTTCCTGTTTCTTTTTCATAAACTACAAAATTAACATCTCTCTTTTCTAAAGTTTCTTCCCATTCTTTAGTTATTTTAATTTTAATTTTTCCGTCTTCTTCTTTTGGAGTAACAGGTTTCGGAGATGAATCAAAACTTGGTCTATTTCCATAATCTAACTTAATTTCATTAGGTATTTCAGTATCAATTATCGCCTCTTTATTAAGTTCAGCCTTATAAGCTAATGTTATATTTACTTCTTTTTCTTTAGCAATTTTTTCTATTTTTGTAAGACCTTCATTTGTAAATTCTAAAACAAATCCTCTTTTTGTTTCAGTGATTTTATAGTCTGTTTCTTTTGTTAAATTCTCAGATTCTAACTCTTTACTTGTAATTGTAAGACTTCCAGTCTTAAAATCCAATCCTTTAACCATTGTATCTGTCCACTTTAATGTTTTATAAGTAGAACCTTTTGGGATTTTTGTTGTTACTTTATATGGAATTTCTTCACCAATCATAACATTTTTAGTCGTTTTACTTCCGTCTTCAAATGTTTTGTCAATTACCGGAACATCTTCTGTATTTTTTGGATATACATGAAGAGGATCTGTTTCACTAAAATATCCTGTTCCGTCTGGCTTAGTAATAGGTAATTGCAATTTAAAAGGAACAGCTTTTGCCTCTGTTAGTTCTTTTCCTTCAGGTGTACTAAAATATGGTGATTTTTCTTTAACTTCAACAAAAATGTATGTACCATTCTCTAATGTAAAATCAGCAGAAACTGCTCCATTACTATTTTTTGTAACAACAACATCTGAACCATTAACTTGTACCAATTTAAATTTTTTATCCTTTACATCTTCATCATTTAACCCAAGTTGAGTACCCGTTTTATCTCCACTATCATCTTGTTTGTAAACACTAAATGCAACTCCTTCAATTTCTTTAGCACCCGTTCCAAAGAAAGAATCAATATTATTTATCTTTCTCCCATCATACTTGGTATTGTCTTTTCCAGTATACCCTACTTGAAAATCATTAAAAACTCCTTTGTCCATAAGTATTTTATGAACTGATACTTTAGTTTTTTGTGATTCATCCGCTCTAATATAGCTAGGAATTACCACAGCAAATAACATGATAATTGCAAGCATACTTGACATTATGCTTTTAAATAATTTCTTTGTCATTTCATTCTCCTTTTCATATTTTATTTTATATCTATAATTATACATTTTTATGTCTTTTTGTCAATAGTTTTTTCGATTATTTTATACAAAATAACATTTTTTACAATAAATTTAAATATTTTAACCACTTTTATAACGACATATTACATTTTTAAAAATGTAAATTTATTTCTTTAATTTTATGACATATATAAATCATATTTTATGCTTTGTTGACATAGAAAAAGATTATACCACTAATTTAATAAAAAATCAATCTCTTTTTTGAGATTTTTTGTAGTTAAATTTTAATTATACATATACATATTGTAAAATGCCCAAACATACATTTAATATAATCTTTTAACTGTTAAAGGTATATAAGTTATTTAATTCTTCTTTTAATATTTTGTACAGTTTAAAGATTAAAAACACATAAAAAGAGAACAGTAAAACTGTTCTCTCTAAAATTCTGTTTGTAAATACTCTAAAAATGCTTTGACATCTTTAAAATCCTTATATACTGCAGCAAAGCGAATATAAGAAACTTCGTCGAGTGTTTTTAAGTTTTTCAGAACTAAATTTCCGATTTCAGTTGATAAAATTTCATTTTTATAATTTTGTCTAATCTCCATTTCAATCGAACTAATCAAATCTTCTATGTCATTTTCGTCAATTGAACGCTTTTCACAACATTTTTTTATTCCGGCATAAACTTTATTTCTTGAAAAAATTTGTTTTCTCCCGTCTTTTTTTATTACAAAAATTTCAAATTCAGGCATTCTTTCATAAGTGGTAAATTTGTAATTACAATTTTCACATAAACGCCTTCGTTTTATCGTTGTTTTATCGTTTGAGTTTCTCGAATCTAAAACTCTCGTACTGTCGTTACCGCAAATGGGACATCTCATTATCTTAAAAAGCTTGGGATATCCAAATCAAATCCGTCATCTTTTTTTGTTTCTTTTTGAGCCGGTTTTGAAAGGTTAGAAACTTTTCTTGTTCCCCCTGATACAAGAGGATCAAATCCTGTTGCTATAACTGTAATTTTAATGTCATCACCTAAAGATTCATCTATTCCTGAACCAAAAATTACATTTGCATCTCCGTCAATAGCCTCTCTGATTAATTCGGCAGCTTCATGAGCTTCAAAGATACCTACATTAGCAGCTGTAACGTTAAGAAGAACAGCTTTCGCTCCGTCAATAGAAGTTTCAAGTAACGGACTGTTTATCGCCATTTTAGCCGCATCAACCGCTCTGTTTTCTCCGCTCGCTCTACCAATACCCATATGTGCAACACCTTGATCCGCCATTACAGATTTAACATCCGCAAAGTCAAGATTTATCACACTTGGAACTGCAATCAAATCAGAAATACCTTGAATACCGTTCATCAAAACTTCATCTGCCATAGCAAATGCTTCAAGCATTGTTGTTCTTTTTTCTGAAATTTGAATTAATCTGTCGTTTGGAATTGTAATCAAAGTATCAACTTTTTCTTTCAAAGCCTCAATTCCTTGTTCAGCTTGTACCGCTCTTTTTCTTCCTTCAAAAGTGAATGGTTTTGTTACAACACCAACTGTTAAAATTCCCATTTCTTTTGCAATACCTGCAACAACTGGAGCAGCACCGGTTCCTGTACCTCCACCCATTCCGGCAGTAATAAATACCATGTCTGTTCCTTCAAGAGCAGCAATTATTTCATCTCTGCTTTCTTCAGCAGCTTTTTCTCCAACAGCAGGATTTGCTCCTGCACCAAGTCCTCTGGTTAATTTTTCTCCAATTTGAATTTTTGTTTCAATATCTATTGCATTAAGTATTTGTCTGTCTGTATTAACAGCGATAAAATCTACTCCTCTCAAACCTGATGCTTTCATTCTTGAGATAGCGTTATTTCCACCACCGCCAACGCCAAAAACTTTAATTTTTGCTAATCCGCTTTCAACTGTTTCCATTTCAAATGCCATATCTATTCCTCCTATTTGTATTATCTAAATAATTACACTTTTAATTATACTAAATTTTAAAATAAATATCTATAATTTTTTATTATTTTTTAACAATTATTGGATTATTTCCAACATTTAATATAAGTTCTGAAGCACTTATTGCATCAGATTTTATTTTTTTTAACATTACATCAATTATTTTTGTTTTTTTAGCATAATCATTTAAGTCCCCAAATGTAATTTTTAGTGAATCTTTCATTTCAATTATTATTTCTTTATCGTTTGAAAAATCAATAGTTGAAACGTCATTGTAATAATCTTTTGTCAAAATTTCAAGTAATAACTTAACTTTTATTACATCTTTTGAAAAATCTTCTCCTACAGTATTTTTAGAATCGGAAAGTCCTTTTATTTGGATACCTGACGTTTCGGAATTTCCCGCTCCGATTTGTTTTATTTTACCCAAGTTATCTATTGTAGTTATCCCGTTTGAAGCGTTTATGTAAGCACTTACATAATTTTCTTTTACTTCTATATTCAATATATTAGGATAATCTTTTGTAACTTTTACACTTTCAATAGTAGGATTTTCTTTCAGATTTTTCTCGATTTTACTTGCTCTTGTCAAAAATATATTATCTCCTATATTTACTCCGCTCTTTAAAATTATTATGTCCTTATCGTTATGAACATTTCCGTTTACGGCAATATAATCTATTTTAAACAAATCATGAGTCAGTCCAAAATAAACAGCCATAGCAGAGCAAGAAATCAAGAGTAACAGAAAAACTTTTAAA
This sequence comes from Parvimonas sp., assembly GCA_022770425.1. GTDB lineage: Bacteria > Bacillota > Clostridia > Tissierellales > Peptoniphilaceae > Parvimonas. The sequence goes on along the minus strand of JALEHY010000058.1, from coordinate 28,681 downwards.
AATATTCTCAAAGTTCTTCTTTTTTTCCTTTTTCTGCCTTTTTTATCAGTATAATATTCGTCTTCATCTTCTTCGTCTGATAACTCATCATTATTAAAATCATTGTAATAATCAGCTTTTTGACTTATATTTTCGTAATCGTTTGAATAAGATTTAGGTGAAACACTTTCAGTATAATCTTCAACACTTCCAAAATCATCGTCTTCATCATATACAGGAGAGTTATTATTCTCATTTGAAAAATTATTTTCTTTAGAATTTACAATATTTATAACACTCGTACTCCTCATTCTGCTGTCAGCATCATCAACATCTTGTCCTTTAATTTGCTGACTTTGTGTTTCAAACAAAGAGGCGTATTTGTCGTTTTCTTGAGAAATTTCTTCATTTATACCATAGTCTGTAAAGATATTTGATTTTTGATTTTCTGTTGTATCAACATTACTCTCTGAAATTTTACTTTTATCATATTCTTCAAAAGAACCGAAGTCATCATCATCTTCATCAAATAAAATGTTTTTACTTTCTGTTACGATTTCTTCTTTTTTCTCTTTATTTGATTCTACAAAACCAAAATCTGAATTTATACTTTCATTTTGGAAAATTTCATCTTCAATATTTTCAATACTTTCAACTTTTTCACTATGTTCCAGTTTATTTTCATTTTCAATTTCAAGCATTTGAGCACGTTCTTTTTCAAGTCTTAATTTTCCATAATCAACACTTTGAATATTTTCAAAAAAATCTTCATCTACAGTAACTGACTTGGATTTTGCTCTATCATACTCATAAAATTCATCTTTTTCATCACCGGATAAATTGGTACTCTTTTTAATAAATACTTTTTGTTTCCTGTCTTTATCTTTCGTCATAAGTTCCTCCTTTAAAATTTATCAAAAAATATAGAAACAAAATCCTCAACTGCATTAGGCATAGCAAATTTTTTAGAATTTTCTTTCATGGACTTTAGTTTTTCATCATTATATACTATATTTTCTATTTTAGTCCAAAGCAAATCACTATTTAAATCTTTTTCCAAAATAAGTTCTGAAGCTCCGATTTTTTCATAGGCTCTTGCATTATATTCCTGATGATTTTCTGTTGTATAAGCCTTAGGTATCAAAATACTTGCAAGTCCTATTTTAGAAATTTCAGCAAGTGTTATCGCTCCGGAACTTGTTATAACCAAATCCGAAGCTCCATAGGCTTTATCCATTTCAGTGATATAAGGCAATATTTTTACATTTTCCCCAGTCTCAACTTTTTGTTCTTTTAAATCAAAGATAAATTTTTCAAAATGCAATTTTCCTGTAACATGAATTACAGAAATATCTTTAGGTACTTTTTTGGATTTTAATATATCAAACATAGCTTTATTTACTTCTTCACTTCCGTTACTACCACCAAAGGAAAATACGACTTTATTTGATAACGGCAAATCAAAAAATTCTAACGAATTTTTTCTGTCTAAATCAGAAAATCTGTTCCTTATAGGATTTCCGGTTACAACACATCTTTCGTTATTTTTAAAAAACTTTATTGAGTTTTCAAAAGTTACCGCCATAGCATCAACATATCTTGAAAGAATTCTGTTGGTAATACCCGGATAACTGTTTTGTTCATGGAATATAGTATAAATTCCAAGTTTATGTGCTTTATATAAAACAGGGCCTGTAACAAACCCGCCGGTTCCTATTACAACATCAGGTTTAAATTCTTTAAGTATTTTTTTTGATTCTCTAAGTCCTTTAAGTAAAACAAATATGGATTTAAAAAATTTTTTATTAATTTTTCTCGGTAACCCCATTACCTCTATTGACTTATAATCTATATTCAAATTAGGTATAAGTTCGCTTTCCATACTGTTTTTAGAACCAATGTATAAAATTTCAATATTATTATCTCTTTTTTTTAATTCTTCTATTATGGCAACAGCAGGATATATGTGTCCTCCTGTACCGCCTCCTGATATAACTACTCTCATTTTATTTCTCCTTATTAGCATAACGGGCAATACTCAAAACTATTCCTGCCATAAAAGAGGTCATAATCAATGATGACCCTCCGTAGCTTACAAAAGGCAATGTAACACCCGTTGGAGGAATTATTCCGGTAGCTGTACCTATATTTACAATTGTTTGTAATCCTATTGAAAAGGTAATACCCATAACAACCATTCTTGCATATAGATTTTTTATATTATTTGCAATTTTTATTCCCAAATATGAAAGATATACGAAAACAGCAACAAACAAAAGAGAACCGATAAATCCGAATTCTTCTGCAATAGTTGCAAAAATAAAATCATTATGCGCTTCAGACAGTGTAAATTTTTGTCTTCCGTTTCCAAGTCCAACACCGAAAACAGAACCGTTTGTTATCGCAAAAAGTGATTTTATCAATTGCCAAGACTGGCTGTCTCTGTATTTTAAAGGATTTAAAAAAGCCTGTATTCTACTTGTTCTACTATATCCTGAATTTAAAAAAATTACAGCAAGAACACTTGCAATACAGATTCCGAATGAAGAAAAAATAACTGCTTTTTTATCCATTCCCGCAACTATGTACATTGAAGTTACTGTCGCAATCAAAACCAAAGATGTTGAAAGATCGGGTTGAATCATAATGGCAACAGCAGATAAAGAAACAATTTTTAAATACTTCACAAATACATTTTTAAAAGTAAACCTGTTTTTATTGCTATCTATCATATAAGCCATAGCCAAAACCGCTCCGATTTTCAAAAAATCCGAAGGCATAAGAGTAAAACTCCCTATTTTTAGCCAACGCCTCGCATTATTAATATTTTCTCCAAGTGGAGAATATACTAAAAAACACATAAAGAATGTGGCAAAAAATATAAAATTACTGTATTTTTTAAATTTCAGGAAATTTATTCGAGATACGACAAAAACAACTACGATTGATGTAGCTGTAAAAAATAAATGTTTTTTAAATATAGCCATTTCATCTCCATACAGTCTGTAACTGTACGGCCAACTTGTACTAAAAACCATAACTGCACCGAAAGTTATCAAAAATAGTACAACTGTAAAATATTTTTTAGTGTATTTACTCATATTTCTTACTCTAATTCATTTACTAACTTTTTAAACAAATTACCCCTTTGCTCATAACTTTTAAACATATCCCAACTTGCAGATGCAGGTGACAACAATACACTATCTCCTTTTTGTGCAAGTTCGTAACTTTTTTTGACAACTTCTTGGTAATCATCAACAATTACATTGTTTTCAAATCCACTTTCCGTCGCTGTAAAATAAAATTTATACTTTGTATCACCGACTAAAACCGTAGCTTTAACTTTTCCATTAAATGAATCAAAAAGAGGTTTCAAATCGACATTCTTATCATATCCTCCAAGTATCAATATAATAGGAGCATTAACCGCATCTATCGCCTTAACGGTTGAATCTATATTCGTGCCTTTAGAATCATTATAAAACTTTACTCCGTTTACTTCACGCACAAACTCTATTCTGTGTTCAACTCCCTTAAAATTAATACAAGATTTTTTGATATCTTCAATACTTATACCATAATTATAACAAATTGCAATAGAAATTAAAACATTTTGCGCATTATGTTTACCTAATATTTGTAAATCTTCCATAGAAAACAACTTTTTATTTTCAAAATAAAAGTAAGAATTTTTAAAATAAAATTTTGCCGTTTCATCTTTCAAAGAAATTTTTGTAACTTTTGTATTATCTATCTTTAAGTTGTTCAAAATCTTATCGTCCATATTTATAATTAAATGTCCGCATTCATCCATATTTTTAAAAATTTTACATTTATCCTCTATGTAATTTTCAAAATTTCCATGCCAATCAATATGGTCCGGAGTAATATTCCCAATAGATGCAATACTTGGTTTGAAATTTTTAGTATTATGAAGTTGAAAACTACTAACTTCTATAATATTTACCGTATCTTCATCACTGTTATATATTTCCCATAACATCCCTATACCAATATTTCCTAAAACTTGTGATTTTACATTTGCATTTTTAAAAATCTCTCCCACTAAAGTCGTTGTTGTTGTTTTACCGTTTGTACCTGTTATCGCAATTATTTTTCTATTTTTAAATAAAGTGTAAGCAAGTTCAAGATCACTGTAAACTTCAACATTTTTCTCCTCAAAATAACTTATAATTTCATTTGAAGGTTTTATTCCGGGACTTTTTACAACAAAATCAAAATTATATTCTTTATAGTTCTTTATAAACTTGTATTCAAACCCATTTAATTTGTCCAAAATGTCTTTAAGTTCAAATTCTTCTTTGTCATCAGTACAAAAAACTTTAGCATTCATTGACGCTAAAGTTTTTATAGTTGATATTCCGGAAATTCCAATACCGACAACTAAAATTTTCTTATCACATACATTCATAAGTTTCTCCTAAATGTAAAAATACAAATATACACACAATATAGTGGCTATTGCACTTATAACCGAAAAAGATGTAACTATTTGCGGTTCCTTATAACCTTTTAATTCATAATGATGATGTATAGGACTCATCAAAAATACTCTTTTTTTATTTCTTGTTTTATAACTTATAACTTGAATAATTACAGACATAGCCTCCATAACATAAACCCAACCTATAATCGGAAGATAAAAGACTATTCCGTTAAGTATGCAAATAACGGAAATTGCACCTCCAAGTGCCATCGAACCTGTATCTCCCATAAAAACTCTGGCAGGATATGCATTAAACATAACAAATCCCATAAGACTTGCCATAAATACCAAACTAAAAACAGAGACACTGTAATAATTTGAAAAACTTATAACTGCAAGTCCCAAAAATACAGGAATAGATACTGATGATGACAATCCGTCAAGGCCGTCTGTCAAATTAGTTGCATTTGCAGTTCCAACCATAACAAAAATTAAAATAGGATAAATAAAATAACCAAAATTTACAGTTTTTGCAATAAATGGAATTTTTTGTACCATAAGGTTTATTCCTACAACTTTTTCAATAAATAATATTACAACTATACTTATGATAAATTGAATTGCTAACTTTTGTAGTTCAGTCAAACCCAAAGACCTTTTCATTATAAGTTTAAAAAAATCATCTAAAAATCCTATAAAAGTAAAACCTAACATTCCTATTAAAATTGCAACAACTTCCTTTGACAAATTCTTAAAAACCAATGTTGTAATCAAAATGGAAATTACAAAAAACACCCCTCCCATAGTAGGAGTTCCCGCTTTTGAGAGATGACTTTGAGGTCCGTCATCTCTAATATTTTGTCCAAGTTTAAATTTTCTCAAATATGGTATAGATTTTTTTGAAATTATAACTGTTAAAGCAAAACTTAAAAATATACTTAATACCATAATTGACAATAAATCTCTAATCATAATTTTCTCCTTATATTAATCTTCAAAAGTCAGTATTAATTCTTCATCTTTTGAGATATAATCTCCTGAACTTTTATTTGAAGATTTGAACTTGCCTTTTCCGCCTTCTGTTTTATATTTATATCCCATTTTTGAAACTATATCCATAACTTTATTGTAAGTCATATTGGAAAAATCCAAAACCAAAAGTTTATATTTAGGATCATCCGACAAAGTAAGTTCAACTTCACTTCCCTCTCTTAAAGTTTTTCCCGCATAGTCTCCTTGATTTATAACTATGCCTTTTGGTGAAGCTTCTGTATTTACTTTATATTTTAAATATTTTGATTCTAAAATTTCACTTGCGTATTCAAATGAAAGTCCTGTAACTTCAGGTACGGTTGTATTTCTAATCAATGTTTCGTTTTCATTTTTTTCGCTTACTATATTTTTATAGCCAACAATCGCCTCAATTATCTTTTTTGCCAAAGGTCCTGATGCTGTACTTCCTGTCCCTCCTGACTGAGGTTCATCAAAAACTACCATAACACTGTATTTTGGATTTTCAATAGGAAATGCTGCATAAACAGATGCAAATACTTTCGTATCGCTATATTCTCCGTTTATAACTTTAAGAGTCGTTCCTGATTTTGCACCTATTCTTACAGAATTTGAAGCAACTCTGTTTACTATCCCTTCTTCTACACCATGCTCCATTACAACTCTCATTTTATCGCTTGTTTCTTTTGATATTATTTGATTTTTTACAATAGGTTCATTTTCTTTTATATTCACAGTACCGTCTTCAAGTTTTTCAACATTTTTAAGACTTATCTGTGGAGCTAAAAGATACCCTCCGTTTACAACAGCATTGGCTGCCATCATCATTTGCAACGGGCTTGTGGAAACTCCGTGTCCATAACTCATTGTAGCAAGTTCCGCACTTCCTATATCCTGTAAAGTTTTAGGAATTTGTCCGGAAGATTCTCCGGGCAAATCAATTCCGGTAGGTGTACCGAAACCGAAACCTTTTACATATCTGTACAACTTATCACGTCCTAGATTTCTTGCCATTTGAACAAATGCCGGGTTACAACTGTTATCCATAGCTTTAGTGAAAGTTTGAGTTCCATGCGGATTTTGCCAGTTAAAACACTTAAGTACAATTCCGGGTATATCTCTAACAAACCCATTACAATAAAAAGTTGAATCCAACGTGTCTGTATGTTCCTCAAGTGAAGCTGCTCCTGTTATAAGTTTAAATACAGAACCGGGCTCGTATGAGTCACTCACTGACGTATTTTTCCACATAGCAAATATTTTTTCAAGTTTTTCCTTTTCACTTAACTCTTTATTTTCATCCGATTTTGACGTTTCTGTTTTTGTGTCGGAATTTTCTGTTTTATTTAAATCATTTTCAGATTTTTCTTTTTCGTTGTTTTTATTTTCTTTATTGCTTTCAGTTTCAATTTTATTTAGTTCATTAGGATAGTTTAAATCGTACTTCGGAAAGTTTTCCATAGCAAGAATATCTCCTGTATTAACATCGGAAACAATGATATTTAACTTTATCGGTCTTTCTTTGTCATAATACTCTTGTCCATACTTTGAAATTATTCCCTGTATTGTACTGTCAATCGTTAAATATAAATCCTTGCCGTCAACTGCAGGGACTACATCTTCAACGGTTTTACTCAAATTCTCACGGATAATTCTTTTTCTTCCGGAAGTTCCTGCCAACAAGTCATTAAACGAATTTTCAACACCTGTTTGTCCTCCGTTATCATTTACATGACCTACTATGAATGGTGCAAAATTACTGTCTATGTAAGTTCTGCTCTGTTCAATTTCAATACTTATAATTGAAGACTTCAATTCTTTTATTTCTTTAGCCACATCAGGGCTTATTGATTTTTTTATTTTAAAGTTGGTTCCGCTTTCCGCACGATTAAATACTTTTTCCTTATCTATTTCAAATTTTTCGAAAATAGTATCTATTTTTTTTTCTTCAGAAAGTTTTGCCTTCTCAGAATACTTTTTAAATTTATCATATTCTAAAATCGAAAAGTATAAATTGTTATTCGATATATTTAGTAAAAATGTATTTTGTCCTTTGACAAGTGCCTTATCTTCTTCGGTCAATTCAGTTTTTATAAGCAAATTATTATATTCTTCCGCTTTTGAAAAAACCTCTTCTTTATTTAACTGCAAAAGTTCAAAAATTTTATCTAATTTTTGAGTTTCTTTGGTTTTTAATTTTTCATCATATTTTTTATATAAATTATAATCGTAAGTTGAAAAATAACCGTTATATACATTTATACTTTTGGCTAAAGTATTTGCATCTCTGTCATAAATTGTACCTCTTTTCGCCTCAAGTACAGTGTAACTCATAGAATCTTTAAATTCTTCAACCCTGTATTTATTTTTGGAATAAAGTTGTAAATATGCTAATTTAAAGATAATTATTCCAAAAATTAATATAAAAACAAAAAATAAAACAGCCGAACGAGAAGAGACTGTTTTATCTTTAATAATATTTTGCTTTTTTCTCATTTAAACTCCTCTTGTTTAGGTTATTCAACCTTGTCCAAATACTTAACTTGTTCCTTTTTAGGAAAATCCATATTATAATTAAGCCTTGCAAGTTTTGCAATTCTTTCTACAGATTTATAAGGTTCAAGTTGTATGTTATAGTCGTCTCTTTCTGTTTCTAATGAGCGAATTTCAGAGTTTAGTGTATTTATTTTTCTATTTTGTTGAGCAATATTTAAATATCCATATAAAATTATTACACTAAATGCAACTGTAACAGATGTAAACAAGAACAGTGTAATATTTTTATACAAACTGGATTTTCTGGTAATTCCGTTGGCTTTTTGTCTGTTTTGCAACTCTAAAATTCTCTCATTTGAAACTTTCATATATTTAACTTGAGCTGTGCTCATATAAATCAACCTCCTAAAGTTTGGAACAAACTCTCAGTTTAGAACTCTTAGACCTCGAATTATAATTGATTTCTTCATCAGTTGGAACAATCGGCTTTTTTGTTAAAATCTTAATCTTTGGTTTGTTATTACAAACACAAACATAAAGTTCTTTCGGGCAAATACACCCTTTCGCCAACTCTTTAAAAGCATCTTTTACAATTCTATCCTCTAACGAATGAAAAGTTATAATACTTAGTCTGCCATCTTTATTCAGTCTATCAACAATATCAGGTATTACTTTTTCAATAACTTCAAGCTCTCTGTTCACTTCTATTCTTATAGCTTGAAAAACTCTCTTAGCAGGATGACCACCTTTAGCACGAACCGCTTTAGGTATAGCTTTTTCTATTATATCAACCAACTCAAAGGTAGTTTTTATCTGCTTGGTCTTTCTTTCATTAATAATAAATTCTACTATTCTTTTTGTCCACTTTTCTTCACCGAACTTATAGAAAATGTACTCCAAATCATCTTTAGAGTAGTAATTAACCACATCAAAAGCATTTTTTTCAACACTCTTGTCCATTCTCATATCAAGCGGTGCATCTATCATATAAGAAAAACCTCTTTGTCCGTTATCAATTTGATAAGATGATACTCCTATATCTAAGAGAACTCCGTCTACACTTTCAATTTTGAAAAAATCTAAAATAAGTGAAAAATTTTCAAAATTTCCTCTATAAAAAAACACATTTTTTGAAAACTTTTCAAGTCGTTCTTTAGCAACTGAAAGTGCTTCTTCATCTTGATCAACACAAATTAGTTTTCCTGTTGTAAGTTTTTTAAGTATCTCGGTTGAATGACCTGCGCCCCCAACCGTTAAATCTACATAAATCCCATCCGGTTTTATATTTAAGCTATCAATAACTTCATTTAACATTATCGGTATATGTTTAAATTCCATAACTAATCCTTAAAAATCAAGTCCGTCAAATTTTTCAGATATTACATTTTCATCACTGTACTCACTGTCACAGTATTCGCTCCATCTTTCTTTCGCCCAAATTTCAATTCTGTCTGAAACTCCCACAACAATTACATCTCTTTCGATACCGGCATGACTTCTTAAATCTTTGTTTAATAAAAATCGTCCCTGTTTATCTAAATCCGATGTCATCGCACAACTGCAAAAAAATCTTGTGATTGAACGTATATCTTTTTGACTTAATCCTCTTGAATTTAATTTATTTGTAAAATCAATCCACTTTTCTTCAGTGAATACAAATAAGCAACCTTCAAGTCCACGAGTAACTACAAAGCTCTTTCCTAATTCATTTCTGAATTTTGATGGCATAATTAATCTACCTTTATCATCTAACGTATGTGGAAAATCTCCAATAAACAATGCCATCACCTCCATAATAATTACTCCATTTTGCTCCATATTAAACCACAATATATAGATACACTTATATTCTATACTATTTTATCACATTTTGCAAGCATTTTAATATTTTTTTAAAAATATATTTTAAATTAAAAATAATAGATTAAATGTTTATTTTTCAACGTTAATACTGACTTTTTTTATTTTGTGGAGTAATTTGGAGTAAAAAATTAAAAATTTTTTTAAAATTTTTATCAAAATTAGCAACAAAAAAACTACCAAGAAAATAAATCCTGATAGTTTCAATTATTTTTTTATTTTTAAAATTTTTCTAAACTTTTAAATTAAATATCTTTTCCGTACTTTCTGTTTAACACAAAAAGAATTACTCCGACCAAAACTCCTATTACAGATACAACTTGTGAAATTCTAAGTCCCAAAAACATAAGACTGTCAGTTCTTAATCCTTCAACAAAAAATCTTAATCCTCCGTAAAGAATAGCATAAAGAAGAATTATCTCCCCTTTCTTTTTTTGATATTTCCTCATATAAATCATCAAAAAACCAAAAATTAAAAAATTCCCCAAAGATTCATATAGAAAAGTAGGATGATATTTTTTCCCTTCTATTATAACCGCCCAAGGCAAATCAGTTTCAGTACCGTGTGCCTCTTGATTAACAAAATTTCCCCATCTGCCGATTGCTTGTCCTAAAATAAGACCCGGTGCACAAACATCAAGCAAGTCTCTTACATTTATATTTTTCTTTTTGCTGAAGAAATAAACGACAATTACAGATGCTATAACCGCTCCGTAAATCGCAAGTCCACCTTCTCTTATATTTATCATAGAAATAAAATTTCCTTTGTAATTTTCCCACTCAAAAATAACATAGTATATCCTTGCACCGATAACACTGATAGGAAGCGCAAAAAATAACAAATTTGAAATTTCATCTTCTTCTATATTTCTAAGTTTAGCATTTTTATTAGCAACATACAACCCAAACATAACTCCCGTAAGAATTATAATGGCATACCACATTATATCTATTCCGAAAATCCGAAACGCAACTTTATCTATTTTAATTTCCATATCTATCACTACTTCCTTTCATATAAAAAAACAAATAAACACAAATGTTGATTATCGTAGCAAGCACCATCACATTTGTAAAAAGTGTAAAGAAAAATTCTTCAGGCAAAATCCTAATCATCATATCCGTGTCATAATCCAATAGCCATAAATCATTTGTAAAAAATATTTTATGAAAATATATAAAGCTCTCCGAAAAGAACAAGGCACAAACCCCAAATAATGCAATTATTGTAAAATATACTTTTAAAAAATTTTTACTCATAGATTTAAAAAATTCTCCGTCTTTAAAATTCATTTTGTAAAGAATAAAAATTATAGCGGTAAAAATCAATGTTTTATATACAAATCTATTCAATTTAAACAGAAAATATACATCTCTCATATGAGAAATTTCTTTAGAATTAAAATTATTTTTCAAAATATCTTCATCACCGTTTTTTAAAAACTTTACTAATGAACCACTCGCCTCATTTATCCACTCATCAGAAAGGCCTGTGCTTTCCGATATATTGTATTGCTTATGAAAATTATTATAGTACGAAAGATCCAACGCCATAAAGTCAATCAAATACAAAAACACTCCAAATACAATAAAAAGAGAAATAACTATTGAACTTAATCTTTTCATACTAATCAATATCTAAGTTTTCAGGAACGTCCCAATTATGATAAACATTTTGAACATCATCATTATCTTCAAGTTGATCTATCATCTTAATCATTTTTTTTATATTTTCTTCGCTTGAAATTTGTGAATAATTTGTAGGTACATATTCCAAGTCGCAAGCTGTAAAAGTATATCCCTTTTCCTGTAACGCATCTCTTAGAGAAATAAATTCGGAAACTTCTGAATAAATAGTATAAACTTCTTCGTCTGATTCAAAATCACTCGCACCGTTTTCTAAAGCAAAATCCATAAGTTCATCTTCCTCAGCTTGTTCTGTTGTGATTTCAATAAGACCTTTTTTCTCAAACATAAATAAAACCGAACCGCTTTGTCCTAAATTACCACCATGTTTATCAAATGCATGTCTTACGTCAGGAGCAGTTCTATTTCTATTATCAGTCAAACATTCAACTACAACAGCAACTCCTTCAGGACCATATCCTTCGTATATTATTGTTTCGTAATTACTCGCACTGCCTTCTCCGGAACCTTTTTTCAAAGCTCTTTCAATATTATCGTTAGGCATATTTTCAGCCTTTGCTTTTTCGATAGCCGTCTTTAATGAAGGGTTATACTCAGGGTCAGCTCCTCCCTCCTTTACAGCAACAATTATAGAACGTGCAAGTTTTGTAAAAATTTTACCTCTCTTTGCATCTTCTTTCCCTTTTTTATGTTTAATCGTACTCCATTTATTATGTCCTGACATACTTACCTCCTATAATATCCTTTGGCAAAGCATCTTTTATGCTCTGATATTTTAATCATTTTTTCAATTTTAATTTTTATTTCATTTTGTAACGGTTTATTATTTATATATTTTTCTAAATCATCATAAGAAAAACCCATTTCATCTTCATCTGTCTGATTTTCGAAAAGACCTGCACTTGGTGGCTTTTGAATAATTTTATCGGGTATTTCCAAATATTTTGCAAGTTCATAAATCTCTTTTTTAGTAAAATCAACAAGTGGCATCAAATCAGAGCCGCTATCACCGTACTTTGTAAAATATCCGACTGTAAATTCAGATTTATTACTTGTTCCGATAACCAAATATCCTTTAAGTTGTGCATAATAATAAAGAGTTGTCATTCTAAGTCTCGGTTTTATATTAGCATAAGCCATAGAATTATCTCCTTTTTCAAATACATTTTTCATTTCTGAAAATGTATTTGATAAATCAACTTTCTCAACATTTAACGAAAATTTATCCACAACAAGTCTTGCATCCGTTTCATCAGATTCCAAACTATTTATAGGCATCATAACAGCTAAAGCATTATCACCAAAAGCAAGTTTACAAAGTCCTGCCACAACAGCAGAGTCAACTCCACCGCTAAGACCGTAAACTACACCTTTACAATTTGCTTCTTTAACTGAATTTTGTAACCATTTAACAAGCTCTTCAACAATTTTTTTCATACAAACGCCCCCTCGCCCACATTATTATATCAAAAAACAAAAATAATTTCTATAAAATTAAACTCTAAAATTTCTAAAAATTTTAAAAAGTTCCTAAAATAAAAAGCAAAGGGATAACTATACCTTTGCTTTTTTATTCTTTAAAATTAAATGATTAATTACCTCTATAAGATTAACATCTGTTCTATAAAACCCGTTTTTTATCGAATAAATTTCTAAATCTAAATCATAACTTAATAAATTTAAAATAATGGATTTACTTTAACAAATGTAAAAAGAAAATCAATCATTTATTTGATTGGTCGGAATATTTGTCAGAATATTATTAAAATAAATTCTTAATGGTTTCTAAAAACACTAATTATATAATAATATCATATTTTAAGAAAAATTATCAATCTTGTAAAATATTTTTTTATTGGTATAATAAAATTATAGTACAATCGTACTAAAAATTTTTAGGAGGTGTGTCATGACAAAATCAAAAAGAATGCTTAGTTTGTTTTTCGCAGTTTCTTTAGGTCTTACTCCTATTGTTAATTGTACCTTTGATTCAAACAAAGTATATGCAACGAAAAAAAATGATGAAGAAGATGTTATTTCAAGTTATGCAGAAGAATTGAAATTTTATTTTGAAACTGTAGGCCATTTTGATGATAGCGGAAATTATGTTGTTACAAACCTTTATCTGCTAAAACAAAAAGCTTTGAGCGGTGATGATTTTGCTAAATTTGTTCTACATAGTGTTAGAACAAGAAGTTTAAACACTTTCTTATGGTGTGTTTTAAAAGATCAAACTTACGGAGTACTTGATTTTTTAGACGGAGAGGCAAGAAAAGGATTAATTACAGCTTTAGCTGGCGGTTCTTGGTTAGCAGCCGGTAAAATAATATATAGTGCTATGATACAAGTAAGGAAAGATGCCGGAAAAGCAACAAATATATTTTTTAGCGCTGCTTCGATAGCTATGTCTGTGTATAGTTGCAGAAATGAATACTAATATTTTAAAATTAATTTTATGGCAAGGTTTTGAAAAACCTAAAAATTTAATAGAAATAATATTAAGTATTTTTAGTTGGATTTTAAGTTTAATAATTATATTTGTTTTTTTCGTAATTCTGCGTGATATAAATATTAACATTTTGTTAAAAATATTAATATTTACATATATTTCAATCAACGCCTTACTTATAGGTTGTTATTTTGATGGAAGAAGTTACATAGATAGCAATTCTATAATTCTAAAAATAATATATGGATCTGGAGTTATTTTAATTATACTCACAAATATATGGGTTATTATCTATTTTTTAAAGAAAATGAAATATAAAAAATAAAAAACTGTTGATGTTTTTTCATCAACAGTTTTTCAATTAAAATTAAATTTTATTAAGTTATAATTTTTGTGTAATCTTTTCCGTCATCCTCAAAAACCATAAAATTCTTTATACGAAGTTTTATATTTTCATTTTCGTTGTAAACTCCGTAAGTTTCAACATGGTCAATAACTCTGACAATATTTTCGTTTCCTAAATCAACTTTACAGTCATTTACATCACCAAGATAAAATTGACTTACAAGTTTTGCATCAATAGTTCCTTCTTTTTCGTCAATTCTAAGTGCTTCAGGTCTTATAGCAACTATTACATTACCTTGTTTTTCTCCGTCATAAGGTAATTTTTTTTCTGTATTTGCAAGTTCAACATATCCGTCTTTTGCAATTCCTTTTATAAAATTAACACGTCCGACAAAATTTGCAACAAAAGGATTTTTAGGATTTCTGTAAATTTCTTCAGGTGTTCCTATTTGTTGTACAACACCTTTATTTATCAAAATAATTCTATCACTCATAGTCATAGCTTCAATTTGGTCATGAGTTACATAAACAACGGTTATCCCTAATCTCTTTTGTATTTCTTTTATTTCAAAACGCATTTCTTCCCTAAGTTTTGCATCTAAGTTTGAAAGAGGCTCATCTAACAACAACAATTTAGGTCTTGCAACTAATGCTCTTCCGAGTGCAACTCTTTGTTGTTGTCCTCCTGAAAGTTCTGAAGGAATTCTGTCTTTATACTGAGAAAGGTGAACAATCTCTAAGACTTTTTCAACTCTTTCCTTTATTTCTTCTTTTTTCAATCCTGAAATTTTAAGAGGATATGCAACATTATCAAAAACATTCATATGTGGCCAAACTGCATAAGATTGAAACACCATCCCTATTCCTCTTTTTTCCGGAGGAACAAAAGTTTTTCCTCCGGAAACCACTTTATCTCCTATTGAAATTTCTCCGCTTGTAGGCTTTTCAAAACCGGCTATAAGTCTTAACATTGTAGTTTTTCCACAACCTGACGGACCTAATAAAGTTATAAATTCTCCATCTTCAAAAGTATCTGTGAAAGGTTTTAACACCTCAACCTCTCCAAATGACTTACTTATTTTTTTTATCGTAACTGTTGACATTTTTCCTCCTAAATTGAAAACTGACCTTTTGTAAGTTTATTTAAAATCCAATTAACCACTAATACAAATATCAAAATAGCAGTGGCTAATACGCTCGCAATCTGTTGGCTATGGTATGTTTGATAATTATAAAGTTCAAATCCTATTGTCTTTGTATGTGATGAGTATAAAAGCGTACTCATAGTAAGTTCATAAAAACAAGGCATAAAAATCAAAAATATACCTGCAACTATTGACGGCATAATAAGTGGCATAGTAACATCTTTAATCATTCTAAGCCAACTCGCTCCGGAAATTTGTGCCGCCTCTTCAAGCGACGGATGTACCTGACTCATTCCTGAGACAACCGTCCTCATTCCCATAAGCATATATTTAATCATATATGCAATAATCATAATGTAAATCGTATTATAAATATTTATTTTAAAATTACCGCTCATAGTCATAATCAAAGCAAGTGCTATTGCTATACTTGGCGTTCCTGAACCGACTGTGATCAAAAAATCAGGAATTTTTCTTCCCTTTACATTTGTTCTTTCAAGCAGATATGCCATCATACAAGAAATGATAATTCCTAAAAATGCAGCTGCACAAGCAGCAATTAAACTGTTCATTGTAGAACTTATTATACTATCTCTTGTAATCATTTGTTGCCAAAATTTAAATGAAATATTTCTCGGTGCAAAAACTGATTTACCCATATTTACAGTTACAGAAGTAAGAGCAACTGTTACAAAAGGAATTATAACAACTACTAAAGCAAAAAGTGAAACTAATGCTGTAAGAGGAATTCTCCATTTCCCCAAGTCAACTATTGTAGGTCTTGTAGATTTCCCACTCATAGTTATAAATTGTTTCTTTCCGAGTACAAATGTAGATACATATAAAACTATATTTGCAATTATCATCAAGAACACCGCTAAAGTCGTTGCATCAACGATACCGTCACTTCCAAGATGAACAAATTCGATAATTCTGGTTGTAACTGTATGTATTTGTTCCGGTGCCCCGATTATTGAAGGAATTCCGTAACAAGACGCAGCAGTTACAAAAACCAAAAGTCCCGCAGCGATTAAGCTCGGTGTCATCATAGGAATAGTTATTGTAAACAAAGTTTTTAAAGGAGACGCCCCTGAAATTCTTGCAGCCTCTTCAAGTGACGGATCCATTTTTTCCATTGCACGAGAAATTGTTATAAACGCATAAGGATAATAAAAGCAAGTTAAAACCCAAATCATTCCCCAAATAGTATAAATGTTAAACAATGGTGAACTAAGTCCGAAAGTTTTTTGAATTAATATGTTCAAAGTTCCAACTCTCGGATTTAAAAGTCTAAGCCAAGCCATAGCTCCTACATAAGGAGGAACCATATAAGTTACAACAAACATCGTTCTAAATATTTTCTTTCCGTAAAGGTTAGTTCTTCCGACTAAAAATGCAAGAGGAAATGCGATTAACATTCCAAAAATTGTAGTGGCAACCGCTGTTACAAGAGTGTTCTTTATAGCAATAAAATTTACATCATAACTATAAACCCTTTTAAAAGCATCCAAAGTGAAACTGCCCTCAGGAAATACCGATTTAACAAACAGATACAAAAGCGGAAACACTTCAAAAAAAAGCAAAAGTGCTACGATCGACAACATTATAACCCATTTTATATCTATTCTAAATTTTATTTTTGTATTTTGCATAAAAATATAAACCTCTCAATCAACAAAAGGGAGAAAAACTCCCCCTTTGCTATCTATCTTTTACCAATTGTATCTGTAAACATCTTTCTTAAAGAATCTCTGTCTTTAACAAGTTGTTCCCAATTAACCTTTGTACTGTTAGCTGTAATTTCTGAAGTTTTTATAGCATCAAAAGGTACTTCTTTGTAATCTTTTAAAACAGAGTGCATCCAACCTTTAACAATAAAAGATTGTCCTTCTTCTGATAAAAACCATTTTGAAATAGCTTCAGCAGCTTTTGTATTTTTATTTTCTGTTAATTTTTCGTCCACTACCATAATAGGTGAAGGTACTACAATTGTTCCGTCAGTAGGATAAATAACTTCTAAAGAAGAATTTTCTTCTTGTCTTTTCTTTAAAACGGATTCTTCAAGAATCATAAGTTCATCCATCTCTCCTGTTTCAAGTTTTGTCAAGGCAACACTACCTGCCTCAACCGCAACTTTTCTTTTAGATAAGTTCGTAAAGTACTCATCTTTGTATTTATCTTTTAATCCTCCGATAGCTGCAAGAGCAGTTCCTGATTTCAACGGATCTGACATTGAAATTTTTCCGGTTAAACTTTCTTTTTCGGCAAATTCTTTAAAACTTTGTGCAACAGCTTCTTTCTTTGTCTTATCCGGATTGTAAGCCAAAACCATATTTGAAATTCTTACCGGATACCAATATCCTTCTTTATCATAATCAAAAGCCAACTTATCTTTATTTTCTATTTCAAATTTATGTAATACTTTCTTTTCTTTCAATTCATAAGCATAAGAAGGTTCTGCAACCATGATTATATCACAAGCAAGTTTTCCGGCTTCTATTTCTCCCGCTATTTTAGTTTGAAGAGTTCCGGTTCCTCCTTGGAAAAATTCAATATCACACTTTGGAAATTTCTTTTTAAGCTCAGGTTTCATTCCTGCAATTATATCTTCATACATTGAAGTATAAATTCTAACTTTTCCTGTTATTTCTTCATTTGCAGTCATTTCTTTATTTGACTCGGTTTTTTTTGTATTTCCGCCACAAGCAGTAGCTCCTATCATTAAAGCTGACAACATAAGCGCCAAAAATTTCTTTTTCATTTAATCCTCCTAAATAAAATAAAAGTTTTGTGAACAAAGTTCAAGCTAATTATATTCAAAAAATAAAAAAAAATCTATACTTTTTTATCAAAAAATTTTTAAAAAACAAATAAATTTAAACATTTGTATCGGGTCATTTTTACCCCTGTAAAATATTAAGACCCTATACTAAATATTTATTTAAAACTATAAGCATTTTATAAAACAAATAAAAGAGATGTCTTTTTAAAATTTTTTAATAAACATCTCTTTTTTAAAAACAAATATATTAATTTTTTGTAATAATTCACGACTATTTTACATAGTAAAAATAAGTATTAAAAAGTTTATAAATTTTTATGTTTTTAATATTCTTTGAATTGATATCTCCTATAAAAACAGTTGCTTCTGCTAAATATTTTCCGCTTTCATTATAAAATTCAACTCTTTCATCTGTTTTTTGCAAATTGGATATGTCTCCTTCACTAACTTCTTTCGTATTTCCTTTTTCAATTTCTTCAACAAAATTTTGATCAAATCCTTTTACTTCTATTTTGTAAGAATATTCTCGCATAACTTTATCATATGTAAAATTGTAGGATGGATTAATATAAAAACAAAAAATTATAAAAAGTAATTGCACTAAATAAATTACTGTATTTTTAAATTTATAATTCGGGTGCACACATATTATTTTAACAATACTGTTTATTGATATAACAACTGTTAAAACTGTATAAAATATCCAAATCATCTTAGAATTATTTAATTTATCAACATATAAACTTATTGCTACAAGGAAAACTACAGCTGCACATACAAAATTTGCGATTGAAAAAAATTTCAAAATTTTTTTCTCGTGTTTATAATCAGTTATTTCAATTAATTCGTCTTTATTAAATATTTCTCTTAATCCGTAACCTTTAATATTTTTTATTCCGTTAAATATAAATAATACTGAGAAAAAAACGGAAAATGCAATACCGATAATTCTATACATACAGACCTCCTTAATATTTTTATTATATAACAAACGTTATTTTTTTACAATACAAACACAAAAACACTCCCCATATACTACATTTATTTTATATATCGCAAAATCTTAATGTTAGTAATAAAGGAGTGTTTCAAATTTAAATTTTTATTTAAAATTTACTTGCATCAACAGAATTTAGATATTCTTCTATCGGTTCAACAGCTTTTTTTATTGTTCCGTTTATAAACGGATTTTCTAAGTTTGCAACTTCAAGAAGTTGTAAGAACGGTTTTGTCCCTCCTGTTCTACAAAGTTTTAAATAATCCAAAAATGCACTCTTATGGTCATTTCTGTCTTTATTCCAAAATTGGAAAGCACATACTTGAGCCAAAGTATAATCTATATAGTAAAACGGCATCTGATATATATGTCTTTGTCTGAACCAAAAACCGCCTTCTTCAAGAACTTTTATTCCGTCATAATCTCTATACGGTAAATATTTTTTTTCCAATTCTCTGTATTTTGCACGTCTTTCTTTTGGAGAAAGCTCAGGATTTTCATATACAACATGTTGGAATTCATCTACTAACGCACCATAAGGTAAAAACATCAAACAATGAGTTATATGCTTATATTTGAACTTATCGGCTTCTTCTTCAAAGAATAAATCCATCCAAGGCCAAGTTAAAAATTCCATACTCATTGAATGAATTTCAGCAGATTCCATTCCCGGCCAAGTGTATTCAGGAATATAATCTCTTGATGAAAAAACTTGAAAAGCGTGTCCGGCTTCATGAGTTAAGACTTCAACATCGTGGGTTGTCCCGTTAAAATTTGCAAATATAAAAGGACTTCTCCATTTTCTCAAGTAGGTACAATACCCGCCGGCTGCCTTTGTTGCTTTGGCATCCAAGTCAAGTAAATCTTTTGTTTTCATAAAGTCAAAGAACTCTTTAGTTTCAGAAGATAACTCACTGTACATTTTTTCCGCTCTTTCGAGCATCCAATCTTTTCCCCCGTGCGGCGTAGGATTTCCTGAACTAAAAAATATCGGTTCATCATAAAAAGTAAGTTTATCCAATCCAATTCTTTCTCTTTGTTCTTCTCTTAATCTATTACAAATAGGAACAATAGTTTCTACGATTTGTTTTCTATACTCTTCAACATCTTTTGCATTATAATCAACTCTTCCCATTTTTTTATAACCAAGTTCAATAAAATTTTTATAACCCAATTTTTTAGCCATTCTATCTCTTATCTTAACAATTTTATCATAAATTTCATCCAATTTATCAGTTTGCTCTTCATAAATTTCCGAAATAAGATTTGTAGCTTTTCTTCTTACATCAGAATCTGAATCTTGAGTGTATTTAGTAAGTTGAGTGATGTTTAATTTTTCTGAGTTCCATTCTTTTGAACAGGAAGATAAAAGTTTTTGATATTCCATAACAACTTTTGATTCCTCAACCAAATCATCCATAATTGACGGGTTAAAAGTCAACAGATAATTTTCATATTTTTGGAATAAATAAACACCGAATTTTTCTTCAAGTTCTTTTCTAAATTTACTATTTACAAACGCTCTGATATATTCAACTTCAACCTCTTGAACTTTCGGAGCGTTTTCTTGGATAACTCGCATTTCTTTATCAAAAAATTCGTCCTTAGTATCAATAGAATTTTTTATACTCGCTAAATTAATCATACTGTCAGCATCTGTTCCCGCTTCAATAAAATCATTATAAGTTTCGATTGCTTCTTCACTCGTCTTAGCATTTATGATCCTTTCAGTTAAAGTTCTGATATCATCTTTAAGTTTCTCAAAATCAGGACGAACATAATTATAATCACCAAATTTTAAGTCTAAATTTTCTTTATTCATAATTTCCTCCTATTTAACCGACTATTTAAGGATATTTTAACACAATTTAACCATAAAAAACAATCTTACAACATTAAATTAAAAATAATAACTAAAATATTTCCACAAGTTTAACTATTATTTACATAATTATTTCCAACAAAAAAAGATGAGTAAACTCATCTTTTTTTATTTATGTTTTCCTAAAAAAATCTTTGATAATTCAGCAACCGCAAAAGGAATAAAAGCAAGTGGAATTGCAACGGATAATTCCTTTACACCAAGTGTTACAGTTTCAAAATAAGGTTGTAGGAAAGGAACATATATTACTACAAGCATCATAACAAATGAAAGTAATGTTCCGTAAACAAGTGTTTTATTTGAAAATATTCCGATATGGAAAAGTGTATACCTACTGCTTCTCACTGAATAACTTCTCAAAAGTTCTGCAGTTACTAAAGTGAAAAACGCAACTGTTCTTGCTCCTTCAATATGATTAGGATAATGGTATATTCCATAGTAATATGACGCAAGTGTTGCAACAGTTATAGCTATTGCTTGAGAAATTATTCCATACATCGTTGACTTATCCAATATAGGTTCATTAGGATTTCTCGGTGGAATTTCCATTATATCTTCATCACCTTTTTCAACTCCAAGTGCTAATGCAGGGAAACTGTCAGTAACCAAGTTAAGCCATAGTAATTGAATAGGAATGAAAGGAACCGGAATATTTAAAAGTATAGAAATTAAAACTATTAAAATTTCCCCAACATTACAAGATAGTAAAAATCCGACAAATTTTTTAATATTTGAATAAATTATACGTCCTTCATGAACAGCAGAAACTATCGTTGCAAAATTATCATCGGTTAAAATTACATCTGAAGTATTTTTTGCAACATCTGTTCCTGTAATTCCCATTGACACACCAATATCCGCTTTTTTTATAGCCGGAGCATCGTTTACTCCATCTCCTGTCATTGCGGCAATGTGACCGTTTTTCTTTAAAGCACTCACTATCTGTACTTTATTTTCAGGGCTTACACGTGCAAAAACTCTTGTCGTCTTTACAACTTCACAAATTTCTTCTTCAGTCATTTTATTAAGTTCCCTACCCATAATAGCTTTTGAACCTTCATCTAAAATTCCCAAATCTTTTGCGATAGCAACAGCCGTTTCCAAATAATCTCCTGTAATCATTATAGGAACGATACCTGCTTGTTTACATTTTTTAATGGCTTCTTTCGCTTCAGGTCTTGCAGGGTCAATCATTCCCATAAGACCTACAAAAATCATATCTTTCTCTATGTTTTCAGTAGTTAATTCATTTGGTAAAGATTCAAATTTTCTATACGCAAAGGCTAAAACTCTAAGAGCTGATTTTGCAAATTCAGTATTTTGATTTAAAATTTTTTCTTTTAATTCTGAGGTCATTTCAACTTCTTGTCCGTCAATCAAAATATATTTACAATTATCAATTACAATGTCAGGAGCTCCTTTTGTACAAGAAACAATTTTTTCATTTAATAAATTTTCGTTAAATGTTGTCATCATTTTTCTTGTAGAATCAAAAGGAATTTCTGCAATTCTACTATGTTCAACATTTAATTGTTCTCTTTTTATATTCATTTTTTCAGAAAGAGTAAGTAAAGCACCCTCTGTCGGATCTCCTATAATTTTATACAAATTATCTTCTTTTATTAATTTTGCATCATTTACAAGTGTAGAAATCGTTGAAATAGTTAATAATTCATCATTTTTATTAAAATCAACAACTTTTCCTGATGATAAAATATTCCCTATAGGATCATATCCGGTTCCTTCAACATCAAAAACGGTATTATTTACAAAAACTTTTTTTACAGTCATCTCATTTTGAGTAAGAGTTCCCGTTTTATCTGAACAAATTACAGTTGTAGTTCCTAAAGTTTCAACAGCTAAAAGTTTCTTTACTATTGCATTTTTTTTCGCCATTCTTGTCATTCCAAGTGAAAGAACAATTGTTACAATAGCCGGAAGTCCTTCAGGAACGGCAGCAACCGCAAGAGATATTGCAGTTAACAACATAAGTAAAAACGGCTGTTTATATAAAAGTCCTACTGCAAAAACGACAAGACAAACTCCTATTGTAATTAATCCTAAAGATTTTGAAAGTCCTGCCAATTTTCTTTGAAGAGGTGTTTCTTCGTCTTCAAAAGAATCTAAAGTCGTTGCTATCTTACCGATTTCTGTATTTTCTCCGGTTGAAATTACAATACCAAGCCCCCTTCCATAAGAAACTATGGTTGAAGAATAAGCCATATTTTCTCTATCGCCTATTTCCATTTCGCCTTCATAAATTTCTTGGGCAAATTTTTCAACAGGTACAGATTCTCCTGTCAAAGAAGCTTCGTCAATTTTCAAATTTACACTTTCTATAAGTCTTAAATCTGCCGGAATAATATCTCCCGTTTCAAGCTCTACAATATCTCCAACTACAATTTCATAAGATGGAATATGAACAAGCTTTCCGTCTCTGTAAACTTTAGCCGTAGGACTTGCCATTTTTTGTAAAGCCTCTATCGCTTTTTCCGCCTTTCCCTCTTGATTTAGTGAAAGAATTGCATTTAAAATAACTATCGCAATAATTATAATTGCATCTGTTATTTCTCCAACAGCTGAAGAAAGAACACAAGCTCCTAACAAAATTAAAATCATAGGGTCTTTAAATTGATCTACTAATTTTGAAAGAAGTGACTTTTTATTTTTTTGTTTAAGTTCGTTCCTTCCGTTTTTTTCTAAAAGTTCTTTTGCTTTTTCACTTGAAAGTCCGTTTATTTTATCACTTTCAAGCTCTCTGATACATTCATCAGCACTTTTGTTATACCAAAACATTTTTACCTCCTTGCAAGGTTTTTTGCATAAAAAAAACCTCGTTTAATAAAATTAAACAAAGGTCTTGCTTCCTATGAGTTTTAGGTGTTTAGCCGGGATAAACCGTATTGACGACCAAACAAATTAGCTACTCCCCTTTATTAGCTACATTATACTAAATTTTAAAAATTTAATCAAGTAACAAAAATATATAATATATTTCTAACCGAATTTACAATTTTAAAACATATTTTTTAATTTTATTTATAATTAATGATAGTTAAAATTTTATATTTGGGTAAAAAAAACTAAGAGGTGTTTTATATGAAAGAAAAATTTTTAAATTTTATGAAAGAAAGATACGGATTTGATATTTTAAACCTAATAATATTTTACTTTTCAATAGGAATTTCAATAATAAATTTGTTTAAAAAAAGCAACGTACTTTCTGTTACTTCTCTTATACTGTTATTAATCGTGTTTTTAAGAGCATTTTCTAAAAATAAGAGAAAACGTGCAATGGAGCAAATTAAATTTTTCAACTTTTTTTCTCCAATTTATGCAAAACTTTTAAAATTCAAATCAAAGGATCTAAAAAACTATAAATACTTTAAATGCAAAAATTGCAAAAAAGAATTAAGAGTTCCAAGAGGTAAAGGAAAAATAAAAATTACTTGTCCAAATTGTAAACATGAAGAAATTATAAAAAGCTAAGTAATTGAGCCGAACCCAAAAACACGGACAGTTAAATAAATTATTCAAAGGAATGTAATCTATAATTAATATAAGACATTCCTTTTAAATTATCCTACCTTACATACCTTTATCAAAAAATGACTTTTATTTTTAAATTTATATCATATTTTGACATACAAAAACCCCCAAATCCTTTGTCCGGATTTAAGGGTTCACATCAATTTAAGTTCTTAGCTTTTTATTTATTGGTTGCTCCTTTACTTTTCAACATTATTTCCATTCCTTTTGTGTAATCAACACTTCCGTCAGGTAAAATCCAAAACGCTTCAGCTCCCGGAATTTTTGAAAGAGTTTCTTTCCCTTCTTCAACTGTTTGTAAAAACAGTGAAGTTGACAGAAAATCTGCCATAGCGGAATCTTTATATAAAACCGTTACACTTTTTATCTTGTCATTCGGATACCCTGTTTTAGGATCAATTATGTGATTGTACACTTTTCCGTCAACATAAAAAAATCTTTGATAGTCACCGCTCGTAACAGCACAGGTTTCCTCTGAAAAAATTACATCCTTTATTTCAATATTTCCGCTGTCGTACTTAGGTAATTGAATTCCTATTCCCCATTTATTTTTGTCTTTTTCCTTAGGAGTTCCAATTGCTTTAACATTTCCGCCTGCTGAAATGATTAAATTTTTAAGTCCTTTGTCTTTCAACTTGTTTATAACTTTTTCAACAGAATATCCCTTTGCAATAGCTCCTACATCCAATTTCATAAATTCATCTTTTAAGTAAACTGTATTATTTACCTTATCTATAACAATATTGTCAATGTTTATATGATTTAAAGCCTGTGAAATTTTTTCTCCGTTTGGTAACTGTCCTTGTAAATCAACCGCCAAATCCTTTTGTGTTTTCCATAATGAGGTAACTGCTCCTATGGCAACGCTGTTTTTATCAGAAACTTTTTTATAACTGTCAATAGAAAATTCTAACAACTCTATTATCTCTCTATCAACTTCTACAGGTTTTTTCCCTGCATTATCATTTATGGTTTTTATATTATTAAAATCTACATTCTCAAATGAATTATAAAGATTATGATACCTTTTCATATCACTTTCCAAGAACGTGAAATACTCATTAAATTCCTTTTCATCTTTACAATAAGCAGTAAATGCTATTTCTGTATCAAAAACACCAAAAAACGTTCTTGAAAATTTCTTATATTCAATTTTTTCAACCTTTGAATTCTTACAAGAAACCAAAACAAGTAAAAAAGTCAAAAAAAGAATGGTTCTTCTTAAAAACTTCAATTTATGCCCCCTTATTTTTTAATTTATTCTTTGAATTTAAATACCATACAGGAAAAACAGTCGAAAACGAATCATACATACGGTTAATACTTTCAATTTTATCTTTTAAAATATCTTCATTATTCACAGCTTTGGAAAAATTCCCATACAAACTCTCAACAATATTGTACAATGCCATAAGTTTAAAAAAAGTTCTCGGTACATTTTTATTAAAATATCCGTCAATAATCCCTGTAAGTAAAAATTCGTTTTTATAAGAATCCAAATTCAAATTCCTAAACTCAAAATAAGAATCCGACCTCAAGATCTTATAATCTTCAATAATTTGAAAATTACCGAATTTGTCAACTTTTATTTCATCTATGCTGTTTATCCCCATTATTGTAGTACAAACTCTGTCTCTCAAATATCTTTTATTATTATCCAAAAAATCAAAAATTATATAATCAATATCTCCTCTGTAATTTCCAAGTCCATACTCATGCAAAAGTTTGTTTATCCTGTAATTGTAATGCTTATTCCATCGTCCGCAATCGGCACTTTTGAAATAATTGTGAAAAGCAAAAATAAACTTTCCAATCTTAATACCTAAGGAATATGAATCAACTTCATTCATATTTTCTTTCTCGTCTTCAAGAAATTTTATTATTCTGTAACAATGAAATTCATTAACCGCTCCTATATCCGCATAACCTAAAAGACCTTCAAAATCTTCTGAAAAGATATTTAAACAATCACAAATTTTACAAATTTTGCCATATTTACCATACGGAAATAAATTCAAAACATATTTTTCGCTTGAATTTTTCAAAATGTATTCTTTGTTCTCAACTATTGCCTCAATATCAAATTTATTTTTTTTGACAAACTCTATATTTTTAATTAAATCAATCATTCTAAACCTCTTATGTACTACACTCCAACAGATTTTATAAGTGCCTCATTAACCCTTCTCATAAAAAAATCATCTGTATACCCAACTTTTTCTCTGAGTCTTTTTTTATCAATCGTTCTTATCTGTTCAAGTAATACAACAGAGTTTTTCGGAAGTCCGTACTCTGACGAAACTTCAACATGAGTTGGTAACTTGACTTTATTCATCTGAGAAGTAATTGCAGCAACTATAACTGTTGGACTGTATTTATTTCCGATGTCATTTTGAACAACCAAAACAGGTCTTACGCCACCTTGTTCTGAACCGACAACCGGACTTAAATCCGCATAAAAGATATCTCCTCTCTTTATTTTCATCTATTCCACCTTTATGTTTTAATTTTAATTATAAAATTTTACCTATTAATTATATATTTTTTAAAAAAATAAATCAATATTTAATAATAATTGTTATTAAATATTGATTTAAAAATTTACATAAATTCCATTTTAAAGTATATTAAATAATTTTAATTTGACACATCTTCATCGTTTCCAAACTTGCATTATGAGTTTTTGAAGTAACTCCGGCACAGCCCTTACTGTCAACAACAATCTCAACTTCAGGTAAATAAGTTTTTAATAAAAGTACATTTACAACAACACAAATATCTGTACATAAACCCAATACTTCAATACAATCAATTCGCTCTTTTTCATTTAGCTCAACTAAATATTTTGCCAAATCCAAAGATCCGAATCCGTTTTTTTCAAAAATTTTTGAATTTTCCTTATATGCTCCTTCACGAATTAACCAACCTTGTGAGTTCTTTATACAATGAACAACCGGCAAATTTTTTCCTTCTGCTGTTTCTAAGTAATCTTCAAAATGAGTATCCATAGTATATATAATTTTTCCTTTAAAGTTATTAATTTTATCTTTAACATAATCAACAATATTTTTTGCTTCCTCAGTTCCCAAAGCTCCATCAATAAAATCATTTTGAAAATCAACCACAACTAAAACTTTCATAAAACCTCCTTAAAGAATAAATACTAAGACGAATCTTTTATCTTCTTATTTTTTTATTTTTAAACTTCTTAAATATTCCTTTTGTTCGTTGCTCACTCTTCTACTTTCAATACATTTTTGAATTGATTTATTGTGTGTCCAAGTATCCAATTTTTTCGTTTCAAAAATTTTAATAGTGTCATCATACTGTTTAGCAATAGCAGTAGCAAAATACCAAGCAATCATCATTTTCACATAATACTCATCAAATCTGATATCACAAAGCAACTCCAAGTGAGAAACATCAAAATATTCATCCAAATAATTTGAAAGTAAAAGTCCTATACCATATCTTACAACATAGGGTTTATCAGATTTAATCCATTCTAAAATCTTTGCATAAACTTCTTTCGGATATTTTTTAAATATTTTAGGCGAAAAAGAATCACAAGTCGCCCAATTATCAATATAAGGCAAAAATTTTTCCGTATATTCCAAAACAACATCTATTTGCTTGAAATTTTCTATCAAAAAACAGTGCAAATTATTTTCTTCAAAATATTTATGAGGCAAATCATTTAAAAACAAAATAACTTCATCATAATTTTCTTTGTAAAAATTTTTTGCAAATTTTCTTAAGATAGGACTTCTAATTCCAATAATCAAATCTTCGTCAACATTCGGAATAAGTTTTTTGTTAAAATTTTTGTACTCAATATCTTGCAATTCAAAAAGTGCGTTTAAAACTTTGTCAGTCATATCATTCTCCTCAATAAATAACTGTAATTAATTTTATATTCTTATGCAATTATACAAAATAAAACTAAATCCATTTGATAATTAAATTAAGGCTATTATACCATAATTTCTTTTTGATAATTAATTCGAGGTAATTATGGTGAAATAACTTTAACTTTATCACAAGGCATAAACTTATAGTTATTATACCATAATTTCTTTTTGATAATTA